>NZ_JCAFRX010000004.1:0-477103 GCF_059368615.1 Stenotrophomonas sp. YJH_SMC_40 | reverse complement strand
TGCTCCGTCCATTGCGGATTGCCGGCCAGCGGCCGGCACTACCCAGCCTGCACCCGCCGCCAGCGAACAAAACAGAACACCTGCATCCGCGGCGGATGCGATCCGTCCGAGTGGTAGAGCCGGCCGCTGGTCGGCTGCTCCGGCCATTGCGGATTGCCGGCCGGGTGCCGGCACTACCCAGCCTGCACCCGGCCGCCAGCGAGCAAAACAGAACACCTGCATCCGCGCCGGATGCGATCCGACCGAGTGGTAGAGCCGGCCGCTGGCCGGCTGCTCCGGCCGTTGCGGATTGCCGGCCTGCACCCGGCCGCCAACGAGCAAAACAGAACTCCTGCATCCGCGGCGGATGCGATCCGACCGAGTGGTAGAGCCGGCCGCTGGCCGGCTGCTCCGTCCATTGCGGATTGCCGGCCAGCGGCCGGCACTACCCAGCCTGCACGCGGCGCCGCCAATGCGCGAAACAGAACACCTGCATCACCAGCATGGCCAGCAACCCCAGCGGCCATGCCCACCACAGCCCGGCCAGACCGTGCCGGGACTGCAGCCACATCGCCAACGGCAGCTCCAGCAGCAACACGGCAGCCATGCCCAGCAATGCCGGCAACAGCACCGTGCCGCTGCCGCGCATCACTCCGACCAGCACCGCACTGCCTCCCATCGCCAGCACGCCCCACACCACCGTGCGCAACTGCTGCGTGGCCATTTCGCGCGGCTCTGCGGCCGCCAGGATCAAGCCAGTCAGCCATGGCGCCAGCGCCATCACCAGCAGCACTACGACTGTCAGCATCGCCAGACCCAGCATCACCCCGGTGCGGGCGATGGCAGGCAGCCGTGCCGTACGCCCCGCTCCCATCGCATGCGCGGCGAGGATGGTGGCAGTGATCCCTAGGGACATTGCCGGCAGCTGCACCCAGCTCATCAACTGATTGACCGCACCGTAGGCGGCCGTGGCCGTGTAGCCATAGCGGTTGATCCAGCCCAGCAGCACGATTTCGGCAATGGCCAGGCTGAGCATCTGCAACGAAGACGGTATGCCGATGCGCAGCATCGAACGGATCAGCGCTCCATCAAAGCGGATGGCTTGCAGCAACTCATGCCCCGGGGCCAACGGGTGCCCCATCCGCTGCCACCGCCACATCAGCCAGGCCAGGGCCAGCAGCGAGGCGAGCGCCGCCGAGACTGCCGCACTGGCCGCGCCCAGCTGCGGCAGGCCGGCCCAGCCCAGGATCAGCAGCGGCGTGCACAGCAGGCCGACCACCGTGGCCAGCAGCAGCGCATGCAGCGGCGTTTTGGCATCGCCCACCGCACGGCCCACCGCAGTGGCCAGCCACAGCAGGAAGAACGCCGGTGCCGCCAGCAGCAGGACACGGGCATAGACGATGGATTCGCCGAGGATCGGCGCTGGCGTGCCCAGTGCCGCCAGCAGCTGTGGCGCGAAACCGCCGCCGACCGCCATCACCAGCACTGACAACAGCAGAATCAGTGCCACCGCACTGCCGGCCACCGCGCGAGCCTGTTGCGGCCGGCCCGCTCCCCAGGCCTGGCCGATCAGCACCATCGCACCGGTCGCCAGACCCATTACCAGGGCCAGCAGCAGGAAGAAGACAGGGAAGAACGCTGCGGCGGCGGCCACCGCCTGCGTACCCAGCAGATGGCCGAGGTAGATGTTGTCCAGCGTGCCTGCGGCCAGCTGCAATGCGTTGGTCAGCAGCATCGGCAGCAGCAGGTTCAGATAGGTGTGCCAGAGGGGCGGCGCGACCGGGGGGATGGGATGTGCGGGGGTGTCCATGGGGTTCTCTGGGCAAGGCGCTGCCCTGCCCGGCGTTTCCGCCAGCAAAGCAAGCAAATGGGAGCCGGCGGCCGTGGCCCGCGATCAGGTGGCGCCGCCGCTCAGCAACGGCGCAGTGGCTCAGCCGTCTGCGTGGCCCGAAGAATCATCGAAGGCCAGGCGCAGGGCGTGATTGCGCACATCCATGGGCCAGCTGCGCAACGCCATTTCCAGGCCCGCCCGGTCGTGCGCGAACAGGACACGGATGGCCTCCTCGAAACCCGGCAGGTCTCCGGCGATGGTCTGCAGGAAGTGATAGGCACGCTCGCTGTGGCGGCGCTGCCGGTCCTTGTCGGCACCAGCACGGCTGGCCGCCTCCACCAGCTTGCGCAGCACTACCGAGGCCCCGCCGGGCTGCTCGGCCAGCCACGCCCAGTGGCGCGGCAGCAGGGTCACTTCGCGTGCGACCACGCCCAGCTTGGGGCGGCCGCGGCCACGCGGAGTTGCCAGCGCCTCTTCGGCAGTAACGTCGGCATCCGCCTCGACGGCGGCGGGAAAGGCTTCGACGACCCGCGCCAGCAGTTCTGCGTCACTGCCGCGCGTATCGAAATCACGGGTGCGGCCGGTAGCGTTGTCGAACACAAGCAGCGGACCGGCAGCGTTGCCGGCGCGAAGCTGTTTCAGCGCAAGCGCTGCCACTTCCGGTGTACCGGAAGCGACCAGGCGGTGGCCGTCGAAGCAACTGAAGGGAGGGAGTCGGGACGCAGGCATGGCAATGGCATCGGAGGTGATGCGCGAATATTGCCCGGGTAATTTTCGTTCGTCAATATTGCCCGGGTATTAATCAACCGGAAGAGCGTGCCAACCAAGGTTGATCCCCACCTGGAAGGTTGATCCCCAATCGAAAGATCGCCCCCCCCCCCCTCCCGATTCGCCGGTTTACAACCGGCTGTAGGACCAACTGACCATGCGGCCGTCCTGGTACGGCATCACGCCGTGGAAGGGGCGCGGGTCGGCGTCGAACACCAGTGGCAGGAAGTTGCGGTCGCCCTCCCACATCGGCAGCGCATCAAGCTTGTCCAGGTCCACCCACTCCAGCGTGCCTTCATGGTTGCCGCCGTGCGGGGTGCCTTCGAAACTGTCGATGACGAACACGAAGCCCAGCCAGTCCTCGCCGTGCTTGCCGAATCCCGGCCAGCTGATGGTGCCGCGCAGGCGCATGCCGGTGCAGTCGATGCCGGCTTCCTCGGCGATCTCGCGGCGCATGCCTGCCGCAACGTCTTCGGTTGGTTCGATCTTGCCGCCCAGCCCGTTGTACTTGCCCAGGTGGTGGTCACCGGGCCGGGTGTTGCGGTGGATCATCAGCACCTGGCGACGATCGGGCGACAGCACGTAGCCCAGGGTGGCGACGATCGGGGTGTACGGCATGGGCAGCATCCAGCGGCAGGTCAGCCGTGGATTATGGCCGATCAGCGCACCAGCGACAGGCGGCGTTCGGCAGCCGCAGTGGCGCCATCAGGATCGCGGCGCAGGGTGGCCACGCCGTGGCCGCGCTCGGCGAGGTATTCCAGCCACTTGCCGAGGAAGGTGTTCATCCGCATGCGGTGGCTGATCAGTTCCGCCGGCGGCGGGTACAGGCCCATGGTGTCCTGCCAGCGGCGGCCGACGTAGCAATGGGTGGTCTCGGCCTGGCGCGCGTCACGGTACAGGCGCACGTAGGCCGACGGATCGGGCTCGCCGGTGACCGGGTCGGCCAGGTCGTAGGTCAGGCGCAGTTCCACCGTGTAGCGGTGGCACTCGATCACGTCCAGGCGGACATCCAGGCCGTCGCCGATCGAGGAAATGTAGCTGCCCGCCGCCAGTCCGGCCGGTTCGAACAGGCGCACCAGATGGCGATAGTTCTCCGCGTACAGGCCCATGAGCCAGCTCAACCGGCTCAGGCGGGGAATGCGTTCGGTACGGGGCAAGGCTCGGGCCATGGGTCGATCCTACACGTTGGTGCTTCAACGTGGGGGCGTACATGCGCAAGCCAAGCCCTGGGGTAGTGCCGGCCGCTGGCCGGCAGCGCAATATCGCGGCCGAGGGTCCATCGATCAGCCGGCCAGCGGCCGGCTCTACCGGCTCTACCGGAATCAATAAAGCTCGCGCTGCAGCCCCAGCGTGGCCAGCACCTTGCTGGAAATCTCCTCGATCGAGGTATGGGTGGTGCTCAGCGTCGGGATGCGCTCCATCTGGAACATCACCTCGGCCGCGGCCACCTCGCGCTTGCAGGTCTCCAGGTTGGCGTAGCGCGAGTTCGGGCGGCGCTCCTGGCGGATCTGCTGCAGGCGGTCCGGGTCGATGGTCAGGCCGAACAGCTTGCGCCGGTAATTGCGCAGGCGTGGCGGCAGGCGATCGCTTTCCAGGTCCTCGTCGGTCAGCGGGTAGTTGGCCGCACGCACGCCGTAATGCAGGGCCAGGTAGATGCAGGTGGGCGTCTTGCCGGCGCGCGACACCGCCACCAGGATCACGTCGGCATCGTCGTAGTTCACCGCGATACCGTCATCGTGGGTCAGGGCGAAGTTCATCGCGTTGATGCGGCGGTGGTAGGTGTCGAAGTCGACCATGCCGTGGGCCTGGCCGACCCGGGCCAGGCGCGGGCTGGCCAGTTCACGCTCCAGCGGCTCGATGAACGGCGCGAACACATCCAGCATCAGCGCCCCGCTGTCGGCCAGGATCAGGCTCAGGCTCTGGTCCACGCAGGAGTTCACCACGATCGGCCGGACCTGGTACCGCTCCCCTGCCGCCTGGATCCGGGCACAGGCTTCACGCGCTTTTTCGGGGTCGTCGACAAACGACATGCGGTCGGTAATGAAGCTGAACCCGGAGAACTGGGTGAGCAGGCTATGCCCAATGGTTTCAGCGGTGATACCGGTTCCATCGGAAACGTAGAACACCGGGCGGATGGTCGACATGCGCGCTTTTACCCCCTACGAAGCTTAAAAAGGCCGCCAGCACAAGCTTGTGCCGACAGTGGTCTGCCCGGCATCATATCGGCTTCTTCCTACGGACGCGGCCACTCAGCCCGCCTCGGGCGATGGCCAAACGGAGCATCGCGCTTGAACGAGAACATCCTGTGGTTGCACGAACTGCGTCTGGCCGATCTGGCCCGCGTAGGCGGCAAGAATTCGTCCCTGGGCGAGATGATCGGCAACCTGGCCGGTCTGGGCGTTTCGGTGCCGGGCGGTTATGCCACCACCGCTGAAGCCTTCAAGGACTTCATCGCGCACAACGACCTGTCCAAGCGCATCTTCGACAAGCTGGCCACGCTGGACGTCGAGGACGTCAACGCGCTGACCGCCGCCGGCAAGGAAATCCGCAGCTGGGTGATCGATGCGCCGCTGCAGCCGCAGCTGGACCAGGACATCCGCACTGCCTACGCCAAGCTGAGCGCCGAAAACGGCGGCGGCGACGTGGCCGTGGCCGTGCGTTCGTCGGCCACCGCCGAGGATCTGCCGGATGCCTCCTTCGCCGGCCAGCAGGAGACCTTCCTCAACGTCACCGGTGCCGACGATGTCGTGCACAAGGTCAAGGAAGTGTTCGCCTCGCTGTACAACGACCGTGCGATCGCCTACCGCGTCCACCACGGCTTCAAGCATGAGGACGTGTTCCTGTCCGCCGGCGTGCAGCTGATGGTGCGTTCGGGCGTCGGTTCCTCCGGCGTGCTGTTCACCCTGGACACCGAGTCCGGCTTCCGCGACGTGGTGTTCGTCACCTCTTCGTTCGGCCTGGGCGAAATGGTCGTGCAGGGTGCGGTCAATCCGGACGAGTACTACGTCTACAAGCCCACCCTGCAGGCCGGCAAGCCGGCGATCCTGCGCCGCTCGCTCGGCAGCAAGGCGATCCGCATGGTGTATTCGGATGTCCCGGGTGAGCGCGTCAGGATCGAGGACACTCCGGTCGAACTGCGCAACACCTTCTCGATCAGCGACGAGGACGTGCAGGAACTGTCCAAGCAGGCGCTGGTCATCGAAAAGCACTACGGCCGCCCGATGGACATCGAGTGGGCCAAGGACGGTGTCAGCGGCAAGCTGTTCATCGTGCAGGCGCGCCCGGAGACGGTGAAGTCGCGCAGCCACGCCACCCAGATCGAGCGCTTCGCGCTGACCGAAAAGGGCGGCAACGTGCTGGCCGAAGGCCGCGCCGTCGGCGCCAAGATCGGTTCGGGCGTGGCCCGCGTGGTCAAGACGCTGGACGACATGAACCGCGTGCAGCCGGGCGACGTGCTGATCGCCGACATGACCGACCCGGACTGGGAACCGGTGATGAAGCGCGCTTCGGCCATCGTCACCAACCGTGGTGGCCGCACCTGCCACGCCGCGATCATCGCGCGCGAGCTGGGCGTGCCCGCCGTGGTCGGTTCGGGCAACGCCACCAAGGTCATTGAAGATGGCCAGCTGGTCACCGTCAGCTGTGCTGAAGGCGATACCGGTTTCATCTACGAAGGCAAGCTCGGCTTCGAGCGCACCACCACCGATCTGGGCAACATGCCGCCGGCCCCGCTGAAGATCATGATGAACGTGGCCAACCCGGAACGTGCCTTCGACTTCGGCCAGCTGCCGAACGCCGGCATCGGCCTGGCCCGCCTGGAAATGATCATCGCCAGCCACATCGGCATCCACCCGAACGCACTGCTGGAATACGACCGCCAGGACGCGGCGACCAAGAAGAAGATCGATGAGAAGATCGCCGGCTACGGTGATCCGGTCAGCTTCTACGTCGACCGCCTGGCCGAAGGCATCGCCACCCTCACCGCCTCGGTTGCACCGAACCCGGTGATCGTGCGCCTGTCGGACTTCAAGTCCAACGAGTACGCCAACCTGATCGGCGGCAGCAACTACGAGCCGCACGAAGAGAACCCGATGATCGGCTTCCGCGGCGCCAGCCGTTACGTCGACCCGAGCTTCTCGGCCGCCTTCGCGCTGGAGTGCAAGGCCGTGCTGCGCGTGCGCAACGAAATGGGCCTGGACAACCTGTGGGTCATGATTCCGTTCGTGCGCACCCTGGAAGAAGGCCGCAAGGTCGTCGAGGTGCTGGAACAGAACGGCCTGAAGCAGGGCGAGAACGGCCTGAAGATCATCATGATGTGCGAAGTGCCGTCCAACGCACTGCTCGCCGATGAGTTCCTGGAGATCTTCGACGGCTTCTCGATCGGCTCCAACGACCTGACCCAGCTGAGCCTGGGCCTGGACCGCGACTCTTCGATCGTTGCGCACCTGTTCGACGAGCGGAACCCGGCAGTGAAGAAGCTGCTGTCGATGGCGATCAAGGCAGCACGTGCCAAGGGCAAGTACGTTGGCATCTGCGGCCAGGGCCCGTCCGATCACCCGGATCTGGCCGAATGGCTGATGCAGGAAGGCATCGAGTCGGTGTCGCTGAACCCGGACACCGTGGTCGATACCTGGCTGCGCCTGGCCAAGCTGAAGGCCAACGGCTGATGCCGTGATGGCTACAGGCTGACGTCGTGTTCATCGGCGTCGGCCGATACTGTTGCTGCATGCAAGCCCCGCCTCTGCGGGGCTTCGTGTTTCTGGCGTGCACCTGCCCCACGCAGACACCGTTTCTCAGCAAAGGACTTCCGCATGATCGCCGCAGCAGCACCCGCCGCCCCCGCCGCAACGCCCTGGTTCCACTCGCTCGACTGGGAACGCCTGCTGGAAACCTACGGCGTGCCGTTGCTGGCCGCGATCGTGGTGCTGCTGGTGGGCCTGTGGGTGGCACGTCGCTTGTCCAATGCAATGCCGCGCGCCACTGCGCGCATGGGTGTGGACCCGATGCTGGGAAGCTTCCTGCGCAACGTGGTGTATGCCGCCTCACTGGTGATCGTGGTGGTGCTGGCCATTGGGACTCTGGGCGTGCAGATCACCCCGCTGCTGGCCGTGCTCGGCACCGCTGGCCTGGCGGTCGGTCTGGCATTGAAGGATTCGCTGTCCAACATCGCCTCGGGCGTGATGCTGGTGACGCTGCGACCGTTCCGCGTGGGCGATGTGGTCACCGTGGCCGGACAGACCGGCACGGTGCGCGAAGTGCGCATCTTCCAGACCGTTCTGACTGGCGCCGACAACCAGCACACCACCATTCCGAACACGCTGATCACCGCCGCACCGATCATCAACCTCACCGCCGAACCGACGCGCCGCGTCGAACTGGTGATCGGCATCGGCTACGAAGACAACATCCAGCTGGCACGCGACACCGCGCTGGCGCTGATGAACGCCGACCCGCGCGTGCTGCAGACCCCCGCACCGGACGTGGTGGTGTACGAACTGGGCGCACACGCCATCAACCTCGGCATCCGCTGCTACGTGAAGTCGGCCGACTGGTTCGGCACCAAGGTCACCCTGCTGGAGCAGCTGAAGCTGGGCTATGACAAGGCCGGCATCAACATTCCGTATCCGCAGCAGGACATGCACCTTTACCTGCATGGCAAGGATGGTGGGGTCATGGAGGCTGATGCGCTGGTGCGCGACAAGCCGTGATCCGGCAGTGGAATGCCGGCCAGCGGCCGGCACTACCCCTCGCCGCCTGACTGAAATGCCGGCCAGCGGCCGGCACTACCCCCCTCGCCGCCTGACTGAAATGCCGGCCAGCGGCCGGCACTACCCCTCGCCCACTGGTAGTGCCGGCCGCTGGCCGGCAGCGCCCAGGATCAGGCCGCGACGCTCTCTTCCAGCGCCGGGTAATCAGTGAAACCCTCCGCACCACCGCCAAAGAACGTGGCGCGATCCGGCGGATTCAGCGTCGCACCCGTACGCAGGCGCTCGGGCAGATCCGGGTTGGCGATGAACGGCCGGCCGAAGCCGATCAGGTCAGCCCAGCCTTCGGCCAGTGCCTGCTCGGCGCGCTCGGCGGTGTACTTGCCGGCGTAGATCAGCGTGCCCGGGTAGACCATGCGCAGCGCCTGCTTGAACGCCACCGGCATCGGCGGTGCATCGTCCCAGTCGGCCTCGGCAATGTGCAGGTAGCCCACCCCCATCTCACCGAGCAGGTGTGCGGCAGCCAGATAGGTCGCCTGCGGCGTATCGTCCACCGCCCCCTGCAGCGTGGTCAGCGGCGCCAGGCGCACGCCCACACGCTCGCCACCGGCAACCTCGACCACCGCCTGCACCACCTCGCGCAGGAAACGCAGGCGATTCTGCAGTGAGCCGCCGTAGGCATCGGTGCGCTGGTTGGCCTGCGAATCGATGAACTGGTTGATCAGGTAGCCGTTGGCGCCGTGCAGTTCCACACCATCAAATCCCGCGGCCAGCGCATTGCGCGCAGCCTGCGCGTAATCGGCGACGATGCCCGGAATCTCGTCCTCGCGCAGCGCGCGCGGCATCGAATGCTGGATCATCTCGCCCAAACCGGCTCCGGGACCCGCCCCAGTCGGGTCGACGAACACTTTCACGCCTTCGGCGAGCAATGCCGAGGAAGACACCGGCGCCGCGCCATCGGGCTGCAGGGCCACATGCGAGACACGGCCGACGTGCCACAGCTGGGCGTAGATGCGGCCACCGGCGGCGTGCACCGCATCGGTCACCTGCCGCCAGCCCTGCACCTGCTCGGCACTGTGGATACCCGGGGTCCAGGCATAGCCCTGGCCCTGCTGGCTGATCTGGGTACCTTCGCTGACGATCAGGCCGGCGCTGGCGCGTTGCGCATAGTAGGCGGCCATTTCCGCGGTGGCGACGTTGCCATCGGCGGCGCGCGAGCGGGTCATCGGCGGCATCACGATGCGGTTGGGCAGCGTCAGCGCGCCCAGGGGGTGGGGGGTGAACATCATGGCGGCAATCTCTTGCGGGGGGAGTGCCGCAAAGGATGGGGATGCCGGCTGCCAGGCAACAGGCATGCACTGGCAAAACAATTGTTCCCTCGAGGCAAGGATCACCCGGCACGAGGACTCATCCACGCATGGCGTGGCGCTACTCCAGCCTTGGCTCGATCTTGACCGCGCCATGCGCCACGCGGTCATAGCAGGCGCGCACCACGTCTTCCCCGTACTTGCGCTCCAGCCGGCGCACGATGAAGTGGCCGCGCGCCATGTCCTGGTAGTAGTCGGTGAACATGGTATTCAGTGTTGCACCGGCGGCAGCACCGACGATCGGCACCGCCTGTGCGGCGAATTTCTCGGTGACCACCACGCCGAAGCGCGCCGCCACCTTTTCCACCATCTTCGCCAGCAGCTTTCCAGCTTCTTTCGGTGCCACGCCCAGGGTCAGGTCGCGGCCGGTCACCACACGCCCAGCCAGTTCGGCCGAAAGATGCCGCATCACGTCGGTGGTGAAGCCACGGGCCAGGTAGTAGCCGGTCTCGCTGGCGTCGTCGCGCGGCGAGTTGCCACCGAGCGCGAACACCTCCAGGCACGCCTGCCGGGTGCTGAACTCGGACAGGTCGAAGCCCTCGCTGCGGGCCACGTCGGCCACGGCGCGCATCATGATGGTGGTCGACACCGGCAGTTCGATGAACAAGGCCGCGAAACCAAAGGCACCGCCGACCGCGCCCGAAGTGGCTGCCGCCAGCTTGTGCCAACGGGTCGACGCTCCCTTGCCGGGGGTGTTGTCCATGCTCCACAGCGCCGCCTGTGCGGACTTGGACAGCGCCGCCTGCACCGCTCCGTGTATGCGACCGGAGACCGCCTTGGGCAGCGCCTTCACCGCGAACTCCAGCGGCGTGCCGACCAGGTTGGCCATGCGCGCGGTGAGGGTCGGCGCTTCCAGCAGGGCCACCGCCCGCTGCAGGTCGGACCAGTCGCGGGCGTCGTGGGCAATGTCGCGGGGAAGCAGGATGGGCTCGTTCATGGCGCCGATCTTAGCGCCGGGGAGTTGAACGGTTCGTCGCGAGGCACGACAGAGGGGGCGGATCCCTTGCCGCGGGAAAGGGATCCGACCCCGACGCCTTGCCGGCCAGCGGCCGGCACTACCAGTTCGCGTGTCACCCGGTCGCGCCGGGCCATGCCCGGCGTTGTTGTTCAGGCCGTGGGCAAGCCCGCCAGCGTGCCCATGAACTGGCGGTAATGGCGCAGCTCGGCGATCGAGTCGTGCACGTCGCTCAGTGCGGTGTGGTTGCTGTTCTTGCCGACGCCAGCGGCCACGCTCGGCGCCCAGCGCTTGGCCAGTTCCTTCACCGTGGATACGTCCAGGTTGCGGTAATGGAAGTACTTCTCCAGGCGCGGCATCTGGCGGTGCAGGAAGCGGCGATCCTGGCAGATCGAGTTGCCGCACATCGGCGAAAGGCCGGCCGGGATCCACTGCGCCAGGAAGTTCACCGTCTGCGCCTCGGCCTGGCCGAGGGTGGTGGTGCTGTCCACCACGCGCTGCCACAGGCCCGAACGACGATGCTGGTTGCGGTTCCACTCGTCCATCGCCTCCAGCGTTTCCAGCGGATGATGGATGGCGAATTCCGGACCTTCGGCCAGTACGTTCAGCTGGGCGTCGGTGACCACGGTGGCGATCTCGATGATCGAATCGTTGTCGGTGTCCAACCCGGTCATTTCCAGGTCGATCCAGATCAGTCGTTCGTTGGCCGCGCCGGTGTCCGCCATTGTGTCGCCTCGTTGCTGGGCAGGCGCGCGGCCTACCGGTGAAGGAAAGAGGCGCCCATCATACCCGTTCGCCCCTCAGCCCTCGCCGACGTGGTCTTCCAGCAGCAGCGGCGGCTTGCCACGCTTGGCGCGGAAATAATTGGTCAGGCGCGTACTGGCTTCCTTGGCCAGCACCCCGCCGTGGATCTCGACCCGGTGGTTGTGGCGGGCATCGCCGAGCAGGTCGAACACGCTGCCGCACGCACCGGTCTTGGGGTCGCTGGCGCCGTAGACCAGGCGCGAAACGCGCGCATGCACGATCGCCATCGCGCACATCGCGCACGGCTCCAAGGTCACGTACAGCGTGCTGCCAAGCAGGCGATGGTTGGCGAGCAGCTTTCCACCGGCCCGCATGGCCACGATCTCGGCATGCGCGCTGGGGTCGTGCGAGGCGATGTTGAGGTTCCAGCCCTCGCCCAGCAGCTGGCCGTCGGCGCCCACCAGCACCGCCCCGACCGGAATCTCGTCGAACTCACGCTGCGCGCGCTCGGCCAGGGCCAGTGCATGGCGCATCCAGTGTTCATCGGCATCGTGCACCGGTACACCCAGGACATCGGTCATGGCGGTTCTCGCTTTTCAACTGGGCCAGGATGGCCGCCGGGGGCGCATTGTACGCCCGGGGCCGTGCAGGCGCCGCTAGCGCGCGTCGAAGCGCTCGCGGGCCGCATCGAGCGCCGGGAAGTTGTGCTCGGCCCAGCGATCCAGGGCGGACAGCGTCTCGACCAGGCCGCGCGCGACCTCGGTCAGGCGGTACTCCACATGCAGTGGTTTGCTGCCCCGGTCACACCGCTCGACCAGCCCATTGCGCTCCAGCTGGCGCAGGGTCTGGGTCAGCACCTTCTGCGAGATGCCTTCGATCTTCCGCAGCAACGCGCCGTTGCGAAGCGGGCCCTGCGCCAATGCCGGCAGCAGCAGCATCACCCACTTGCCTGAAATCAGCGCCAGCGCATCGGGTGCCGAACAGTCGGCGGCATAGACATCCCCGGGAAAGGCCATGGTTACCTCAAGGTGCGTAATTGCCGGCGCATGCCGGCACCGCGAGGATGGTCGCACACTCCTCGAACACCTCGCCCCATGCGCGCCCTGATCCTGCTTGCCCACCCCGAGCCCCGCTCCTTCAATGCACATCTGGCCGCTCAGGCCGCCGAGCAACTGCGGCATGACGCGCTGCAGGTGGACGTGGTCGACCTGTATGCGGAGGGCTTCGATCCGCTGGAAGCGGCTGACCACCATCCGCATCGCCTGCATCCCGGCCACTTCGACGCCCAACGCGAACAGCGGCACAGCGCCGAGCAGGGCAAGCTGCCCGTCGATGTGCAACGTCACCTGCAACTGCTGCGGGCCGCAGACCTGCTGATCCTGCAGTTCCCGCTGTGGTGGTTCGCGGCGCCGGCCATCCTGAAGGGCTGGCTGGACCGCGTACTGGTGTACGGGCCGATGTACAACAGCCGCCTGCGTCATGAGCACGGAGCGATGCGCGGCAAGCGTGCGTTGCTGAGCGTCACCACCGGCTCATCGGCACGGGCCTGCGCAGTCGACGGCCGCGAGGGAGATACCCGGTTGCTGCTGTGGCCCTTGATGTACAGCCTGCGCTACGTCGGCTTCGACGTGATGGAACCGCACGTGGTGCACGGCGTGCGTTCCGGGCTGGGACCGGAGCGCGTGCAGGCCCACGACGAGGCACTGGCTGCAGCGACCCACTACTACCGCGAACGCCTGGCGCAATGGCCGCAGTGGCCCACCGTGCCCTTCAACGACAGCAGCGATTTCGAGGACGGCGTTGTGCTGCGCGCGGAGGCCACTACCTACAGCCCCTTCATCCGCCATCGCAACGCCGGATGAATCCACATCTGCGCGCTGGATCGGGACGCGCCATACTACGCACTCTTTGCAAGCACCTTGGCGAACCCATGATCACCCTCCGCCCCTCCCGCGCCGACGACGGCGCCGCTCTTGTCGACCTCTGGCGCCGCGCCGTCGACGCCACCCACGACTTCCTCAGTGCCGAAGACCGCCAGGCCATCGATGCCGAAGTCGCCGGTTTCCTGCCGCAAGCGCCGATGACCGTTGCTGTCGATGCGCAGGATCGGCCGCTGGGCTTCATGCTGATCGACGGCACGCACATGGAAGCGCTGTTCATCGATCCGGACGTACGTGGCACCGGCATCGGCCGGCAACTGCTGCAGCACGCACTGGCCCAGCATCCGCAGCTGAGTACTGACGTCAACGAACAGAACGCACAGGCCGTCGGCTTCTACCTGCGCATGGGCTTCGTCGAAACCGGACGTTCACCGCTGGATTCGCAAGGCCGTCCGTATCCGCTGATCCACCTTCGGCACAACGGCTGACATCCGTCGGCAGCAGCCACGTGCTAGCGTGGCTGCTTTCGACCAAGGAATGCCGCATGGATGGTGCAAAAGCCCTGTTGACCCTGTTTGCGCTGGGCATCAGCCTGGTCTGGATCCTGGTGCCGTTCGCCATCTTCGCCGTGCGCAACCTGCTGCGTGAAGTACTGGTCGAGCAGCGCCGTACCAATGAACTGCTTGAACACATCGGCGGTTACCGCATTCCGAAGCCGCAACCCGAACCGACCGTCTGGCGCGCGCCCTGAGCAGAAACGTGCCAGGCCCGGATCAGGCCGTCGCCTCGAAGGCCGGTGAGTACTGCACTTCGCCCTGTGCCAACGGAGGCTGCAGGCAAAGTGCCTGGAAGTACTCCGGCGGCACACCCGGCAGCACCAGGCCCGGCTCGGCACAGAAGCCGAAGCGACCGTAATAGGCGGGCTCGCCCAGCAATACACAGCCATGTGCGCCCTGCTGACGCAGTGCTTCAAGTGCGGCATGCATCAGGGCCGCACCGATGCCCTGCCCCTGCCAGGCGGGCAATACCGAAATCGGCCCCAGGCCAAACCAGCCCGTGCTGCCATCGCTGATCGTCACCGGCGACACCGCCACATGGCCGATCACCTTCCCGTCCATCTCGGCCACCAGCGAAACGCTCAGCTCCCCGCGCGCGCGCAGGGCGTCGACGATGAACTGCTCGGTATGGCTGCTGTGCGCAGCGTTCCGGAATGCGGCCTCGGTGAGCGCATGGAGGGTGGCGTGATCATCAATGGCTTCGGCACGGATGGTGTAGTTCATGGCGTAATGCTCGCTTGCGTGAGAGTCGCGTGAATAGGCGACCGTTGTCACAAATTGGCGGCGAAATGTCGAACGCGAAGCGCAATCGCCTGGTCAACCCCGAATCGCCTGTGCCGCAATCGATTCGGCGACGCTGCCGAACGCTGAATGCGTCAAAATTCCGTCACCGACACCTTGCCGTAGCTGGCGCCAGGTTTCCAGAACACTCCATAATCGATAAACCTGTCACCAGGGAAGGATATATGGACACGGACGCACGATGCAGGATGCCGCCATGGATGTAGCCACGCCGACACGCGATGGACGCCACCTGGTACCGATGGGCCTCTTGATGGCGCTGACGGCCTGCTCGCCTTACGCGGACGCAGAGCGTGACGTTGCCGCAGGTGGACGCGGCCTGGCCAAGCTCAACCCGTCACCGCAGCAGGGCTACGAGCTGGTACTGACCCTGAAGGATGCCCCCGGTCCCTTCGCGGTGGTCGAGGCCGTTGCCCAGTACGACGTCAGCAACCACAGGGACTGCGGCCGGGTCCTGTGGGCGACCGGTACCGCCAGCCGTATCACCAGCCAGGAGTTGGTGGAACTACACAAGGTCGACGAGAACGAATACCGCGGTACGTTCTACCTCGACCGCATGCAGGACGAGGATTACTACGGGCGTGGCGTCTGCCATTGGACGTTGACGGGTGTCGGTGCGATGTTGCGCGCTACGACCGGCGAGGCGGATACGCGATTCCTTACGTTCGTCGACAAGGAGCGCATGGAGAGCGACTCACCTCTTACGCTTTATTACCCAAACCTTATCTATCCGCGCGCCGACACTGTCGCCAACTTTGGCACCAGTGGCGAGGAAGATCCGTCGGGGTACAGCGAAGATCTGCGCGACGCGCTGTTCTCAACCACCACCACTGTGCAGAAGCTCGTGCCATGAGCTGCCAGTTCAACAACCCCTACCCCCAAGGAGGCCGACATTGCGCCACAAGATGATTCCGTGCCTTGCTCTGCTTCTATTGACCGCCTGCAACCCGGAGACCGCCATGAACCAGGAACGTGCCGCTGCTGAAGCCGATGTCGCCCAGGGCGGGCGCGGCCTCGCCAAGCTCAACCCCACCCCGCGCAAGGCCTATGAGCTGGTGCTGCGCCTGAAGGATGCCCCCGGCGATTTCGCACTGGTCAAGGGCGTAGCGCAGTACGACGTCACCAACGAAGACCAGTGCGGCCACATCGAGCCGGCCACCGGCACAGCTGCACGTATCACCAGCCAGGAACCGGTGGAGCTGCGCAAGGTCGCTGAGGGCGAGTACCGCGGCACGCTATATGTGGACCGCATGCTGGATGAGGACTACTACGGTCGTGGCGTCTGCAAGTGGGAGTTCACCGGTGCCGGGGCAATGCTGAAGGCAACGGGTGCCGAAGAAGAGACCCGCTTCCTCACCTTCGTCGACGCCAAGCCGCTGACCGAAGGTGGCGCCCATACGCTCTACTATCCGGATCTGGTCTATCCGAAGGCAGATCGCGTTCCCAACTTCCCAGCCAGTGGCGAGCCCGATCGCAGCAACTACGCCGCTGATCTGCAGGACAAGCTGTTTACGATCACCCTCTCCGCAAGTGAGGTCGCGCCGTGACCATCACCTCTCAGGACTACGCCGCGTTATCCAATGACGCCTACAAGGATCGGGCCGTCGGCCGACGTGAACCCGGCCAAGAAGAAAAAGTCACGTTAAACGGCCATGAGTACAAGATACTTGAGCATGTCAACAATCGTCTCAACGGCTATCAGGGCACCGTCTATCAGCGCGTAGATACCAAAGAGATCGTCATTGCGCATCGTGGCACCGAGCAGATCGCTCGCGATGCGATTCTGACCGACGGCGGCATGGTGGTTGCGCGCACCAACGTGCAGGCGCCTGACGCGATTGCTTTGACACAGAGGACGCTCGAAGGCGCCGCGCTTCAATCCCGCTTGAACGGTGTGCCCGCGCCCCAGGTCACCGTCACCGGTCACTCCCTCGGCGGCGCTCTTGCCCAGATCACCTCGCACCACTTCAACGTCAAGGGCGAGACCTTCAATGCCTACGGCGCGGTCAGCCTCAGCTATCGCATTCCGGAAGGCGGCAACACCATGATCAACCACGTCATGGCCTCCGATCCGGTCAGCGCCGCGTCACCGCATTTCGGCCAGGTACGCATCTATGCCAAGCCCGACGAGATCAAGACGCTCGCGGCAAACGGCTTCAGCAATCACGCCCTGCGTGATCTGATTCCGGACCGCCCGATCATCGCGGCCACCAGCTCGTTCGGTGCGCACAAGCTGGGCAACTTCCTCAACGAAGGCTCGGTGCTGAAGCACCCGGAAACGCAGAAGCTGGCGAAAGACAACGCCAAGATGATCGAGGAGTATCGCGACGACGTCGAGTCACTGCGTCGCGGCGTCACCCGCGCTGCACGCGGCATCCCGGGCGGCGCCATCGATCTGTACGACCACATCCGCGGCCCGCTGCAGCCCGGTGAACCGGCACGCCGCGAAGCGGAGAAGAATGGCCATCACACCAGCATGCTGCGCATGGACGATGCCAACCACCTGGGTAACCCGCTGTTCAACGACGCGATCCGCGGCGTGCACGCACATGACGTGCGCGTTGGCCGCGTGCCGGACGTGATGAGTACGCAGCTGGCGGGCAGCCTGGCGGCGGAGATGCACGCAGCAGGCGGCAAGCGCATCGACGAAGTGGTGATGAACGCCGATGCCTCGCGCAGCTTCGCCGTGCAGGGCCAGGGCGGTGACCCCGCCCACCTTCGCGTGTCGGTGGATACGGCAGTGGCGATGAACACGCCGCTGGAACAGAGCAGCCAGCGCATCGACCAGCAGGCTGCAGGCCAGCGCCTTGCGCTGGAGCGCGACCAACAGCTGGAACAGCAGCAGCATCAGACCCGCAGCCTGCAGGCCTGATGGACAGCGCGGGAGCCGGTCATTCCGGCTCCCGCCTCAGCACCGTGACTCAGGGGCTGGTGGCCGCGACCGGCGCAGATGCACTGGCGGTCACGAACAGATCCGGCCCGGAATCCGGGAAGCCGCCGCAGGCGCGATCGCCCGGCGCGACCGGATCACACGGCCACTGGCTGCGCGAGACCTTGTCGCGCAACTCGAAGCGATCGCCGGTCCAGACCACGAAGGCGAGATGCTCGCGGTTCCAGTCACTGAACGCACGCGCCCCACCCTTCGGCACCGTCTCCGGATACTGCACGAACCAACGCATGGCCGGCCCGAACTGCAGCTTGCTGTGATCCAGCGTGAGCCTGCCCCCACGCGCCAGCTGGCGTGCGCGATCCGCCTCGGTCACCTGTGGCATGGCCGGCATCGCTTCGGCGGTAACATCCCTCGGCGGCGCATCACCACGCACCTGGTACACACGCTGGCCCACATACGCCTCGCGGCAGCTACCCGCTGGCACACGTACCGGCTCCGCGCTGTAGTCGTCGCGGTTGGCGACCTGGTCGCTGCAGGTGAACGGCGCGGACACCAGGTAGAACGTGCTGTCGGCGTCGCGCCCTTCCAGCGAGCGCACCCAGACGTCGCCCATCCGCACGATGAAGTCCGGGCGCTGGCCGTACCCAGGCACCGCCTTGAACCAGGCCTTCTGCTGTACCTCTCGCTCGCGCCAGTTGCGCGGCGGGTGGATGTCCTGCTCGGGCAGCGCAACCAGCAGAGCGGCCAGATGCGCCGGCATGGTGCCCTGGCAGGCGCCGGTCAGCAGGTCGCCCTGGGTCGCCAGTCGCCCGGCCAGATCCACCGGGCAGCGCGCACCGAGCGCCCGCTCGGTCGCCCGCTCGGGCGGCAATGGCACGATGGCCAATGCGGGCGGTGCGGGTGCTGCCGCCGGAACGGTTCGCTAGACGGTGGCAGGCGGTGCCGTCCCTGTAGGCGCATCAGCGATCGCCTGTGCCGTGGCGTGCGTTTCCGCGACGGGCGGCGCTGTCTCCTGAGCCTGTGCCGAGGCTGCGGCAAGTCCAAGTGACAGCAGCCAGAGCGGCGGCAGGCGGCGCGCGGATGCATTGCAGCGGGCAGCGGCCTGCAGGGCATTCAAGGGAACGATTCGCATGTGGTGTCCTTACGGGTGGGTTTCCATGTCGGCGCCACAGGGCGCCACGCGTCGTACGCAAAACAACGGCGGGCACCCTGCCCGCCGGCACCAAGTGCTACAGGGATCGAGAACGCTGCTCCTGCTCGCGGGCGAGCGCGGCCGTCGGATCCTGCTGCGCAACGCTGGCCGCCAACTGCTGGCTGCTCTGCGCCAGTGACTGCTGGGAGGCCTGCTCCCGGTCAACAGACGCACGCAGCATGGCCGGATCACCCAGCGCGCCCTGCACTGCAAACAGCGTACGGCCGTCGTTGCCCGCCAGCAGATGATCGATGCGCGACAGGCCGGCCTTCTGCGCCCCCAGCGCCAATGCGCCAGCGGTATTGTCGAGCTCCTGTGCACTGCGCAGTCCACTTTGCGGCCCCATCTGCCGCAGGTGCTGGCGCGCATCCTCGAACAATGCGTTGCCGGGCTCACCGGCATGCGACATGTCGCGTGCAACGGTCTGCGCCGGCGCACCGACTTCGCCGCGATCCAGTCGCGCCATCACGTCCGGCGTCAACTTCTGCTGCCAGACCTCAAATCGCTGCCGGCGCGCCTCGATGCCATTGAGCGCGCCGTTGAGCGCATAAGTTGCTTCTCGCACATCATGGCGCGCCCCCTCCGGCACCCGTGTCTGCCACTGCCATACGGCAATACGGCCTGCGTGCTCGGGCTGCGCTGCCAGCTCCGGTTGATTCACCAGGTCCAGATCCAGCGCCTTGCCGGCACGCTCGTAATTCTCCTTGCCGACCAATGGCAGATAGCCGCGGCCGTGGTACTTCAGCGCGTCACCAGGCGCGTCGTTGCCCATGCGCCCGCCGTACATCAACTCAGCCAGGTTTTCCGGGCGACCACGCAGCGCTTCCTGGCGGGCGCTCTCCAACGCGGCGTTGCCATTGCGCCACGCAGCCTCCACCGGGATCTGCGAGATTCCCCGGGTGAAGTTGAAGCTCTCGTTGAGCCGGCTCAAGCCGCGCGACTCGTGCCCTGCCTGGGCCATGAAATTGGCCAGTTCAAGCGGGGAGTCGATGCCGGCTTTGGTCGCCTGTCGCAACAGCTGCGACTCTCTATCGGTCGACACAGTGCAACTCCTGAATCTTCATCAGCGCGGATTCCCTTCCGCCGGTTGGAGCTTGGCTCATGGAAGCGACACCTCGGCAACACTGGATGGGTCGAAGTCCTCGAACCTCACCCTGCCCAGCTCCGCCGCCGAGTAATCCCGGATGTTGGTCGCTTCGGTCTCGATATCCACGACCTTGCGTCTCACCCCGTCAACCCAGCAGGCCTTGTCCGCGGGCGCATAGCGGAACCGGTAGGTGCTGCTCCAGCGCTCGCGGCTACCGCCGTTGGTGATCACGCTGAAGGTGCCCTTCTCGACCATTGCATACGCAAAAGGGTCGCCGGCCAGGCCACCTCGGGTGGAACACGGCACCAGCTTGTCGTTGCGCGCGGCCAGCTGCCAGCGCCCGCGCCCATCACCGCGCAGCAACAGCAGCACCCGGTTTGGCCCGTGCTGGCCGGGCACCAGCCCTTCCGGCGTCGGCTGGTCGATGACCAGCAGCTGATACTCGATGCCATCGCCGTTGAGTTCGCCCCTTACGGCTTCCAGCAGGTTCGCACCGGACGGAACAAATGCCAGGGCATCGTCCATGTGTGCGCCAACCCTGTCTTCCATCCCCTCCCACTCCTTCAATGTGGTCATGCCGATACCCGCCTCCCTGCCCAGCCGGAACGCGTTCCGGCTTATCCGCGCCTGCGCGGACAGGATCATAGCCTTGCGTACGGCAAGACCGCGATGATGGCGAGCGTCACCCGACGCAGGGGCTGACAGCGTCCTCATTGGACGGAAGAACCCCTGGATTCGGCGGCACTGGCGCGTCATTTTCATGACGCGTGGGGAGCTTACCGCGAGGCGTTCTGCCGCGTCGAAGTGCGAGGAAATCGAAAAGCGGAATTGATCACAGAAAACGGGGCTTAGCGTGAATGGCGCCTTACCTAATGAACAGATCCGCCGTGCAGGCCGTTCTGGCGATCCCGCATTGTCCCTGCGGCAGCTGCTTCCATGCCGCCTTCGCGTTGCATTGCTGCATCGCGACAATGACCGCTCCCTGTTCGGACATGGCGGTGGCGACGCTGGTGGTTTCAGTGCCCAGGCCCGCGTGGGCGACCGCCACGCATTGCGCCTGGAACAGGGTCGCCAACGTACATTCGCCTTTCCCGAACTCCTTGCACTCCTTCATGGATGCACGCTTGGCCTTGCCCCGCGAGCGCATCGAGTTGCTGATGAAGGTGTCGCCGCGGGCATCCATCGCCACGCCACGCACGGTCTGCGCCCAGTTGGGGCGATTGTTGTACGGGGAGCCTGAGCTGCTCACCGGAATGGGCGCACAGCCCTGTACACCCTGGCCACCGATGGGATACATGCCCTGCGGGCAATTGCCTTCGGCAAGCGCGGTGAACGGCAGCAGGCCTGCAATCAGCAGGCACGGGAGAAAAGCGAGGTGGATTCGTTTCATGGGGAGACCCATTCCTTTGCTGCCCATTGTGAGGGGTGGGATGACCTGAGCGGACGATCGTTGCCCACTGTCGATGCTGGAGCCAAGAGAACAAACGGAGCTGCGCCCAAACACATGAAGCTTTCCGCCGCCATCGCGAGTTGCGCTGACTACCAGTCCGACAATCCGATCAACGGGTCAGAATGACTCATAGACCGGCTTCGTACAGTCCTCGTATGCAACCTGACACGCCCATCCACCGGTGTCGACGCACGACTGCTGGGCAAACTTCCGCGCTTCGGCGGCGTCCTCGGCGCTGGCCAGCAGGTCCGGGTTCGCGGGCAGTTCCCACTGCTCCAGGAACCGGGGCATACCCGCCAACCCCTTGATCGCCGATGGGTACTGGCCCGCAGGGCATTGGCCCTCCGCACAGGCGTTGCTGGCAACAAGTAATGCAGCAAACAGCAGAGCAGAAATTACGAAAGCTGAATCACCGCGCAAAGATCTGAAGTCGGCCCTTGCCTTGAATCTCCGTGTGATGTCACAACCGATCAGTCTTGCTGGAAGAAAGGCTTGGTACAGTCAGAATGGAAAACGGAGCAAGCCTGACTTCCCAAATCCTTGCAGTCCTTGGTTGCCCGCTCCTGCGCCTGTTCTTTCGTCGCCCCGGTGTTGAATCTCATGCCATTTTCCGGTCGTGCAGCCCGGACAACCGCATAGCACTGGTTGTAGTAGGTAAAAACGACTGTGCAGTCGGTAGCTCCGCCCTGCCGGCATCGTTCGACGGCTTGGCGCTCTGCCGAAGCCTTGGCCTGATGCCCAGTGGCGGAACCTGCATCTCCTCCAGGCGAGCTGGCGACAGCACCCCATGTCTTGACCCAGTACCCGGGATTCTCATCAGGCGCGCTCCGGCCTGCCCCAGGGATGGGAGCACAGCCGCCCACTCCCTGATCGCCGATCGGATACTGGCCCGGCGGGCAGCGGCCCTCGGCCACGACAGAATCGATGGGCGCGATGCCCAATAGCAGAACGAAAAGCCACAGACCTCCAAATAGATATCCTCTGCTCATTTCCACTCCACCGTCCTTGAAATCATCTGCCGTGTTTCACGCGATATCCAAAGGTCTCTGCGCAGACCTCTCGCAACGCTAGCCTCACAAACTGATTGCAACGACGCCGTAGTTTCCCTGGGCGGGAATCGCTATCAGCCTTGACGGAGGAAGGGCTTGGCGCCGTCAGATCGCTGGTTGTGGTAGCTGAAGACGACTCACTAAGACCACACTGCTCAAGCACTTGCCCTGCGGCGCCTACATCCTTTCCCCAATCGCGTAACGACCAGAAGATTGGCGACCTTTGGCCACAGCCCATATTGGAGCAAACAGAAGAAGTGGAGCTGCCCCAAGAAGCACAGAGCTTCTCGATGCCGTAGTGAGTTGCACTGGCTACCAGACCGTCAATCCGACCACCGGATCAGAACGACTCATAGACCGGCTTCGTACAGTCCTCATATACAACCTGACAGGCCTTCCCGCCAGTGTCGACGCACGACTGCTGGGCAAACTTCCGTGCCTCGGCAGAATTCTTGGCGCTGGCAAGACCGGCGCGGGAAGCTCCGTCCTGGCTATTGGGAACCAACCACGCAACGCACTGGTTCCTATACGAATAAATGACCCGGCAATCGGACGCACCGCGCCTGCCGCAGTCTGCCAAGGCCATCTGCTCCGCGTTTTCCTTGCTTAGCCGACCCGTTGCAACACCTGCGTCTGCTGTTGCGTCGGATGACGCAATCGCGCCCCACGTCTTATGCCACTGCCCTGCAGGCTCGGGCTGGCGAGCAGCGCCACCAGCACCTGGAATCGGTGCACAGCCGCCCACACCCTGATCACCTATCGGATATTGTCCGGGGGGACATCTGCCTTCCGCGCTTGCATTGTGGGGATAGGCAATACCCAAAAAGAGAACAAGACTCAATGCAAGCTGACCCACGGTGTGCAATGCGGAAAAGCCCATACGCTCCTCGAATTCAAAAGATGCCAGCGACGCCACATCAGTCACCGGATGCATTCCCTCGTGTGCCAGGGGTCTGAACCGGCGCCCCACGGCTACCATCGAGCCGCGGCATTGTTGCGCTGTGCTGTGTTTGACCGTGACTGCCGTCTGCGGAAGGCGCCGGCGGCGGAGCCGACATGCCCGGCGGACGACCATCGGCACTCGGCGAGGCACTTGCACCACCGCCTATCTGCGAATATGCCATGAAGGTGCCCAGGGTACCCTGGAAGAACATCGCTGCCATTGGGGGTGTAGTCAGGATCAACGCGGTGAGGATCAGGCCCATGCCTCCCTGCTGCATTGCCTGGCTGGTCATGCCGTCGGACATGCTTTCCTTGAGGATGAATTCCTGCACCAGCGCTGTGGTCCAGAAAGTGGCCGCCACACGTACCACCATGTCCAGTGCGATGGAAACCATCGCTGCAAGTACGGCCATGGAGAACATCGTGCCAATGCCGTAGAACAGCCAACGTTGGAACAACTGCTTGGTCTGGTCGAACAACAGGCAGAGGATGAACAGGGGGCCAAAGCCGATGAACAGCGCCATGGCGATTTCATACAGCATCAGCATCGCACCAGCGGTGATGGCTGGACCTGCGGTGCCCATGCCGATGAAGAACAGTGCCCGCTTCTTGTCCTCCAGCAGCTCCCCGTCATTCATGATCTGGATGGCGTCGATACTGGAAAGCGCCACCTGCATCCATGCCAGGCTCTTGTCGATCTGAGCTTCGGGTGACTCGTTCGAGCCTGTCACGACCTTCGTGATTTCTGCCTTGACGTCGTGGGTGAGGAAGCTCTGAAGGTTGGTGCCGAAAGCGCCCATCGTGGTGGCCGCGCTGACGATCAACGCCGCACGCGCCATATTGGTCACCAGCACCATCATTGAGTCCCGGCTGCGGCCGGTCACGATGCGGAAGCCCTGCACCAGCACCCACAGGGTCATGAGCGTGAGGGCGATGCCGCCGACCCACTGCATCATTTCCCCCATCATGTCGATGCCGAACTTGTTTATCTTGCTTCGCAGGAAGTCGAAGATGAACTTGAAGAACACGAAATCCCCGATCGATTGGACACGTGCAACGTGCCCCATCAAATCCTGGAATCCGCCATTGAAATCAAAATTGGCAATCGACCTGATCATTTCCGCAATCCCTTGATGTATCCCTACCGGACAACCTCGTGGAGCGGGTGCCTATGCACCTGCCCCAAGCGGCGTCAGTCGACGTGCAAAGCGCGTTCCAATGCGGCCGTCTTGACCAGCTGCGAGATGACGCCCGGCTTGCCCTTCAATGCCACGCGCGCCAGCACGCGCTGATTGGCCATCATTGACTCCTGATAGGCGTCGTAGGACCGCATGCGCGCCTCCCACTCCTGCTGCAGCTTGGAAATATCGTTTGCCGTACGCAGGGAGTCACTGTTCACGGCCGAAAGAGTTCCCGCAAGATTGCCATCGGCGCCGCCTCGCCAGCCCATGATCTCAGACAACGACGCGTTGATGCTGGGAATGGTCTTCTCGATGAAATCCACCGTCTCGTTGCGCTTCCGGTTTTCCATCATCTGGATGTTGACGCACAGCTGCTGCTGCTGCGCGTAGAGATCACCGGAGGTATCCAGCACAAACTTCTTCAGCAGGCTGCCAGCGCTGAAGCCCGCCGACGTACGGCAGAGGTCGGCGACCATATAGTCGTCTGGAACCCGCTCCAATGTGGCGCCTGGCGGCAAGCCGAAGTTGTTGATCATGCCCTGGATCTGGACAAGCGCATTTTGGTACTCCTGGAACGTCCTTCTCCACCGAGTTACCTGAGCCGCGTACTCCAGCCCGTCAGCCTTCATTTGCGCCTTCCCTTGGGCAAAGTCCTTCAGTGCCTGCATGAGATTACTGAGGTCGAAGACAGGGTAACCACCGGCCGAAACCGACGTGGTGGAGAACATGACCATGCTCCCCAGCAGGATGGCTGCCAGGCGCTTCTGACGCAGACCGCGGTGGCGCTTGTGATTTCGGGATGTCATGCTCATGTTCTTCTCCAGGGGAATGGATTTCATTCGGCGCTGTCTGATCCAGGGCTTTCAAGCCGCATCGGTTTCGGCAGAGGCCTTGGCTTTACCAGAGCCCTTTCGGTTCTTGTAGAAGTCCTCCAGCCACTGTTCCGGCGTGAGTTCGTCCACGGTGATCCGATTGCGGACTGCAGCCCTCTGCAGCACCCGATGCATGATGTCGATGTTGTCGGTCGAGGCCGAGATCACCGACAGGATGTCGTCCATGCCACGCAGGTTGAGCTGGCAGACACTGGAAGCATGACCCTGCTTGACCAGGAAGCAGCGCGAGCGCTCGTCCAGTGCCGTGACCACCTTGAACTCCGCCTCGGTCAACTTCAGGCCGTCCATGTAGTCGCTCTTGCTGGCGTTCGGGTTCGGCAGCAGGATGAGCGTGGCGGTCTGCTCGATCAGGGCAGCGGAGATATCACTCTTCAGCGCGTCTTCCGGGCTCTGCGTGGCGAAGATGCCCAGGCCGTTCTGCTTACGGATGGTCTTCTGCTTGTTCTTCGCGAACTCCTTCAGGCCACCCTCGCCGTCCAGGATCTTCCAGAATTCGTCCATTACATAGATCAGCGGTCGACCGTCGATCAGCGATTCCAGGCGGTGCAGCAGGTAATTGATGACCGGCACGCGCACTTCGGGATTGTCGATGATGTCGGTGTAGTCGAAGCCGATGATGTTGGCCTTGCTCAGATCCACCGTATCGATCGGATTGTCGAAGACCCAACCCAGCGAATTGCCCGAAGTCCAACGGCGCATGCGCGCATAGAGGCCGTCGTCGCCCATGTTGGGCAGGCTCTTCTGGAAGTTGGTCATGCTGCGCAGATGCATCGGCGTATCGAGCATGCTCTCCACCGCACGGTAGATGTCCTCTTCCTCGCGGGCGCTGTACTCGCGCTTGCCGGCCAGCACCTTGATCAGGTCGGCCAGGAACTGCACGTTCGCTTCGTTGTTCTCGCACTGGAACGGGTTGAAGCCGGTCGGCGCACCGTTCTCCAGGGCCAGATAATTGCCACCGCAGGCACGCACGAAGATCTCCGCACCACGGTCCTTGTCGAAGAAGAAGATGGTCGGTGACGGCTCATACTTCTGAACCTGGCTGAGCAGGAAGTTGATCAGCGCGGTCTTGCCGGTACCGGACTTGCCGATCACCATGGTGTTGGCGATCGCCTTCTCACCCAGCGAATTCTCGGATGGATGGGTGGCATGGAAATTGAAGTAGTACGGCTGGCCGTTGGTGGTCTGCAGCGTGGTCACGCAGTCGCCCCACGGGTTGTTGTGCTGCTTGCCGGTGGCGAAGTTGTGCAGCGGCGACAGGCCGAGGAAATTCAGCGAGCTGACGTTGGCCAGCCGCGTGCGGAAGCGCCAGTTGGCCGGCAGCTGCGAATAGAACGACGAGGTGACTGCCAGATCCTCCTTGGTCGACACGAAACCGGCGTTGGACAGCTCGGCACGGGTCGAGGCCACGTTCTGCGACAGCTTCGCCTGGCTGTCGCCATACACCGCGATGATGAAGTGGTATTCGCCCAGCACGAAGTTGCCTGACGACAGATGATCCATCGCCTGGTCGAGTTCGACGATCTGACTGACCGCCTTGTCGCCCGACGAGATCATCATGCCCTTGGTCCGGTCCAGCACCTTCAATGCGTCCTGGCGCCCCATCGGGCTGAACGAATGGGTGATGACGTACTCGTAGTCCAGATACTTCAGACCATTGAGGATGCCCGGATAGGTCCCCTCGGCATATTCCTTGATATTCAGGATCGCGCCGAAATGATTGACGCCATTGGGCGTATTGATCACGAAATCGCCGGTCTTGGCCGAGAACATATGACGGCTGACCGGAAGATAGTCTTTCACAGGCGCCGACAGCACCGGTACCGGCTCATCGATGCGGTTGATCAGGTAGCCGAACAGCTCAAGCGTTTCGGAAAACACCACGCCGTTCTTGGCTTCGTACATACCGAGCCGGTAAGGCGCGTAGTCGCGGATCACAGCCTCGACGTTGCCGGCGAGCTCCATCAGCTTCTCGACGGCCTGCTCCTGCTCGGCGCGCAGCTTGTCCACGTTCGCGGACTTCTCCACGAAGCGCTTTCCCGCCACCACCGGGCGATAGATCATCGTCAGGTACAGCTCGTTCTGCATGATGCGCTGGGAGGACAGCATGCCCATGTACTGGTCGGACACATCCTGGTTGAAGCGCTGCTTGTAGTAGCTCTTTCCCTTCAGGGTGCGACGGCGCCGGATGTCATGCACCCAGAAGGCAACGTTGACGAAATCCGGTGCGCGCAGCGTCTGCAGCAACCGGTTGAAGGTGTTGTGCCGATGCTCAAGCTCCCATTCTTCGCGCCCCACGAACGGCAGCCCTTCCAGGTGCCACGTCAACAGGTAGTCGCCGCCCGTGGTCTTCACCACATTCGGAGCCACGTGCGACGACAAGGGGATGAATTCGCTGATGGAGGTATCTGGGTTGAACATACGACTGCTTCCAAAAGGTACTGCCGACAAAGATGCGGAGTTGGCCAGGCGGGCGCTCAACGCCCGCTTGGCCGGATCCAGCCCTCAATCCCTGGGGGCTGGCTTGTTGCGGTAGTGATTCGGGTTGAACACCCACATGCCATCATGCTCCTGCACGTTGCGCACCTTGAGCTTGAACATCAGGCGCAGGCCCAGCAGGCGGAAGATCATCTCGTCACGCTTGGCCATCTGCCGCATGATGAAAATGGCCACCGGGATGGTCAGCAGAAACCAGAAGTTCGTGTACATGCTCAGCAGCAACAACCCACCCGCCACCATGAAAAATGGCAGGTAGGGAACGCCCAGGAACATCGCTGGGCGCGTGCATCCCCGGAACAGGACGTTCTTATGCACTGTAGTACTGGACGGCGTGCTTGATCATTTCAAACGCCATGCCAGCGCCGTCGCCACCACCGACCTTTTCGCAGCTGCCAGCCTCCTTGCCGAGCAGCATGCGCGCGATCTGGCCTGCCGCGCCGATCAGCACACCGCCGATGAGGATCGGGGCCACGTCACCGATGCGCTTGTGGGCAAACGCAATCTGGTAACCGGCGAAGATCACGGCGATCGTGACCACGGCGATCGAGGCCATGTTCAGCAGACCGTTGATGTTGGAGAAGAAGCCGCAGACCTTGCCATCGGTACCACCGAAGTCAGTGCCGGCCAGGGCCTGCGGAGCGAACACAGCACCGGCGAATGCGACGGCCATCAGCATGGTCTTCAGCGTGCGCTGGGCCTGGACGAGGTCGAGATTGAATCGCTTCATGGATTGATTTCCTTGTTGATGGACTAACACAACTGAATCGACCAGCCGGGGGACCGGTCGCACCACGACTTCGTCAGAACACGAAGGCCGCATCCCCTGCGGGAATCTGCTGCACCGGCGCACGGGGCGCCGGTGCGTTGTAGAAATTCTGGGTGTCCGCTGCTGGCGCGTTACGCTCATTCCACGGGCGCAGCATCACCGGCGCGTTCGCGCCGGCAGCCATCCCGGGAAGCTGTTGCGGCATGGCTGCCCCGCCCTGCGCCGCACCAGGCTGCTGATACGGCTGCGGAGCCTGCTGCGGCATGTCGTTTCCACGCTGTGCCTGTGGCTGCATCATTCGATCGACCGAGCCCAGCACCACGCGCGATACCGCCTGGTCGGCGATGTTCAGCAGGCTGCCGCGGGCCATCGCACCGGTGGATGGGTAAACGGTGTAGGCCCGGGCCGGGTCATTGGACGGCACGTACACCGGCGCACTGGCCTGGGCGACGATGCGTGCCTGGGCCGGCGAGGCCGTCTGCGGATGATGTTCGACCCTGACCACCCGACGCTCGCCGCGGCTGACCACGTCAATCGGCGCGACGCCGTTGCTTGCGACCTGCTGACCGCGGCGGATCGAGTCGTAGATCTTCTGCACGTACCCGTGACGGAAGCCGGTCTCGAAGTTGCCCGAGTAGTAGCAGCTGAACGACTTGCCCCAGTCACCACCGGAGCGCTTGTAGCAGTCGGCGAGGATGCGCGAACCAGCCTGCAGGTTCGGGCACTGCTGGAAGGCCTTCTCGTAGGAATCCAGCCCGTACTTGCCCAGGTTGTAGCGGTTGACCTGAGCCAGGCCAATGGAGAAGTTGTAGCCCTTCTCCTCCAGCATGCGAACGGTGGCCAGCGCCTCGTCGAGGGCCTTGGGCTGGCGCACCAGGGCGCCGCCGACCACGCCGATGGCATAGGGGTTGCGCGACGATTCCACGTTGATGACGTGCTGCATCACGTCCATCGAGACGGCCATTTCCGGGCACGCCATCATTTCCAGTCCTGGCAGCATTGGTCAGCCCTCCTGCCCCTGGGCACGCCCAGGATTGAAGTCGATGCCGGTGATGTAGCGCGAGCCGGCATGCGCCTTGATATGCACGACGATGTCGATGGTCATCATCAACAGTCGCTTGATCACGTTGAACTCCAGGCCCGAACCCTCGGCCGAGGCCTTCACCATCAGCGCCAGCTGATCCCAGGTCTGCTCCGGGCTACCGGCATGGCAACTGGTGATCGAGCCCGGGTGGCCCGATGCGCAGTTGCGGATGAAGTAGAACGCCTCGTCACCGCGCAGCTCGGCCAGGATGATGCGTTCTGGCTTCATGCGCAGGCAGGCTTCCATGCAACTCTTTGCGCTGACATTGCTGGTGCTCTGCCCGCCCTTGGAGTACAGCAGGTGCACCACATTGGGTTGGGTCAGAAACAGCTCGCGTGCGTCCTCGATCGTGACCAGGCGCTCGTTGTCCGGGATATGATTGACCAGCGCTTTCATGAAGGTGGTCTTGCCGCTACCGGTCGCACCGGAGACCACGATGTTCTTGCGGTACATCACCGCACGACGGAAGAACTCTGCGTACTCGCGCTGCTGGCGCAGTTCCAGCAGCTCGCGGTCCTGCTCGCTCAGACTGCCATCCTGTTCCAGGATCTGGTTGAAGAAACCATCCTCGTGGTACTGGGTGAGCGACTTGGTGTGCTTGGACGGCAGGCGGATCGTGATCGAAACCTTGCCGGCATCACAGGCAGGTGGAATCACGAACTGCGCACGCTGGCCGGTGGGGAACGTGAGCGACACCACCGGATCGGCATCGGTGATGCGCTGGCCGGTGTTGCTTTCGTTCACTACGGCGGTGCAGAACTGCCGGGCCCGCTCGAAGGTCAGGCCCGGCACGTCCACCCGCTGCCACCCGGCCCGGGTTTCCAGGTACAGCTCACCGGGACGGTTGATGCAGATTTCCGTCACTTCCGGGGATGTCATGTACTCGGCGATGCCCAGCACTTCGTACTGATAGCGCAGGAAATCGCTGGAAACGAGGGCGAGGGGTGACACTTCGGCGTCCATGGTTGTTCTTCGGGTTACCGGCGCGGGTTGAGCACGTTGGTGAAGTCAACGTCCTTGGCGACGTAGACGTTCACGATGGTGCCCTGGTTGATGGTGACAGTCGGCGGGCGATTCGAACTGGTGAGGGCTTCGTTGGCGAGACGCTCCATCGTGCGCGCGGTGGCGCTTTCATAGGGCGAACGAACGGCGAAACCATTGCTGGAAACCGTCGTCGACTCTGGGCCATGTTCGGCTGCGGCGTACTTGAAGGCGTCGGCGATCAGGCTGATCATCAACGCCGACGCAATGCGACTACCCCAGTGCGCGCTGTACTGGCCAGGATGACCGGCACCACCCAGCTGATCCACGCCCGGGCTGGACATGGCCACGTCGATGCCATTGGGCGTGGTGATGCGATCCCAGATCACTTCCACGCGCTTGCCCTTGGGACCGCCACCGTACGCACCATAGATCTTGGACCCCTTGGGCAGCAGCAGGCTGCGGCCGTTGATCGAGTAGACCGGCTCGGTCAACAGGCACGACGTATAACCTGCAAGATCGGTGATGATGCGGGTCTCGAGTACACAACGCAGATAGGTGCCACGCACCAGCAGCGCGTCGGGGCTCCGGATGTAGGAAGCATTGGACACATCCTCCACATCAGGCCCGCGGCGCACCTTGGCCGGCGGAGCATTGCCGTTCTGCGCCTGCAGCGCAGCCAACGTGGCCTGCATGTAGGGATCGTCGTTGTCCCCTGCTGCGGCCTGGCCGCCAGCGTCGCCCGTGCCCACGCCTGCGCCACCACTACCGGCAATGCGGCGATCCAGCAGACTCGGGCCACGCTCGACCTCGCGCTCGGGTTCGGCACGAGGAATGAACGTCGGGCCCATCGTTTCCTGCGGCGGTGGCGGCAGCATCGGAATGGGCTCGGCGGCTTCCCGGGCAGCCTCGCGAATCGCGGAGGGTGCAATGATCGGCAGGTCGGGGGTGCTCGAACGTGCAACCTGCGGCGGCGCCTTGGCTTCTTCAGCGTCTTCCTTGCCCTTGCGCAGCAGCAGGAAGCCCATGGCCAGCAACAACACCAGGATGCCGCCGAGGAACAACAGCGCCTTGCGGTTCAAGCGCTGCTCTTCCGCAGAGCGAAGCTGTGGGGCACTGGCATCCAGATCCGGCGCCGCCTCTGCCTGCGCGTGCCCGTAGTAAGGGTTCGCCGATGGCTCCTGAGCCGCAGGCCCCTGTCCGTACGGAGACGGATTCGGATCGTTTTCGGGAGTGTTCTGCTGGCTCATTTCTTCACGTTCCTTCGCAGGCCGACGACGAAGTCGCCGTGGCGGATGACCAGGTACGGGTACGTCCCGTGCACGATCAGCGTATTGCCCTCAACCGTGGTGTTGACCACGAAATCCTCGCCATACTCCTTCTCGCGACCGAATACGGCCGGGAAGATACCGGTCTTGTACTCGGGCGAGTTGGGCAGTTTCAGATAGGTGAAACGGCCATCGTCGTAGGCGTTGACCGGGACCAGCCATCCCATCTTCTTGGCCTTGCTGGTCGAATAGGAGTAGTTGAAGTTGTATTGGCGATCCTTGGCCAGCTCGGTACTGAGCAGCGGCTGCGCCTCCTCCTCGACCGCCGACTGGGCAGGGCCGAACACAGTGTCATTCGGATAGACGAATGCGATCTTGTACTGCACGCCGGCGCGACGGGCCTGCTCAAGCTGGCGCCAGTCGGTGGCAACGACCTTCAGCTCGAAAATGTACGAATGGGTCTCGGTACGCACCATCATGTTGGTGTCGACGTCGACGTTCTTCGGCTTGAGATAGAACACGTTCTCGCGACGGGTGAGTTCCCAGCCGCTGCTGAAGCCGGTGCTGTAGTCGAGGATCTTCTCGTTCGGACTCAGCTCGATCTGGGTGGTGAGGCCCAGGCCGGTGCGAACCGGGTAGATGCGGTCCTTCTCATACTCGTAGTGGTCAACTGCCTGTGCCATCGCCGCGCTGGAAAACACCAGCGACAGCAACGACAGCAGCGCCCACGCGCTTCCCCTGATTTTTCGACTACTCATCGGTTGCTTGCTCCATCAGCATTTCCGGTGGAATGGTTCGGTGCCGGCATCATTGCCGGCTGTCCCGGCGCGCCCTGCCCCGGCATCGGCTGCCCCTGGACCGGCTGCCCCTGCATGGGCGCACCCTGCATCGGCTGCATCTGCCCATTGGCCGGCACTGCGACAGGCTGACCGGTGGCGGGATCGATCATGGTGGCAGCGGCCGGATTGTTCGGAACGTACATGCCCTGCGCCTGCTGCGCGGCGAGCTGTGCCTGTTGCGCGGCATCCTGGGCCTGCTGCTGCATGGCACCGTCATCCGGCACGGGCACCCCGCGCGCATAGTCGTTGTCGACACGGTACTCCGTGACCTGGAACGCCAATGGGTTGAGCACGCGGTCCTGTTCGGAGAGCGCCAGATTCTGGTTGTACTGGAAGCGCATGGTGACCAGCTGGTTGTCCAGATAGGTCGACACACCGCTGCGCTTGTCGAGCAGGCTGCGCTGGATGCGCACGGACGCGCCACGGAAGCTGCCGTTCGCCTGCACGCCCAGCGGGGTGATGCTGAGGATCTTGACCCTGATCGCCTTGCCCCGGCCGTACATCACGAACGGATTCTGCGGATTGTTGCTGGCATAGCGCTGCTTCATGCTTGCGGCCACGGCATCACTGGACATGACGAACACCAGCTCCCAGTCGCGCAACCCCATCACCGCGGAGTCGTACGACTCGCGCGCCAGCACGTACTGGGCGACATTGCTGCGGTTGACCGCTTCGTTGGTGGTGATCGTCTCGCCCTGGAACGTGCCCCTCAGGCGCGCCACCGTAGCGGTACCCGTGTAGGCATCGGCCATCACCAGGAACGGCACCTTCTCCTTCAGCGGCAGCATGTAGTAGTAGCCGCCAGCCAGTGCCAGCGACATCAGCAATGAGCCGGTGGCGACCCACCAGGCACGGCGCTCACTGCGACGCGCCATGTCGGCCACGGTGATCTCGTAGCTGACCGCCTTGGCGACCGACTGCTCGACCTTGGGACTATTGCCGGGATCCTTCTTGCGGAACATGGATTCTTCCGTACTGCTGAAACATCAATGGGCGTGGCACCCCTGCGACAGGCGCGGGGAGCGGCACGTTCGATGATTTCGAGGTGGACTCAGGTGCCGCTGTTGGAATCAGCGCCCTGTGCCGACGCGGTCGGCGTCGAGCCAGCGCTCTGCACAACGATCTGGTTGCCAACGATGGAGACGGAGATGCCCTGCGCTGCATAGGCCGCCGTCAGATCGATCACGGCCTGCTGAGCGTTGGTGGTATCGATGTTGGAGACCGCGCCGTACAGGGTGAAGTCCGAGCTCAGGCGGTAATCCAGCGTGCGTCCGGAATCCTTGGCCCAGCGCTCGAGCATGGCTTTGAGCGTGCCATCCATCGGCGAGGCCTGGTAGACGTAACTGGAGTACAGCGGGATCTCGGTGGTTGCCGCAGCAAAGCGGTTCACCGGCTTCCAGCGGCCTCCGAAATCCGGAGCGGACTTGGTGGCGCAACCGGCCACCATCAACGCCGCCACTGCGGCGATGGACATTTTCGCGATAAACGCCCGATTCATACGGGCTTCACTTTGACGTACGAAAAAGCAGTCCCGAGCATTGGTCCCCTGGTCGTCCGGCGCTGCGTCGCGCACGCCGGAATCGGAGCGACGCACTGACTGGCAGCACACCCACTCCGGCTCCCCTGCAGCCAACGGCTGCCAACCAAGTCGCGGGGCCGCCAGACACTGCCGGCGACACACCCGCATACCTCACCAACGTCGAAACCATCCATGTTTCATGGCACAAACTCCTGGCCACCCTGCTCTACAACATCTGCCATCCATCACACATTTCTGAACGGCATGCACAGGGTCGCACAACCACGCGTCAATTCCATGTCAGACAAGTCTGAAAATCTATGAACAAATGCCGAATTCTTGACTCAACTCACGTTTTCACGTCAGTGAATATGAATCTACGTCACAAATTTAACGACGTGAATTAGACGTTAAGCATGGGAACGTCGACTTTCGGCAGCAGCCGCGAGGTGAAGTAGCGATCCTTGTAGTAGCGGATCTTGTCGCATTTCACCGGATGCGGTATGCCCTCGTACAGGAACACTTCCTTGTCCGGCCCCATCGCCTTCAGCTCCTGCGGCAGCATCAGTGCCCGCCGCTCCTCGGTGAAGCTGTGGGTCTTCTCGCGGGCGTGCGTGACGTTCTTCTTGCGGATGGTGGTGTAGCCCAGCATGTCCGAATAGTCGTTGGCGTCCTGCTGCTCGCGCGGCGCGTACAGGATCTGCAGCGCGTGGTTGGTGATGATCGTGCGCGAGACTTCCCGGCCGTAGGTGGCGTCGAGCTGGGACATGCTCTGGATGATCGGCAGCAGGCGGATGTTGTAACCGGCCATGTAGGACACCGCCGAGGCGATGATCTCGACCTTGCCGATCGAGGTGAATTCGTCCATCAGCAGCAGGCACTGGTACTTCAGGTCCGGGTTGGACTTGGGCAGTTCCTTGGTGTTGAGGTTGATCAGCTGGCTGAAGAACAGGTTGATGATCAGCCGGCTCTCGGCCAGCTTGTTCGGCTGGATGCCGATGTAGATGGTCATCTTCTTCTTGCGCACGTCGGTCAGCAGGAAGTCGTTGCTGCTGGTGGCCTTGTCCAGCACCGGGTTGATCCAGGGATTGAGCGGTTCCTTGAAGGTGCCCAGGATCGAGGCGAACGTCTCGTCGGCCTGGGACAGCATGTTGGCGAACGCCGAACGCGCGTTGCCACTGAGGAACGAACGCTCCGACAAGGCCTTGAGGTACTTCTTCAGATCGGTGCCATCGCCGGATGACAACCGGTAGACAGAACCCAGCGTCGGCGTGCCCGAGCCGCCCGGGAAGCCACTGCTGCGCTCGTCGTCCCAGTTTTCGAACAGATACAGGGTGAAGGCCATGAACGCGTTGCGCGCCTGGCTGACCCAGAACTTCTGGTCCTCGGCGCCGTCCGGATACAGCATCGCGGCGATGCTCATCAGGTCCGACACCCGGAATGCCGGATCATCGGAGACATAGCTGAGCGGGTTCCAGCGGTGCGTGCGCCGATCCTCGGCGAAGGGATTGAACAGGTAGATCTCCTGGCCCTGGCTGGCGCGCCAGCCGCTGGTCAGGTCGAAGTTCTCCTGCTTGATGTCCAGCACCACCAGCGATTCGCCGTATTCCAGCAGGTTCGGGATGACCACGCCCACGCCCTTGCCTGAACGGGTGGGTGCCGCAAGAATCACGAACTGCTGGCCATCCAGCCGCACCAGTTTGCCGCCATGGCTGCCGACCACGATGCTCTGGCCGGTCTTCTTGAACATGCCATGCCTGGACAGGTCGGCGCCGGTGGCGAAGCGCGCGTCGCCATGCAGCGAGCGCTTGTCCTTCTTCAGCAGCAGCACCAGACCGGTCACCAGCAGGACCAGCAGCGGCAAGCCGAAGCCCACGTAGCCGGCCCACTTGATCTTGCCCACGAACGGCGCAACCTGCGGTTGGCCGATGGCGTGGTAGTACTGGTAGTACGTGTTCCAGGTGAACAGCTTGGTGTCCAACCCCAGGAACAACAGGGCCAGGTAGCCGGAAAACACGAAACCAAGCAGCAGGGTCGCCAGCGTGACGATGGCGATGAGCAGATACTTCTTACTGGGCAACACCCGAATCCTCCATGATGCGCACGAGGGCGCGACGGCCTAGCGGCGGCGCCAGCGCGACGCCTTCTTCCGCAGGTTGTTTTCGTTCTCCAGCCCGGGCTCTTCGCCCTCTTCACGCACCCGCTGCAACAGCAGTTGGCGCGCTTCGGCCAGTGATACCAGGTCGGTCAGACGATCCCCATCGTCGGCGACGACCGCATGGCCGACCACATCGCCCGGAGCGTACACCGGCTCGTAGGACACTGCTACCAGCTGATAGCGGCCACGGGTTTCCAGCACATGCCTGAATTCCTGCATCGCATTCCTCCTTGTCGGGGCAACACTGCGTCCCCTGCCCCGCCATGATGCCCATCGCAGTGTCATCGGCGTATGCACAAGCGCTACGGTTTCTGCGCGAAACTGTCTGCGGATATCCAAGGAGATTGCAATGGACTGGGTAGCACTTGCACGCACGCTGGCCACCGAGGCCCACACGGGCCAGACGGACAAGGCCGGCCAGCCTTACATCTGCCATGTGGCGCGGGTGGCGGCCGCGGTGCGCGGCGACGATGACGCCGAAGTGGTGGCCTGGCTGCATGACGTAGCCGAAGACTGCCCGGCGTTTGCCGCACGGATCGAGGTCTTTCCCGCCCCGCTGCGCGAGGCGGTGCACCTGCTCAACCGCGACGCGGCCCCCGACGCGGACAGCTACTACGCGCGCATTGCCGCCCACCCGCTGGCACTAAAGGTGAAGCAGGCCGATCTGGATGACAACGCCGATCCGCAGCGCCTGGCGATGCTCGACGCGGCGACGGCCGGGCGCCTGCGCGGCAAGTATGCGCACGCCCGGGCAGCGCTGGGCCTCTGATCGCGCCGCGCGATGGCGGGTGGGCGAACGTGTCACCGATCAAACGCTGATTTACCCTGAGTGCTGCTGCCCTTGTTGCGGTGCAGCAGTACAATGACCGGCTCCCCGCCCCCATCGCGCCCCGCATGAGCCCCAACTCTTCCCTGGCTGCGCGGCTGACGCCCCGTCAGCGCACCCTGATCATCCTTGCCCTGTCGCTGGGCGGCTTCGCCATCGGCACCAGTGAATTCGCCAGCATGGGCCTGATGCTGGAGATCAGCCGCGGCCTGTCGATTTCCGAAACCCAGGTCGGCCACCTGATCAGCGCCTACGCCATCGGCGTGGTCGTCGGCGCCCCGATCCTCGCCTTCGTCGGCGCCAGCTTCCCTCGCCGCAAGCTGCTGCTGGCACTGATGGGCTTCTATGCCGTCGGCAACCTGGCCAGCGCACTGGCACCGAACTACGGCACGATGCTCATTGCGCGTTTCGTCGCCGGCCTGCCGCATGGCGCCTACTTCGGCGTGGCGATGCTGGTGGCCGCCGCGATCAGCCCGGCCGGCCAGCGCGGCCAGGCGATGTCGCGCGTGTTGCTGGGCCTGTCGATCGCGATCCTGGTCGGCAATCCGCTGACCACCTGGCTGGGCCAGCAGCTGAGCTGGCGCACCGCCTTTGCCCTGGTCAGCGCGCTGGCCATCGCCACCGTGGCGATGATCGCGCGCTTCCTGCTGCCGGACCCGGACGAGGTCCGTACCTCGCCGATGCGCGAACTGCGCGCCTTCAACACCACCCAGGTGTGGCTGGCGCTGGCGATCGGCGCCGTTGGCTTCGCCGGCATGTTCTGTGTGTTCACCTACCTGGCACCGACCCTGGTGCAGGTCACCGGCGTGGCCGAATCGTGGATGCCGCTGGCGGTGGGCGTGTTCGGCATCGGCGCGATCATCGGCAACATCGCCGGTGGCTGGCTGGTCGACAAGTTCCACTTCAAGGCCGCCGCCGTGGTGCTGCTGTGGTCGATCGTGATGCTGCTGCTGTATCCGCTGGCCGCGCAGTCGGTGTGGACGATCGGTCCGATGATCATTACCGTCGGCACCATGGGCGCGCTGGCGGCAGTGCTGCAGACGCGCCTGATGGACGTGGCCGGCGAAGCACAGACCCTGGCCGCCGCCTCCAACCATGCCGCCTTCAATACCGCCAATGCGCTGGGGCCGTGGCTGGGCGGCATGGCGATCAGTGCCGGCTTCAGCCCGGCCAGCACCGGCTATGTCGGTGCCGCCACCGCCATCGGCGGCCTGCTGCTGTGGTGCGTGGCGGTGATGCTGGACAAGAAGCGCAAGACAGCCGGCGTGGGCAGTCACTGACCTTCGCGCCGGATCGTCAGCTGCTGCCCGCGCGGCGGCGGCGATCCGGCCGCAGCAACGCCGTATCGCCGGCCGCAAGTGTCGGGCGCGCCAGCTCACCGCGCTTGACGCGCTCCAGCACCCGCCGCGAGTTGGCCGCGCAGTCGATGCCCTCCGGCCGCGCCTGGATGTCCTCGATCAGGGCCAGCAGGTGCGCCCGGCTCTCTGCCAGCCGCAACTGCAGCGCCTCGATGTCGGCCACCTTCTGCTGCAGCATCGAGATCAATGCGTCGTGCTGCCACTGGCCCATGTCCGGTGGCAGCAAGGCGCGTATCTCCTCCAGGCTGAAGCCGGCGCGCTGCGCACCGGTAATCAGCTCCAGCAGCAGCACCGCCTGCTCCGGGTAGTCGCGGTAGCCGTTGGCCTGCCGCTGGACGACCAGCAACCCTGCCTCCTCATAGAAGCGGATGCGTGACGCCGCCAGGCCCGTGCGGCGGGCCAGCTCACCGATCTTCATCTGCCTGAATCCTCGACATCGGAACCCATTGACCTTCAATAAAGCTTGAAGGTTAGCGTAGCGCCATTCCCCTGTCCTGGAGCTGTCCCATGTCGCTGTTCTCGCCCCTGGCGCTGCCTTCCGGCGCCCTCATCCGCAACCGCATCGCCAAGGCGGCGATGGAGGAGAACATGGCCGACGCCGACCACGCCCCCTCCGAAGCGCTGCTGCAGTTGTACCAGCGCTGGGCCGACGGCGGCGCCGGACTGATCATCACCGGCAACGTGATGGTTGATGGCCGCGCCATGACCGGCCCCGGCGGCGTGGTGCTGGAGGACGATCGCCACCTGGAGCGTTTCATCGCCTGGGCCGACGCCGCGCGCTCGCGCGGGGTGCAGATGTGGATGCAGATCAACCACCCCGGGCGGCAGATGCCGGCCGCGCTCGGCCAGCCGGCATTGGCTCCTTCGGCGGTCCCCTTGGACATGGGCGCACTGTCCAAACAGTTCGCGCCGCCGCGGGCGATGACCGAGGCGGATATTGAAGACGTGATCGCCCGCTTCATCCGCAGTGCCGAGCTGGCCGAGCGCGCCGGTTTCAGCGGCGTGGAGATCCATGCCGCGCACGGCTACCTGCTCAGCCAGTTCCTGTCGCCGCTGTCGAACCGCCGCGATGACCGCTGGGGTGGCAGCCTGCAGAACCGTGCACGCCTGCTGCTGGAGATCGTGCAGGGTGTGCGCGCGGCGGTGGCGCCCACGTTCGTGGTGGCGGTGAAGCTCAACTCCGCCGACTTCCAGCGGGGTGGCTTCTCGCCCGAGGACGCGCGCGACGTGGTCGAGATGCTGGCGCCCCTCGGCGTGGATCTGGTCGAACTGTCTGGCGGCAGCTATGAAGCACCGGCCATGACCGGCGCCGCACGCGACCAGCGCAGCGTGGCCCGCGAAGCGTACTTCCTCGAATTCGCGCGCGAGATCGCCACGGTGGCAACGATGCCGCTGATGGTCACCGGCGGCATCCGCCGCCGAGAAGTGGCAGAGCAGGTGCTGGCCAGCGGCGTGGCCATGATCGGCATCGCCACGGCGCTGGCGATCAAGCCGGATCTGCCGCAGCACTGGCAGCAGGGCCGCGATCCGGTGCCGACACTGCGCAACATCAACTGGCGCAGCAAGCCGCTGGCGGCCAGTGCGCACATGGCCGCAGTGAAGTATCAGCTGGGCCGGTTGAGCCGGCACCGCCCCACCGCACCCACGATTTCACCGGTATGGGCCCTGCTGCTGGCACAGGCGGCCGCAAAGTGTCGGACCCGCCGCTACCGGCGCTGGATCGGCGCCCGCGCCCTCGCACACTGAGCCGCGCGGTCTTCTCATCGCCGCAGCGATGCTCCACCATCTGCAGGATCGGCGGCAGTTCCGCCGCCGGTCGCAGCATGGAGACGGAACCCACGTGGCAGCAGGATCGACCAGGAACCGGGAGAAGCTGCTCGATGACCTGCTCTCGCTGGGCCGTAACTGGGCGCTGGCGATCGCCATCGCAGGTGCCGGGGCAGCAGTTCACTACAGCGAGTCGGTGTACGAAGCAGGACTCTGGCGAGGCCTGCTGCCTACCATCTGCTTCCTGGTCGCGATCATCTGGATCGTGCTCAGCATCATCCGCTTCGACCTGACCCTCCAGCAGCACTTCGAGCGCAAGCGCACGCGCTGGCTCAGCCGCCTGCTCTATGTCGTGCTGCTGGGTACCGGCATCACCGCCGTGTTCTTCGTGACCGAACTGGCGTCCAACAACCACATCGCAAGGATGTGCGACGCCGTGGCCAACGAACCGGCCAGCCGGATCCACCGGTCCGCCGAGTGCCAGCGCCTGTACCAGCATCGGGCGGCGTACCGGCAGCGGTTGGAATCGGCCGAGGGCGAGTTCGACTGAGCAGATGCATGGGCGAAGGCGCACGAGGACTCACACAGGGGTCCAGCAAGGGTGGATTCGAAATAGTTGTATGGACTTCATTGCAACGCGACGCCACGCTTTCTTGCCAGAATGCCGTGATCGAACGCAGTCCATGAAGTCACCCACCGCCCGCTCCCGTCTCCCCGCCCGGCCGCGGAAAATCGGCAGCGAAGTACGCATCTTCAGGCGCTATCACCAGTACGCCATCGTTGCCGCCGGAGCCGGACCACTGGCAATACTCCTGTTTGCCGTCGCACCCGAACTTGGGCCGCTTCCGGCACTGGGCGCGGCAGCGATTTTCACGCTGTCGCCGCTGATCCTCGGCTTCGTTGTCTATTCCCCACAACGGGACCGGGTGGTACTGGAACAGGATCGTCTGGTATTCCAGCACCGTCCTCCTCTCCCGTTCAAGCAGATCCGGTCCTACAACCTGGACGATCATGTCGATCTGATCCTGATCGATGGACCGAGCGTGCTGCTGCAGCGCACGCGGGCATCGATGCATGATTTCCCAACCTTCCGGGACGCACTGGCAGAGGCGCTCGCAGATCGGCCCGCCAACGCTGCCGCGGCTCCGCAACGTCGCCACTTCTTCGGTGCCTGGCCCGCACGCGTTTGGGGTGCGGGCCTGTTGCTGGCGACGGCGGCACTGGTGATCACGGGCGTACTGCATGGCTGGCCGTTGTACAAAGCACCGATCCTTGGGATCGTGCCCGTGGTGGGCATTGGGCTATTGCTGTCGCGCCGCCGTCACTGATCACGCCGTCGGCGAAGTACACATGGCGTGGATGTGTATTCGGGCACAGTACGCGCGCCGCTCACGCTTGGAACCATCCAGCCACCATGCTCCACGCGCCTGCCCCCGCACATCACGATGCCATTGCCCTGCAGGCGGGCGTGCTCGGCAGCGTGTTGGGCGTGGCTCTGTACAAGGCCATCGCGTTGTCGGCGCTGGCGACCGGATCCTTGATCGTGATCGGGCTGTGGCTGCTGGCCTGCGCGCTGCTGGCTGCCTGGGCACTGGCCGCCTGCCTGGCCTGCCTTGCGCTGAGCCGGCGCGTATTCGTGCTGATGCTGGCGCTGAGCATGATCCTGATGATCTGCGTCGCCTGACAGCAGCAGGCGCCGGACTATCGCGCATCTGTTACAAAATAACAAGTGCGGTTGGACGGATTGCTCGTGCCCGGGGTCACGGATTTGAATTCCATGGCCAGCCCGGCACCACCCGAGACCTCCCCATGATCCTGCAGCCCCTGCTTCGCGCCTCCCTCACCGCCTTTGCCCTGGCCACGCTCAGCGCCTGTGCCACGTATGACGACAGCAACATGCACCAGGCCTGCCAGGAGTCGCCGCATCTGAAGGACCTGCCGCCCGAAGTGGCTGCCCGCGAGAGCCGCTGCAACAAGAGCATGGAAGTGTGGTCGAGCGAGCGCAAGGGCAGTGACAGGCCGATCGACCTGAGCGGCAAGAAGAAGGATCTCTGAGCCGCCGGGCATCTTGATCGTTCCAATGCATGCGGATGACCAGCCCGTCACGATCGGGGGGGCAGGATAAGGCCTCCCCATCACGACGACTTTCCCGATGCCGGCCACTGGTCACCCTGTCATCCATGCCTTTGAAGCTGTGTTCGACCTGTCTGGCGGGGTGGAGCGCATTACGGCGCTCACTGTCATCTGCCGGCATTGCTCTGAAACCCGCTCGGCCAGCGAAGACAATCTGGTCCAGCTGCCGGGCGGCGCCTTGTTCCGCTGCGACGGATGCGGCAGTCATCAGGCGGTGAGCCATGCGCGGGTTGCCGATTGGCAGGTGAATTCGCTTCTGGGTGCCTGAGGCTGCAATACGACGGTGCCACGACGCAGGCTGTTGGCGCAGGGATGATGGTGCAGTCAGAGGGCGCCCCGTGAGTCACCTCGTCCGCCGCGCAGGGCCGATGACAGCCAGGGCAAAGGAGCTGTGCAGGGCGCAATGACATCACCTCGGCTAAGCTGCGGCACCTTTCTTCGCGCACGGCCATGCATCCCTTCCCCCTTCCTGTCTCGGCACCCGATCAACTCGCCTACCGACTGCTGCAGGACAGCGACTGGGCCCGTTCCGCCGACGCGATCAACGCTCCTCCCGAACTTCGCGCTCTGCTGGCGATGATCCTGGATTCTCCGGAGCCTCTGTGGATCGCATGGGGCCACGACAACAAGGCGTTCTTCTTCAACGATGCCTACCTGCCGATGCTGGGCGGCAAGCTGCACGGCGCCATGGGCAGCCGATTGGAAGACGTCTGGGCGGACGTCTGGGCCGACGTCGTCGATGCTGTCAACGACGCCTTCGGCGGTACAAGCCGCAGTTTCAAGAACATGCCGTTGATGATGGACCGTGATGGCACGTTGCGCGAGACATTCTGGACGTTCTCCTACTCGCCGCTGCGTGCCGGTTGCGGAGGCGTGGCCGGCATCATCTGCATGGTCAGCGAGCAGACCGAGCGGGTGATCGAACGCGACCGGCACACCCGCCAGGTGGCGGCCATCACCGAGCAGGCACGCGAGGCCCATCTTGAACTGGTACGCGCCCGCGAACAGCTGCGGCAGTCGCAGAAGCTGGAGGCCATCGGCCAGCTGACCGGCGGCGTTGCCCACGACTTCAACAATCTGCTGCAGGTCATCACCGGTTCCGTGGACATGCTGCTGCATACCTGGCCGGCCGAAGATGCGCGCCTGCGCTATGTACAGGCGATCGAAACCGCCGCTGACCGCGCCACTCGCCTGACCGCCCAGCTTCTGGCGTTCTCGCGCAGGCAGAGCCTGTCGCCGCAGGTATTCGACCTCTGCGAGAGCGTACGCGCGCTTTCAGACATCATCACCACAGTGCTGGGTGCACGCATCTCCGTGTCGGTGAACCTGCCCGACGCCCCGTTGCCGGTGCTGCTGGACCGGACCCAGCTCGACACCGCACTGATCAACATCGCGGTGAACGCGCGCGACGCCATTGACGGCCACGGCAAGGTGACGATCGATGTGGAACAGCTGACATCGGTGCCTTCCGTACGGTTCGCGGCGCCGATGAAAGGCAACTTCGCTGCGATCAGCGTCAGCGACACCGGTGCCGGTATCGATCCGTCCGTGGTGGACCGGATCTTCGAGCCATTCTTCACCACCAAGGGAGTGGGCGCGGGCACCGGGCTTGGCCTCAGCCAGGTGTTCGGCTTCGTCAAGCAGTCCGAGGGCGAAGTGGACGTACAGAGCCAGGCCGGTGTCGGTACGCGCTTCACGCTGTATCTGCCGCTGGCGCAGGCAAACGCCTCCATCGAGCTGCCGACCGCGCAACCGGGATTGCTGCATGGTCACGGATTGTGCGTACTGGTGGTGGAAGACAATGTGGATGTGGCCGAATTTGCAGTCGGTGCGCTGCGCGAGCTTGAGTACAACGTCGTACTCGCGCGCAATGCCGACGAAGCACTGGCGGAGCTCGAGCGCGACGCTGCGCGTTTCCACGTGGTGTTCAGCGACGTGGTCATGCCCGGGACCAATGGGCTGGATCTGGCCCGCACCATCCGCAGCCGCCTGCCCGATCTTCCGATCATTCTCACCAGTGGCTATAGCGAACTGCTGGCCCGCGATCCAGGCCACGGTTTCACGCTGCTGCGCAAGCCCTACTCACTGAAGCAGCTGGCCTTGGTGATGACCGAGGCCAGCTGTCGCTCGCAGACGATGGTGACTGCGCATTAGCGGGCAGATCACCGGGTCGGACCGGCCCAGGAAGCAAGCGCTGAATCGAGGCCGGACATATCCCCCCGTGTGCCACAGGCCCAGACAACGATGCCATCCGGGCGCACCAGCACCGCCCCCAGGCCCGACGCCACATCCCCGGTATCTGCGGCGCAGGCGATGGAAGGCTGCCAGCGTTGGCCATGCTGCGGCGGCGAAGACGCCGGGTCGAAAAAAAGCAGCGCCCCCTGCCCCGCTCTCAGCAGTTCGCCCAGGCGGCGGCCATCGACCAACCGGAAGTCCGGCGCGCTCCTGCCGACCAGCGGGTGGTCTCCGTCAAGATCCAGCTGCTGCGAAACACCCCAGATCCGCTCGGCCAGATACGTGGCCCCATCGCGGGTGCCGGCCAGGTCGGCCATGATCGCTGCCAGTGCGCGCGAACCGGGCCCGGGTCGCATCAGCGCAACCTGCGCGCGCGACCAGTCCAGCACCTTGGCGCCCACCGGGTGGCGCTCAGCCTGATAGCTGTCCAGCAGCGCCTCATCGGCCTTGCCCCGCGCCACGGCGGCCAGCTTCCAACCGAGGTTCATCGCATCGCCGATGCCGAGGTTCAGTCCCTGGCCGCCCAACGGCGAATGCATGTGCGCGGCATCACCCGCCAACAGCACACGTCCGCTGCGATAGGCCGTCGCCTGGCGCGCAGCATCGGTCCATGTCGTGGCCAGGTGCAATGCAGTGATCGTTGCCCCGCGGCCAGACACCCGCCGCAGCAACGCTTGCGCGGTGTGCCGGTCCAGTGGCGTGCGATGGCCGGCGCCACCATCGAAATCGGCCAGCGCCAGCATGCCTGGCGGGTTGAAATTGCACATCCCGTGATCGGTGAACTGTCGGCCTGGTGTGAGTACACACCCATCTGCCAGTTCGACCAGCAGCGTGTAACCGGTGAACTCTGGCCCGGTTCCAGCGAAGAGGAAGCCCGATTGTTTGCGTACCGTGCTGCGGGCCCCATCACAACCGACCAGCCAGCGGCCGTGGACCCTGCCGGAGCCGGTGTGCACGGCAACCTGCGCCTCGTGCGCATCCACCGCCTGTACCGCACGCCCGCATTCGATGCGCACGCCCAGCGCAGTCGCACGTTCGGCAAACACCACTTCCAGGGCCTGCAGCTCCACCGCCATCTGGGTGCCCGCCGGTGTCGGCAGGCGCCAGCTCCAGCGCGCCTGGTCCACATCGTCCAGTGCAAATGGAATACCCGCGAAGTGCCCACCCAGCGCACGCGGCTGCGCCAGCCAATGGGCGGTGCCGGGCGGCGGCGCGCCCTTGTCGGGCTTGAGCACCTGCGTCGCGGCGACCGCGTCCAACAGGCCGCGCCGATCCAGTGCCTCCAGCGTGGGGGCGTTAAGGCCGCGCAGCCCGAATGGCAGGCGCTTCAACGGCGAACCGGCGGACCCGGCCTGTTCCAGCACCAGCACCGAACACCCGGCCAGGGCCAGTTCGCAGGACAGGAACAGGCCAACCGGGCCAGCACCGGCAATGACGACGTCGTACAGCATCGAGATTCCTTGTGAGCGCCGGGTCGGCGCTCTGGCGGATCAAATGTTACACTCGGTGTACGTTTTCACAAGTGAACCGCCCATGACCCCGCCTCCTGGCCGCCGCGAACAACGCAAGGCCGTGACCAGACAAACGATTTCGGACGTCGCCACCGAGCTGATCATCCGGCGCGGCTTCGAGGCCGTCTCCATGTCCGAGATCGCCGAAGCCGCGGGCGTCTCACGCAAGACGGTCTTCAACTACTTCGCCAGCAAGGAAGACCTGGTGTTCGACCGGGATGAGGAGGCGCGCACGCTGCTGCGCGAGGGCATGATGGCGCGCAGCGGCCTGACCCCGCTCGCGGCCTTCCAGTCGCTCGTTCGTGAGTTGCTGGAGGCTGGCCATCCGCTGCTGCGCATCAATGCCGGCGCTGTCGCCTTCTGGGGCACCGTGGCGGAGAGCCCGGTACTGGTCGCGCACGCGCGACGGCTGCAGGCGCAGTTGACTGACGATCTGGCGCGATTGATGGCCCACGCTGTCGGCCGGCCCGAACATGACGCCGAAGCGCGACTGGGCGCGGCCATGCTGCTGGCGTCGATGGTGGCGGCCTATGAGAAAGGACTGGCAAGCCAGCTGCAGGGCGAGGACCCGCGTGAGGCCATGCGGCAGCTGATCGTGCGCGGTGCCACCGGGGTACTGGTGGCCTTGGCGGGCACCCCGTATACGGACCCCGGCGCGCGTCCATAGCGCATCCGGGGAATAGGCGTCGAAGTATCGCAAATGCTAATCTTTCTCATTTGCAGACACGTGACCCTCTCCAATGCCCCTGCCCATGCCCCTGCAACGCACCTTGTGCCTGGCACTGACCCTGCACGTGGCGACCCTTGCGCATGCAGCTGAGTCCTCCGCTGCCGCACCCAGGGATCTGGACAAGGTCGAAGTCCGCGGACGCGCACAGACACTGTATCGGGTAGACGATGCCGCGGTCGGCACCCGCACCGATACGCCCCTGGAGCTGGTCCCACAGTCGATCCAGGTCATCCCGCGTGAACTGATCGACGACCAGGCCGCGCGTCAGGTGACCGACCTCTATCGCAGCATCAGCGGCATCAGCTATTTCAGCTATGCCGGGGTGACCCTGCGCGGCTTCCGCCAGGAGAACGTGCTGTATGACGGCCTGCGCGGCGACCCGTACGCAGGATTTTCGGTGCCGCAGCTGTTCAACATCGAGCGCGTGGAAGTGCTGAAGGGGCCGGCAGGCGCGCTGTATGGCGGGGGTGATGCGGGCGGTGTCATCAACTACGTGACCCGCAAGCCGAAAGCCAGCGCCGAACGCCGCATCGAGGTCCAGCTCGGCGACAAGGACTTCCGTGCCGGATCGATCGAGGGTACCGGCCCGTCGAATGCCGCCGGCAGCGTACGCTATCGCGCCGGGCTCTATGCCGACAGTGAACAGGGCGTGCGCTGGAATACCGACAGCGAGAGCGTGATCGGCGACGCCTCGCTGGCCTTCGACGTTGGCCAGACCGGCGAGCTGGTGCTGCAGTTCACCGACATCACCCAGAACCTTGGCGGCAACCGCCTGCGTGGCGTGCCGGTCAACGATGCAGGCACGTTCCTGACCGACCGCCGCTGGAACCACAACGAGGCCAGTGATTTCCTCGACATGCGCGCCAAGGTGGCGCTGGCGCAGTACCGCTTCGCGCCGCTCGACTCTCTGGACCTGGACTTCGCCGCCCGCTGGTTCAGCAACAACGAACACCAGATGTACCACGAGCCGATGGGCCTGATCGATCGTGACCGCGATGGCGTGGCCGAGTGGATGACCCGCCAGCTGCGCAACCAGATACGCGACAACGAAGCATTCACTGCCAACGGCAATGCCGTCTGGCGGGTGGCCACCGGCACGGTTGAGCACAAGGTGCTGTTCGGCGCCGATGTGTACCAGCTGGATGCGGATTTCACCGCACAGACCGCGAACAGCGCTGACCTTGCGCGTGGCGCCGGGCCGGTGCGCGGCATCGACCTGTTCAATCCCGTGTACGGCGCCAGTACCTGGCACGACTACAACCTGGCGGCCCTGCCCTGGCGCAGCACATCCACCCGCAGCAAGCGCCATGGCGGCTACCTGCAGGACGAACTGGTACTGGGCCCGCGCTGGCATTTGCTGGCCGGGGTGCGCTGGGATGGCTTCAAGGATGAGGATCGCATCACTGGCAACAGTGTGGATGGCAACGATCTCAGCTGGCGGCTGGGCAGCACGTTCACCGTGCGCGAGGGCCTGAACGTCTACGCCAACGTCGCCAGTGGTTTCGTGCCGCAGAGTGCCGCCAACCAGAACCCGGCCGCTGGCGGACCGTTCGATGCCGAGCGCAGCAAGCAGTGGGAAGTAGGCATGAAGTCGCTGCTGGCCGACCGTGTGGCCTTGAACATGGCGGCCTACCGGATCGACCGCAGCAACATCGTGCAGGCCACCGGCGAGGTGATCGGTGGCGTGAACCAGTTGGCCGCGCTGGGCCTGGTACGCAGCACCGGCATGGAGCTTGACCTGCTGGCCGACCTCAGCGAGCGCTGGGTGCTGAATCTGACGTACGCCTACAACGATGCGCGGGTGAAGGACGCCGGACCGAATGGCATCACCAACGCCTCAGGCGACCGATTCGCCAATGCGCCGCGCAACAAGCTGGGGTTGTGGACGCGTTATGACCTGCCGGCGATCAACTCCGCCATCGGCTTTGGCGCGGATCACGTCGGCGAACGCGTCAGCCTGGATGGGCAGACGGTCAAGGCCTACACCGTGTTCGACGTGAGCTGGAAGACCACGTGGAGGCAGTGGCAGTTCCAGGCCAACGTCAAGAACCTGTTCGACAAGGTGTACGCGGCCAGTGGCTTCATTGAACGCAACGGGCATTTCCCCGGAGATCCACGGCGGGTGTATGTGCAGGCGGCCTACAGCTTCTGACCGGAAGCACGTGTAGCGCTGATCCACTGCCGGCAAGCAGATCGTTGCCTGGCACTGGTCCACGCGTGTCCGAAACCGTCGGCACTTCCAGTCACTTGTGCACGATCTCCTCCGCCTGTAGCGTTGCCGTTGCCCAAGGAGGGCTATCAACGGAGTGAAGCATGAAGATTGGATTCAAGCTGTCTGTTGCTATTGCGGCTGCTGCACTGACCCTGGGAATCGGCAGTGCCTCCGCGCAGTCCCGCTGTACCCCTTGCTACACCGCGTATGACGCGTGCCTGGCGGCGGGTAATGGCGAGAAGGTCTGTTACCCGGCGTTTGCTCGTTGCCTGCGGAACAGCGGCTGCACCATCCCGTAAGCCACGCACTGCCGTGATGCGTGCCGGCCCCCATTTCGGGGGCTGGCATTGGCTGGCAGGCGCTGCGCCTTACTACTGAAAAGGTTCCATACGCGACTGGCGGTGTGATTTCATCCCATCCGCATCGCATGGTTCTCGCGCGCCTGCACATCAATTTCCTGCTGGCGTTGCCCGGCAGTCTGCTGGCGATCCAGGTCGACCGCTTTCATCTGCTGCAACGACTGCGCAACCGGCGTCTGTACTGCTATATCCGTGGGCATTGAAGCGCGCAGGTGGGCGGGGTCGGTCATCTCGCCCTGCACCACGAACACGTTCCGCCCTGCGGGAGCGTCGGCCGTCTGGGCGCTCAGCAGCACGTGATCGGCGCGTTCAAGCTGGTTGCGGCGGGCCAAGGCCATCACGCTCGCCACAAGACGCTCGCTGTTCTCATCGTGGGTACGCCCCGCGCTGGCATCGATCGCGGCCACGCCTTCGCGCACCTGCTGCAGCAATGTGTACTCACGGTGGCCAGGACCAATGTCGGCCAGACGGGTCGGCGCCTGTGAGGGATCCGGCACGTCGTCCACGGCTGCGGTAAGCGGGCTGCGGGTAATGGTCCGATATGGGTCGTCCGGGTGGAACTGGGTTCGCTTCTCCAGGCGCTCCAGACGAACCTCGCGCGCGTCGTTGAGTTCGGCGATACGTGAGGGATCGGTGATCTCGCGCAGCGACATGTGACCGCCGCCCGCACTGATGCTGGCCCATTTCCTGTCCGCCTCGAAGTACATCGCGTAGTAGCTGTTGCCACCGATGACGTTCGGATCGACCGCCGAGCGCCCTTCCAGGGCCTGGGTGGCTTCCAGCACGCTCAACCGGGTGAGGTACTGGCCGCCTTTCGTCCATCCCATCTGGCTGATGGCATCGACGCTGGTGTTGCCTACACGCGGGCCTCCGGCGTAGTCATTGTTGAGCATGTTGGTCCAGATCTGTTCCAGCTTCGCGGGGCCGCTCTTCTGCTCAGCCGCCTGCAGCAACACGCGCGGCGTCCAGCAATTGGGATCGAGTTCATGCCGTTCAAATGCACGGTCGTGAGCCAGCATTACATCCTTGCCGGGAAGATTCAGTGCCAGGTCTGGGCGGCGCTCGTTCATCCACTGCTGCCGCAACTCAAGATCTCTTTCTAGCAGTGTCTGCCCAAAGGACTCCCATTGCCGTTCGGTCAACTGTGCATTTGGAAACCGAGATCCCTCTTCCTGCTGGCTCTTCGCGTAGTTCTGTGCATAAGTGTTCGCGACGCGTCCCGGCAGGCTGTCATTGCGTACAACACCCAGTGCCAGTGTCCCGTATCCATCGGCTCCCGGCAGTTGCGACAGGTAGTTCCAGTAAAGCTCGCGGTTGCCGTCTCTGGCATAGCTGCCAAGGACGCTCAGATCTCGCTCGGTCAATCCACTCATACCCTACCCCTTCTCTTCCTTGAATCACCGATCACTTGGACCGGGTGCGCGCGATGACGTCCCTGACGGCCTCTTCCATGCGCTTCCAGTCCTTCAGAAACGCTCTCTTGTAGTCCAGGCTGACGGACAGCTTGTTGTCGATGTCCACGAAGTAATGAACGCAGCCCGCTGCCACTTCCCCGGGCTCACTGATCACCTCGCGCCCCTCCAGCCGCACGCCGTCGCGTCGGAATTCCTCGCCGTCACATTTGATGAACGAGCTGATCCGACCATCGCCCTGGCGTGCGATGTACCAGTCTCTCTCGTAGGCGGGATTGCGGACAGGCGGCTTCCCGTACCGCGCCTCATACTTCTTCGCGTACACCACCATCTTCGCTTCATCGATTGCATAGGGCGTCAGGCCCAAGGTCTGCGGCTTTGCAACGCGTTGATCGAGACGGTCCCTGGGATCCTCCCTTTCCACAGAGCCCTCCTCCGTGATGGCTTCATTTGACGACAGCCTTGAAAGCAGTGTTTCGACGGGAACGCGATCGACGTAGTTGATCCGAATGGCAATCTCCTTCCGGAAATCATTCGTACGCGGATTCGCCCGCGCACCCGGCGCCGTCGGCTTCATGTCCGGCCACTCGATGACCAGCGTCACGCCCTCGCCCGGCCACGGTGCGATCTGGCTGTCCAGGTAGTTGGCCGGAATGCGGAAAGTGTTCGGCCCGAGCTTCACGTCCACGGGCGCATCGGTATAGGTGTGGCCGTTGATCGTGCGGCCGGTCTGGGTTGCGCCGGACATGGCGGGATTCCTTTCGTGTTCGTTGGACGGTGGCCGCGCACAGGCGCCGGCACTCACTGCAACGGCAAGTGCAAGCGTCAGACACCGGCTGGGGGACATCACGTGCATGGGCATTCCATTGCAGGGTTCCAGCGCCACTATAGGCAACCGGCCGTCCACGGAACAGGAACCGCATCGCAGCCCTTCATGAAACCAGGCTGCGCGCCACATGCGCTGCCTGCAGTACTGCGGATACTGCTTCGGCACTACTCCAGGTCTCAGCCGTCGCTGTCCGTGCCTTTATGGCCGCGATAGGTTTCACCCCACTCGCGCATGGCAAGCAGCACCGGCACCAGCGTGCGGCCGAATTCGGAAAGCTCGTACTCCACCTTCGGCGGCACTTCCGGGTACACGTGGCGGATCACCACCCCGTCAGCCTCCAGTTCCCGCAGCTGGCTGGTCAGCATGGACTGGGTGGCGTTGGGCACACGCCGGGTCAGCTCCATGAAACGTCGCTTGCCTGTCATCAGGTGAAACAGAATGATCGGCTTCCACACGCCGCCCATCACCGACAGCGTGACTTCCACGGCACAACCGCTCTTGCCATCCCAACGCCTGCTGCGCATGCATACTCCGGAAAACCATAGTACCTACGGAAATTCATCGTTCTTGTTGCGATAACGGTGCGAGCCTAGCATGGCCCCATTCCTTGAATGTGAGGCCCAGCATGACGTTCAAAGCACTGCTCACCCGCAAGACGAACAACCAGGTTTCGACCGAGCTGGTCGATTTTGATGAAGCCGATCTGATGGACGGCGACGTTCTGGTGGACGTCGAGTACTCCACGCTGAACTACAAGGATGCGCTCGCCCTGACCGGCAAGAGTCCGGTCATCCGGACGTTCCCGCTCATTCCCGGCATCGATCTGGCAGGTGTGGTGCTGGAATCCAGCAGAGCCGACTTCCAGCCAGGCGACCGCGTTGTGCTCAATGGCTGGGACCTGAGCATGGGACATCACGGCGGGCTGGCCCAGCGCGCGCGCGTACGGGGCGAATGGCTCAACCGGATTCCCGGCAACTTCAGCACCCGCGACGCCATGGCCATCGGTACCGCAGGCTATACCGCCATGCTGTGCGTACTGGCCCTCGAACATGCGGGGCTGACGCCCGAAAAGGGCGATGTGCTGGTGACCGGCGCCAACGGTGGCGTCGGTTCGATCGCGGTGGCGATCCTCTCAAAGCTGGGCTATCGCGTGGTGGCCGCCACCGGGCGCCCGGAACACGCCGGGTACCTGCACAGCCTGGGCGCCGCCGAGATCATCGATCGCGCGCAGCTTTCAGAACCGCGCGAGCGGCCGGTGAGCGCCGAACGCTGGGCCGGGGTGGTGGATGTGGCCGGTGGCCCTACCCTCGTCAACGCCATTGCCGAGACGAAATACCGAGGCGCCGTGGCCGCCTGCGGGCTGGCGCAGAGTGATGAGCTGCATGGCTCGGTGCTGCCCTTCATTCTCCGCAACGTGACGCTTGCCGGTGTGGATTCGGTGAATGCGCCGCAGGACATCCGACAGCGCGCGTGGGACCGGCTTGCCACCGACCTGGATCCGCAGAAGCTCGAAAGTACCGTGCAGTTGATCGGGCTTGCCGAGGTGCTGGACGTCTACGACCAGATCATCCCGGGCAAGGTGCGTGGGCGGATTGTGGTGAATGTGAATGCGTGAGGAGATAGTCTGGATCAACTGCATCTGATGCAGCTTCCATGCTGCGGCGAATGGTGAACATGCAGTGAAACGACGCGGGCGGTGGTGTCCCCAAGCCACTGCCGCTCGCATACGCTCGGGTTCCCATCGCTGCCTGGACACCCGACATGCCAATGACCGCGTTCGCACTTGCCGCTGCGCTTTCGGGCCTGCCCGACATCACCTGGGAGCGCGAGCGCGCCGAGGATGCGCACCAGCTCATGCTGTGCCAGATCCATCGCGATGCGCTGAAGCAGAACGAGGGCAAGGACGATGCCTATCCGCGTGCCAAAGCGGTCTGCGACCTGCTGGCACGCGAGTACAAGGACAAGTGGGATTTCGATGCGCAGGATGCCCTGGCCGCTTCGGCGGTGGATCTGGACGAGCTGATCCGACGCGGTGATGTGGTGGAAGTACCGCCGACGAAGCAGGATCGCGCCTACGAGTGATGGCGTGCCCGCGGGCAAGGCCGCACGCATCTTCAAGGGCCCTTATCATGTGGGCCTGGGGGCGCTGTACGCCCCACTGAGGCTTGCGGGGCAGTATCTGGATGTCTATGGAATGGCGCCCTTCGGGCTGGGGCCGACGCGTGACCCGTTCGCCCCATTGGTCGCTGCGGCTTGATGGCGAGTACGTTGAACTCAGTGTCTCCGGCCAGCAGTACCGGCTGCGCGTGGATGATGATCAGCAGGTGCAGGTCCATCGAGGGGTCTTCTGGTCACGGGTCGAACTGCAGACCGGCGATGCTGCCGGGCTGTGCGTGGACGGGCTCCCCAACGGACCAGCGTCCCGGCTTGCGGGGGCCCTGCAGCACCTGCTCTTTGCGCGAACCACGCGTGGACGCAAGGCCCTGTTCGACACGATTCTGGAGCAGATCCAGTCCTGGTTGAGCGACGCGGATGCCCTCATCGATCGTGGCGGTGCCGGCCGCCGCTGGATCACCCATGAGCAGCAGCAGGCGCTGCTGGCGAAGCGCTCAGACCTGCCCCTGCAGCCGCCTGAGCTGGAGCAGCTGTTCCGCGATGAAGACGTGCATGAAGATCTGCATGCGGACAGCCATCGCGCAGCGCTGGACGCCCTGCGCGACTGGAACCTGGATTGGCCCGCTGCCTGGGCCGAAGCCAATGAGGCCATTACCCTGCGCGAGCTGGTGTTGGCCAGGGGCTTCCTGGGCCGGGTCGAGAGCAAGCCGCTGACAGAGGAACAGGCCCGCGCCGTCATCTGCTTCGACAATCGGGTGCAGGTCGTGGCCGCGGCCGGCTCCGGCAAGACCTCCACGATGGTCGCCAAGGCCGCTTATGCCATTGACCGCGGCTTTGTCGAACCCGAACGCATCGTGATGCTCGCCTTCAACAAGGATGCCGCCAAGGAACTGGAGGAGCGTGCGCAGCGAACCTTCGATCGACTCGGCATGGGCAACACAGTGGTTGAGGCCCGGACCTTCCACGCCCTGGGCTTGGCCATCATCGCCAAGGCCACCGGCCGCAAGCCCGACATCCCCGAATGGGCCATTGACGCCACGCTGGGCTTCAACAAGCTGGCCGAACTGGTGGACGACCTGAAGGATCGCTCGACCCACTTCCGCACCCAGTGGGACATGTTCCGCCTGGTGTTCGGGCGCGACCTGCCGGCATTCGGCGCGGAAATGGAGGCCGATGGCTACGAACGCGATGGCACGCCCTACATCCGCACCCTGCAGGGTGAGCGGGTGAAGAGCCTGGAAGAATGCGTGATCGCCGACTGGCTGTTCTACAACGGCGTGACGTACGACTACGAGCGACGCTACGAGTTCGATACTGCGACAGACACCCACTGCCAGTATCGCCCCAACTTCTATTACCCGCACGCCGGGCTGTATCACGAGCACTTCTCGCTGGATGCGGATGGCCAGGCGCCAGAGCAGCTTCCCGACTACGCCGAAGGTATGCATTGGAAGCGTCAACAGCATGCGGCACGAGGCACCGCCCTTGTTGAAACCACCTCGTTTGGTCTGCGCAGTGGATACGCCCTGCGGGATATGGCGGAGAGGCTTGGCGACTCCGGTGTCGAACTCGACCCCAACCCCGACCGCGAGCTGCCCGAGCAGGGCGCAAAGCCCATGCCGGACGCTGACCTGATCGGCTTGATGCGCACCTTCATTGCCCATGCCAAGAGCAACTGCCTGACGCTGGATGATATGGCGGAGCGCCTGCGACAGATGCCCGAAGACCAGTTCAAGGAACGGCATCGGCGCTTCCTGGAAATCGCCAGCCCTGTTTTCCAGGCCTGGGACAACGCACTGGCTGACGAGCACGGCATCGATTTCGAAGACATGCTCAACATGGCGGCCGGACTGCTGGAACAGGGCCGCTATGAATCGCCCTACGAACTGGTGATGGCCGACGAATTCCAGGATGCCTCGCGCGCCCGCGCCCGGCTCTGCCGTGCCCTGGTCAGCCGCCCCGGCCGCTATCTGTTTGCGGTGGGCGATGACTGGCAATCGATCAATCGTTTCGCCGGTGCCGACGTTTCGGTGATGACCGGATTCCGCGAGTGGATGGGCCATGGCCAGGTGCTGAAACTGGAGCAGACATTCCGCTGCCCCCAGGCGCTCTGCGATGCGTCCAGCCGTTTCGTCAGCCGGAATCCAGCGCAGATTGCCAAGGCGGTTCGTTCTGCCGCACCGGCAATGGGGCCAGTGCTGCAAGCGTTCCAGATGAATCGTCGCGAGGAGCTGCAGGATGGCATTCGCCAGTACCTCGCCAAGCTGCATAAGCAGTTGCTGTCCGGGGCAGTGCCGCAAGGGCGCAAGGGACGCGTGACGGTCTTCATCCTGGGCCGCTACCGCGCGGACCGCAGCGCGATGCCTTCGGATTGGAAGACAGTCTTCGGCAGCACGATGGACGTGGAGTTCCTCACGGTCCATCGGTCGAAGGGACGCGAGGCGGACTATGTTGTTCTGCCAGGCATGGTCAACCGCAGCTTCCCGAGCCTGCGCTCGGATGACCCGGTGCTTTCCCTGGCAATGCCGGAGGGTGATACCTACCCGCTGAGCGAAGAGCGGCGGTTGTTCTATGTCGCGCTGACGCGTGCGCGACGCTCGGTGGCCATGTTCACCCTACAGGGGAAGCGTTCGCCGTTCCTGGACGAGCTGGTGAAGGACAGAGCAGTGGAAGTGACCGCGATTTCAGGCGCAGCCATCCACGAAGAGCGCTGTCCGGTGTGCAAGGTCGGCGTGTTCGTGGACCGGATGGGGCCGCATGGGGCGTTCCGGTCGTGCTCGAGTTACCCGTTGTGCCATAACAAACCGAAGGGTGGGCGTTAGGAATGGGGCCGTGGTATCTCTTGCAACCCGCTGTGCGGGCGTTCAAGTGGACCTTGTCCGAAATGCAAAACGCCCCTTCCGGGGCGTTCGCGTTCTGGCGGAGAGAGTGGGATTCGAACCCACGGAAGGTTTAACCCTTCGCCGGTTTTCAAGACCGGTGCCTTAAACCGCTCGGCCATCTCTCCAATCGGGTCCCGGTCGCCCGGGCAGCAGCGTATTCTCGCACGTGAAGGGCATTTGCCCAAGACCACCTTGCCCCTGCCCTCCGCATCCGGCACGGTGGGGGCCTTCACCGCACTCGGAGCCGCCATGGCCCATCTCGATCTGGCCAACCTGCGCACCACCCTGCTGGACGACACCCAGCTGGCCGCAATGGCCCTGCATCGCACTTTCGCCGGGCACCTGCCGGTCAGCAGCGGGCATCTGGTGGTCTGCGATCCGCTGGTCCAGGCCGAGGCGCCCGCGCTGGCCGACTACACCGCCCCGCTGGGCCGGCATCCGGTCGAAGTCATCGTGCACAGCGGCCGCCCGGCGTTGGCCGTGGTCTGGTTCAAGCCCCGCGAAGCCCTCAGCGCAACCGCCCTGCACTGGCAGATGGCGCGCTGGACCACGCAGGATCTGACCGGCCTGGATGAAGACAGCTTCATTGGCTATCCGGTCGACGCTGGTATCGGCTGCTTCATGGATACAGACACCCAGCGGGCGCTGCTGGCCCTGATCGAACAGGCCGATGGCGACGAAGACAACGCGTGGTCGGATGCGCTGATCGACCATGACGGCCTGGATGAAGGCGCCGAGTACCGTCCCTGGGGCGAGGACTCACCGCATGGCCTGGTCGTATTCACCAGCGGCTGGGGCGACGGTGTCTATCCCAGCTACTGGGGGCTGGATACGTCCGGCATTCCGGTCGCTCTGGTCACCGATTTCCTGTGCATCCAGCGCGGTGATGGGCGCGACGAGCGCGAGATCGCCGACCAGGCCTATCGCGACAGCCTTCCGCCTGAAGAGGCTGAAGCGCTGGCACGGCTTGTAGCGGCCGTGGACCACGATGACCCGGATGCGCTGCGAGAGCTGCTGAAGGTTGCGCCACAGCGCGCCAACCAGATTGAGCCCGGATGCGGTGGCACCGCCCTGTTCGAGGCGATCCGTCTGGACCGCCCAGAGGCGTTGCGGGTACTGCTGCAGGGCGGCGCCTTGCCGGCCATGCCCGAGCGCCTGCACATGAGCAAGGTGACCAGCTATCTGGACTACGCGCGCTTCCTGAAGAAGCCGCGCAGCGCGGAACTGATGGCGGTGCTGGAAGCGCCGGTCATTGCCGAGCCCACACCGGCCGCACCCCCGCGGCGCAGCTTCTGGGACCGGCTGTTCGGGCGGAACTAATCGGCGCCAGAAAGCAGCAACGCCGGGCATGGCCCGGCGCTACCGTTTCACAGATCGGCGGTGCAGTTGCGGGTAGGTACCTCAGCCCGCGTCCACCGCCAACGCGCCCAGCGCACTGGCCTTGATCCGCTCCTTGGCCTTTTCACAGGCACCACCGCAATCCAGGCGCGAGGCCTCCAGTTGCGGCGGCAGATGTTCGGCCAGGAAGTCGATGAACACGCGCACCGCCGGCAGCAGGCCGCGGCGCGAGGCGAACACGGCATGGCACACGCCCTGCGGCAGCGACCAGTCCGGCAGCACCACTTCCAGCTCGCCGTTGCGCACGGCGTCGGCGCACACGGTTTCCGGCAGCATGGTGATGCCGAAACCGTCCTTCACCATGCTCTGCAGCAGCGGGAAGTCGAAGCCGGCCACGCGCGGCTGCAGGTCGACCCGGCGCACTTCGCCTTCCGGCCCGTGCAGCTCCCAGCGTTGGCGGGCTTCGTCTTCGCTGATGCTGAGGGTGACGTGCTGGGTCAATTCTTCCGGATCCTTCGGCCGGCCAGCGCGGTCCAGGTACTTCGGGCTGGCCACCAGCAATTCCTGCACCTGGCCGAAGCTGCGCATCACCAGGCTGCCGTCATCGTCCAGGCGCGAACGCACGCGCAGGGCCACGTCGTAGCCTTCGTTGATGATGTCCACGCGGCGGTTGCTGATGTTCAGCTGCAGGCGCACCTTCGGGTACTGCTCAAGGAACTTGGGCAGCAGCTTGGGCAGCTGCATCTGCGCCAGTGACACCGGCACGCTGGCGCGCACCACGCCGCGCGGCTCCGCGCTCAGGCGGTCCACCACTTCGCGGGCGGCCTGGGCCTCGGCCAGCATCGTCTGCGCATGGCGGTGCACGCTGGTGCCGACATCGGTGACCGCGAAACGGCGCGTGGAGCGCTGCAGCAGGCGCACGCCCAGGTCGGTTTCCAGCTGGCTGATGCGGCGGCTCAGTCGCGACTTGGGAATACCCAGTGCGCGCTCGGCGGCGGCAAATCCGCCGTGGTCGACCACCATCGCGAAGTAGTACAGATCATTCAGGTCATGCATGCCCGAGTTCCATATCTAGAACAATACGTGGCATTCAATCACCTTTATTCCGTCTTTGCAACAACCTATCGTTCTCTCCGTCGGCGGGGCCACCCCGCCCCTTCCCTCCAGAACATAGGTGACTGCCATGAAGCTTCTGCATCTCGACGCCAGCGTGCTTGGCGACAATTCCGTCTCGCGCCAGCTGTCGGCCGCCGTGGTTGCCCGCTTCACGGGCCAGATCGATGGCCTGCAGGTCGATTATCGCGATCTTGACGCCAATCCGGTACCGCATCTGCGCAGCAGCTCGCTGGCCAGGACCGATGCCGCCGAGGCGACCGATGCTGAACAGGTGATGCAGCAGTTCCTGGAGGCTGACATCGTGGTGATCGGCGCGCCGATGTACAACTTCAGCATTCCTTCCACGCTGAAGGCCTGGATCGACCGCGTGGCCGTGGCCGGCCGCACCTTCAAGTACACCGAGAACGGCCCGGTGGGCCTGGCCGGTGGCAAGCGGGTGATCATCGCCAGCAGCCGCGGCGGCATCTACACCGACTCGCCGGCCGACTTCCAGGAACCGTTCCTGCGCCAGGTGTTCGCCTTCATGGGCATCAACGAGGTCGAGTTCGTGCGCGCCGAGGGCATCGCCTACTCGCCGCAGCACCGCGAAGACGCGATTGCCGGTGCACTGGCAGCCCTGCCGTCGCACGAAGTGGTCGAAGCCGTCGCTGCATAAGCGTTCCAGCGTTCGGCGCCGCTCTCTCCTCGTCGAGGCGCTGAACGCGGGCCGTGGATCCCCTCCCCCATCCCGGCCCACCCTGGCGGCCCCGCTTTGCGGGGCCGCATTTTTGCATCAGTAGATCCACGCCATGCGTGGATCGGTGCCATGCGCGGCGCTCACCAGCACGTTAGGCTGGGGCCATGAACTACATCGTGACCACTGCGCACCGCAGCGAATTTCCGCACCCGATCACCCTGCGCCGCGGCCAGGCGCTGGTAGTGGGCGAACGCTATGAAGGCCCGGAGGGCTGGGATGACTGGTTCCTGTGCGAGGCCGAGGGGCAGCACCCCGGTTTCGTCCCGGCGCCGGTGATCGGTCGCGACGCGCAGGGTGGCGCGTTTGCCACGGAGGACTACTGCGCGCGGGAACTGGATGTGGATCCCGGACAGCTGCTGCGTGGGCAGCGCACGCTCAATGGCTGGGCGTGGTGCGTGCCGGAGGCCGGCGACCCGGGATGGGTGCCGTTGGAGAAGGTGCGGGTTGTGGAGTGATCACGGCGGTTCATCCACGCATGGCGTGGATACGGTGCCATGCAAGCATGACACCCACCAGAGACACAGCGGTGCCATGCAAGCATGGCACCCACCCGAGCCGCAGCAGTGCCATGCAAGCATGGCACCCGCCCGATCAGGGAATCAGGCGATGGTTTCCAGGCCGCCCATGTACGGGCGCAGGGCTTCCGGCACGGTGATGCTGCCGTCGGCGTTCTGGTAGTTCTCCATCACCGCGATCATCGCGCGGCCGACGGCCACGCCCGAGCCGTTCAGGGTGTGCGCCAGTTCCGGCTTGCCGGTGGCCGGGTTGCGCCAGCGCGCCTGCATGCGGCGGGCCTGGAAGTCACCACAGTTCGAGCACGAGGAGATCTCGCGGTAGGTCTCCTGCGACGGCAGCCAGACTTCCAGATCGTAGGTCTTCACCGCCGAGAAGCCCATGTCGCCGGTGCACAGCAGCACCTTGCGGTACGGCAGGCCCAGCTTTTCCAGCACCACTTCGGCGCAGCGGGTCATGCGCTGGTGTTCGGCATCGCTGTCTTCCGGGCGGCTGATCGAAACCAGCTCGACCTTCTCGAACTGGTGCTGGCGGATCATGCCGCGCACGTCGCGACCACCGCTGCCGGCCTCGGCACGGAAGCACATCGAGTGGGCGGTCATGCGCAACGGCAGACGTTCGGCATCGACGATCTCGTCGCGCACGATGTTCGTCAGCGGTACTTCCGAGGTCGGGATCAGGTAGCGCGTGGAATCGCCCACGGCCGTCTTGAACAGGTCGTCCTCGAACTTCGGCAGCTGGCTGGTGCCGCGCAGCGAATCGGCGTTGACCAGCAGCGGCACGTTGGTTTCCTCATAGCCGTGCTCGCCGGTGTGCAGGTCGACCATGAACTGGGCCAGCGCACGGTGCAGGCGCGCGATCGGGCCGCGCAGCACGGTGAAGCGCGAGCCGGACAGCTTGGCGGCGGTCTCGCCGTCCAGCCAGCCGTTGCGGGCGCCCAGTTCGACGTGGTCGAGCACCTTGAAATCGAACTGGCGCGGGGTTCCCCAGCGCGACTGCTCGACGTTGTCGTTCTCGTCGGCACCGGCCGGCACGTCATCGGCCGGCAGGTTCGGGATGCCCATCGAGATCGCTTCGATCTTCTCGCGCAGCTCGTCCAGCGCCACTTCCGAGGCCTTCAGCTCGTCGGCGAAGGCTGCGACCTCGGCCATGATGGCCGAGACGTCCTCGCCCTTGGCCTTGGCCTGGCCGATGGCTTTGGAACGGCTGTTGCGCAGGCTCTGCAGCTCCTGGGTCCGCACCTGGATGCGCTTGCGATCAGCCTCCAGGGACTCCAGGGCAGACACGTCGAGCTCGAAGCCACGGCTGGTGCGCAGGCGTTCGGCGAGGTCGGCGGGCTGGTGGCGGAGCAGGGCTGGATCAAGCATGGCAGGTGTCGTGGTGGGTATCAGGGATGGGATTATCGCTTGTTATACGGATTTCTGCCGCCCGGTTCATTCCCGCCGTGGCAGAATCGAGCCATTCCGTACTGGTCCGGTCCATGTCTGCACCCCGCTCGTCGTCCGCCAAGTCGTTCACTGTGCATATCCCGCGCAACGCCCTGAAGATCGCCGGCATCGCCTTCGGCGTGGGCGTACTGCTGTTCGTGCTGGTCTGGCTGACCGGTCGCGACAAGGAGTTCTTCCGCGCCGATCCTGCCGCCCAGACGCCGCAGGAAACCGCCCAGATCGAGCCCCTGCCGGAGCCGTTGGCTGCTGCGGCCGGTTCCAGCGACATGCCCGATGCCAAGCCGGCCCCGGTGGAGGAAGAAGCACCAAAGCTGGTCGAAACAGCCCCACCGCCGCCTGCCCCCATCGCTGAAGCAGCCCCGGCCGCACCGGGCCCTGCGCCGGCGGCCACCGGCAACAGCCAGCCGATGCCGATTGCCGGCCAGTCGCCGCCACCCGCCTACCCGGCTGCCGCGCTTCGCGCTGGCGAGACCGGCACCGTGGTGGTGCGGGTGGACGTGGACGCCACCGGCTATCCAAACAACGCTACGGTGATCCAGCGCAGCGGTTCACGCGAGCTCGACCGTGCCGCCACGGACGCCGTGCGCCGCTGGCGCTTCACGCCGGCGCAGAGCAACGGCCAGGCCGTCCCCGGCAGCATTGAAGTGCCGTTCGACTTCAAGACGCAGTAACTGAACGCTTCCCGGCAGGCAAACTGAACCCTGCCGGTGGCGTTGACGCAACGCTGACACTTCTCGTCCGTGGCTCGGGCAACACTGCCCACGTCGTCCATTGACGGAAGGAGTTAGCGATGACTGCCACCACCCACGAAGACCTTCATTCGCCGCATCTGCAGGAGGATTCCAGCCTGCAGCACAAACCCACTTCGCCCTGGATGTGGATCGCGCTGATCGTGGCGATGTTTGCTGCCGCCCTGCTCTGGCTGCGTCATTCAAACCAGGAAGACGTGGCACCGGCACCGGTCGGTGAGCGCATGCTTCCAGCCCCCGAGCAGGCAGCGGTGACGGATGCAGCGGCCCCTGCCGCGCGCCAGGCAGCCCCGGCTACTGCTTCGCGGAAGGCCGCGCCGGTAGTGCGCAATCGTGAGGCCCGCCCGCTGGCCAGCAACCGCATGCCCACCTACCCCGCCGCTGCGCTGCGTAGTGGCGTGCAGGGCAGCGTGATCGCCAGCCTGAGTGTCGATACCCGCGGCAACGTCGCCAATGCCGCGATCGTTTCGCGCAGCGGCGAGCGCAGTCGCGATCTGGACCGCGCAGTGCTGAGCACCGTGCAGAACTGGAAGTTCCAGCCGGCGATGCACGAAGGCCGTGCCATCGCCAGCGTGGTGCGGGTCCCGGTGGATTTCCGTACCGAGCAGCGTTGATCGCGGACGAGGGGTTCGTGATGTTTAGACGGAGGCTTCGGCCTCCGTCCTTTTATGCGGGAAAGCGTGCCAACCAAGGTTGGCACCTACCGGGAGATGTGTGCGTGCCAACCAAGGTCGGCACCTACCGGGCATTGCGATCCGCCGGGCATGACCCGGCGGATGCAGTGACGATCAGGCCAGGTTGAATCCGGCGCTGCGGGCCAGGCCGTCGAAGTCCGGGAAGGACGTGGCGACGTTGGCGATATCGTTGATGCGCACTTCGCCGTCACTGATCTGGCCGGCAATGGCGAACGCCATGGCGATGCGGTGGTCGCCGTGGCTTTCGATGGTGCCGCTGCCCAGGCGCACGCCACCATGCAGGGTGGCACCGTCTTCAGTTTCGTCCACCTGCATGCCCAGCGCGCGCAGGCCGGTGGCCATCGCTGCGAGACGATCGGATTCCTTCACCCGCAGCTCGGCGGCGCCGGTCACCACGGTCTGGCCTTCTGCAGCAGCTGCCGCCACGAACAGCGCCGGGAACTCGTCGATCATGTCCGGCACCAGTTCTTCCGGAATGCGTGCACCCTTCAGCGGGGCATAGCGCACCACCAGGTCCGCCACCGGTTCACCGCCCTGCTCGGCCGGATTCTCTTCGGTGATGTCGGCACCCATCAGGCGCAGCGCGTGCAGCAGGCCGGTGCGGCGCGGGTTCAGGCCAACCTGCTTCAGGCGCAGCTCGGAGCCCGGGATGATGCTGGCAGCCACCAGATAGAACGCCGCAGACGAGAAGTCGGCCGGCACCACGATATCCGTGGCACGAAGGCGTTGGCCGCCGCGCAGGCGCGCCTTGCCCGGCGAGAATTCGATGTCCACGCCGAACGCGGACAGCATGCGTTCGGTGTAGTCGCGGGTCGGGTGCGGCTCGACAACGCTGGTTTCGCCCTGTGCGTACAGGCCTGCCAGCAACACCGCCGACTTGATCTGCGCGCTGGCCACCGGCGAGGCGAAGTCGATGCCATGCAGCGTCTGGCCGCCATGCACGTGCAGCGGCGGCGTGCCGTCATCCTGGGTGTCGATCTTCGCGCCCATCTGCGACAGCGGGCCGGTGACGCGGCGCATCGGTCGGCCGGACAGCGACTCATCGCCGATGAGCGTGCAGTCGAAGGCCTGGCCTGCCAGCAGGCCGGCCAGCAGGCGCATGCCGGTACCGGCGTTGCCGCAGTCCAGCGGCGCATCCGGCGCCTTCAGGCCGTCGATACCGACGCCGTGCACGATGCGCTGCGACGCGCTGGGGGTTTCGATGCGCACGCCCAGCTGGCTGAAGATGCGCGCGGTAGCGCGGGTGTCTTCGCCTTCCAGGAAGCCTTCGATATGCGAGGTGCCATCGGCCAGCGCGGCGAACATCACCGAGCGGTGCGAGACCGACTTGTCGCCGGGAATGGTCAGGCTGCCCTGCAGCGGCTGGCCCTTGCGGGCGATCCAGTGTTGCGCGTTGCTCATCGTTCGATCATTCCGTAAACGCCGGCAGCGCCGGCGATGCATCAGGGAGCGGCGGCCAGGGCCGCCGCAGCAGCACTCAGGGCACGGCCACCGGATAGGAGCCCAGCACCTTGATCTGCGCCGAGTGCGCTTCCAGTTCGGCCAGTGCGGCCTGCATCGGCGCGTCGTCGATGTGGCCGGCCAGGTCGATGAAGAAGCCGTACTCCCACTTGCCGTGGTGCGACGGCCGCGACTCGATGCGGTTCATGCTGATGCCGTGGCGGGCGAACGGGCTGAGCACGTCGAACAGCGCACCGGGCTTGTCATGGATGAACACCAGCACCGAGGTGCGGTCGTGGCCGGAGGTCGGGAAGATGTTGCGGCCCACCACCAGGAAGCGGGTGGTGTTGTCGGCATCGTTCTGGATCGGCTTGGTGACCACCTTCTTCAGGCCGTACACGTGGCCGGCACTCTCGCCGCCGATGGCCGCCGCGTCGTCGGCGTTGCGCGCACGGCGCGCACCTTCGGCGTTGCTGGATACCGGAATCTTCTCGGCCTTCGGCAGGTTGGCGCGCAGCCACGCCGAGGTCTGCATGAACGACTGCGGGTGTGCGTAGATGCGCTCGATGTCCTCGATGCGGCCGCTGCGCGACATCAGGTACTGCTGCACGCGCAGTTCCACTTCGCCACAGATCTTCAGGTTGGAGGTCAGGAACATGTCCAGGGTGATCTGGATGGTGCCCTGCCCCGAATTCTCCACCGGCACCACACCGAAATCGGCGTTGCCCGCTTCCACTTCCTGGAACACTTCCTCGATGCTGGCCATCGGCAGGCCCAGCGCGGAGCGGCCGAAATGCTTGAGCACCGCCTGCTGGCTGAAGGTGCCTTCCGGGCCGAGGTAGCCGATCTTCAGCGGCTCCTGCTGCGCCAGGCAGGCCGACATAATCTCGCGGTAGACGTGCACCAGCAGTTCATCGCTGAGCGGGCCTTCGTTGCGGTCCACCACCATGCGCAGCACCTGCGCTTCGCGCTCGGGGCGGTAGTAGTCGACGGCAGCAGCCAGCTTGCCCTTGGCCTTGCCGACCTGGTGGGCGAAACGTGCGCGCTCGGCGATCAGGCTCTGGATGTCGCGGTCGATCTGGTCGATCTTCGAACGCACATCGGCCAGCGCCAGCGGCGCCAGGGTGGGCGCCGGGTTCGACGCAGCCTTGGACGTGCTCTTGCCCTTGGCCTTGGTGGAGGCGCTGTCCTTGGCCGGTTCGGCCTTCTTCGGCACCTTCTTGCTGGATTTGCTGCTTGCCATCGGAATTCCCTGTTGCGGGGCACGCACCCGACGGTGCGCGCCGTTCATTGCTCAACCGTGACGCTGCTGGAAATCGGCCATGAAGGCGACCAGCGCCTCGGCCCCGGCCAGCGGCATGGCGTTGTACAGCGAAGCCCGGATGCCGCCGACCACCTTGTGGCCCTTCAGCGCCAGCAGGCCAGCGGCCTTGGCTTCGGCGACGAAGCGGGCGTCGAGTTCGACATCGGGCAGGAAGAACGGAATGTTCATGCGCGAACGGGCCGCATGTGCGACTTCATTGCGGTAGAAGCCGCCGGAGCCGTCGATGGCGCCGTACACCAGCGCGGCCTTGGCGGCGTTGCGCTTGGCGAATTCGGTCACGCCGCCCTCGGCCAGCATCCACTTGAACACGAGGCCGGCCAGATACCAGTTCCAGGTCGGCGGGGTGTTGAGCATCGAATCGCGGGCGACGTGCGAGCGGTAATCGAAGATGTCCGCGCGCGGCTGGCCACTGCGCTCGAGCAGGTCGCGGCGGATGATCATCACCGCGATGCCGACCGGGCCCAGGTTCTTCTGCGCGCCGGCGTAGATCACACCATAACGGCGCACATCCAGCGGTTCGCTGGCGATGGACGAGCTGAAGTCGGCGATCAGCGGGACGTTGCCGGTATCGGGCACATCACGGAATTCGACGCCGTGAATGGTCTCGTTGGCGGTGATGTGCACGTAGGCGGCATCGCGCGACAGCTGCCAGTCGGCACGCGCCGGCAGCTCGCGGTAGCCGTGGGCCTCGCTGCTGGCGGCGATGTTGACGTCGACGTAGACCCCGGCCTGCTTGACCGCGGTCTTGCCCCAGTGACCACTGACCACGTAGTCGGCACGCTGGCCGGGGCTGGCGAAGTTGAGCGGGATCAGCGCCTGCTGGGTGGTGGCGCCACCGGACAGGAACAGCACCGCATAGTCGTCGGGGATGTCGAGCAGGCGACGCAGGTCGGCCTCGGCTTCGGCAGCCACGGACATGAATTCCGCGCCGCGATGGCTCATTTCCACGATCGAAGCGCCGGACCCGTGCCAGTCCAGCATTTCCGCCTGCGCCTGGCGCAGGACCGATTCCGGCAAGGTCGCAGGGCCGGCACTGAAGTTGAACGCGCGCGTCATGTCACACCTGTGGGGCAAGACCCCTAGTATGCCGCAGTGCACCAGCCTTGCGGCCTTGTGGCGCAAGGGAAATTTGGTTTCATTGGAATCCATTGGCGACGCGACCGGGTAGTGCCGGCCGCTGGCCGGCAACCTCATGGATTCAGGGCGGCGGTTGCCGGCCAGCGGCCGGCACTACCGTCACCGCGCGACCGTCAGCGCGCGCCGAACCAGAGCAGCAGGCTGAGCACTGCCGCCAGCAACAAGGCGCTGGCCAGCAGCCACGGCCAGCGCCGGACCCTGCGCGGCGTCACCGGCAGCACCGGCGCCTGTTCCGCGTCCTCGCCGGACTCGTCCTCGGCCGGCAACGGCCGCCGACGTGGATCATGCGGCACTTCCAGCACAAAACGATGCTGGCCATCGAACACCACCTGGTCGCCGGCCTGCAGCCAGCAGTGGCGCACGGCTACGCCGTTGACCCGGGTGCCGTCGGCACTGCCGAGGTCGCGCAGCAGCACACGATCACCGTGCACTTCCACGCGGGCGTGCTGTTCGGCGAAGGCCGGATCGTCGATGGCGATGTCGGCGTCGCTGCCGCGGCCGATCAAGCGTGCCCGCGACAGCGTATAGCTGCGGCCATGATGCAGGCCGCCGACACCGCGCAGCAGGCGCTGCTGCTCATCGGTGCCATCGTCGTTCTTCGGCGCGGGTGCCTGCAGCAGGCTCTCGACCTCGCCCTGCAGCACCATCTCCACGCCGTCCACATAGACCGCATCGCCTGCACGCAGCAGCGCCATGCGGCGCACCGGCCGACCATTCACGTGGATGCCACGGATACCGTTGCCGACCTGCAGCCACAGGCCGCGATCGTCCATGCAGAACTGCGCCAGCAGCAGAGCGCCGTGGCCGGCGTCGCCGAGCCGCACGCTGCCGTTGGCCTGGCGCACGATGCGTTGCACCCCGGGCCGCAGCGGCTGGTCGGGCTGTTGTTGTTGACTGAAGTGAACAAGCAGGTTCTGCACGCGGCGCAGCCTAGCAGGTTGGCCGCCAACGAAGAAGAACCTGCGATGAGTGCTTGGCGCGACGGCCCTCGATGCGCACAATGCTCGCCCTCATTGATCATCCCCGCCCTGCGCCAGGAGCCTGCATGTCCACCATCGATGTCCGCCACGCCCACGCCCTGCCCGACGCGCAGGCACGCGCCGCGATCGAACAGGTCGCCGCCAAGCTGTCCGAGCGCTTCGGCCTGAAGTCGTCCTGGGCCGCCGACGTGCTGAACTTCTCTGGCAGCGGCGTGGACGGTGCGATCGAACTGCAGCCGGGCGCCGTGCGCGTCACCGCCAAGCTGGGCTTCCTGCTGTCGGCGATGAAGGGCATGGTCGAGGGCGAGATCCAGCGCGTGCTGAAGGAAAAGCTGGGCTGAACCCCGGCGGCGGCCGTCACGGCCGTGCAACGCCATCGCGCGCTACTCTCGGGGCAGGCCCAACTCCCACGGGAAGTGCGATGAACCAGTACGAAAACGATGACCGCCGCAACGACGACGCCTCGTTCGGTGACCAGGCCGAGCGCTTCTCGCGCAAGCTGAGTGACTCGGCGCAGCAGGTCTGGCTGGCCGGCCTGGGCGCTCTTGGCCGTGCACAGGCCGAAGGCAGCCGCTTCTTCGACGGCCTGGTGAAGGAAGGCGAAGCCTGGGAGGCCCGCCGCCGTGAACGCCACGGCGAACAGGGCCCGGGCTGGCGCGACAACGTGGAATCCTCGCTGGATGAGGCCCGCGAGAAGGCCTCTGGCACCTGGAACAAGGTCGAAAAGGCCTTCGATGACCAGGTGCAGGGCGTGCTCAAGCGCCTGCATGTCCCAACTGCCGATGAGGTGACCGCGCTGGAAGCCCGTATCGACGCCCTGCACGCGCGGCTGGCCAAGCTGGAAAACCGTGCGGCCTCGGGCGCCGATGCTCCCGCCCCGGGCAGCCATCAGTCGCCAGGCAGCGTGCCCTGACCGGCCATTGTTGCAATGCAATAAAATTTGATTGACAATCGCGAGCAACCCGCCAATCGCTTCGGCTGCCGTTTGTTCCCTCCCCTCACGGCTTCAGGATTGGCGGGTTTTTCGTGCCCGCCGTATGCCGATCTGAGCGTTCCATCACGCTTCCTGTCAGGAACGTCCTGACCCAGCCGGATAGTGCGACCTTTACACTGTCGTCTTCCGCATTCGCCCCTTCCGCGCACCTCCTGCATGCTCCCTTGGATCCTGGCCCTGCTGTCGGCCCTGCTTACCTGTTCCCTGGCTGTTGTCTATCTGTGGTGGATCAAGCGGCGGCAGAAGGAGATGCAACTCGGCCTGCAAGCCCTGGCGGGCACGCACTGGCGCGAGTTCTCGGTACTGGTCAAGCGCATGCTGCGCGAACAGCGCGGCCTGCGTGAACTGAATGACCCGGCGGAGGAATCCCGCGAGCCAAGCAGCGACTTCCTGCTCAGCGACGGCCCCAACCAGTGGCTGGTGTCCTGCAAGCATGGCCTTGCCTACCGTATCGGCACCGCCGCAGTGAACGAGCTGGGGGCTGCTGCGCGCCTGGCCGGCGCCAAGGGCGGCGTGCTGCTGACCGAAGGCCGGATGGAACGCGACGGGCGCAGCGCTGCCGAGAAGCAGGCGGTCGAGGTGCTGGACGGTCCACGCCTGTGGCCGCTGCTGCAGCCCTACCTGCCGGCGGAAATCGAAACCCGTGTGCGTGCCAGCGCCCGCCATGAAGCCCTGCGCCGGATCGCCATTGCCGCGCTCGGCGCGGTCACGCTGGGCCTGCTGGTGGGATTGAGCCTGCAAGGCTTGCATGTGCAGGACACCCCGCCTGTTGCCGAGGTGGCGGACACCCCCGCGCCGGTTGCACCTGCGGTTGAAGCGGCGCCCGAACCGGCGTCGGCCCCCGCCACCACGCCGCCGGCCCCTGCGCCTGCACTGGCCGCGCCCTCAGCCGACGCGCGCAGCAACCCCAACCCGGATGCCGCCACGCTGGAGCGCTTCCAGGCCGATCTGTCCCGCGCCTTGGCCGGCAAGCCCGGTATCGCCAGCGGGGTCTGGCTGACCCGCCAAACGCTGGCGATCAACCGCACGGGCGAGCTGGACGCGGTGTGGCCGCAGGTCTGCGAGGAAGTGCTGCACTACCCCGCCCTGCGCAACGTGCGCATCCAGCTCAACGCCCGCCCCGGCGTGGATGAGCCGGTGCGCTGGCGGCAGTGCGCCACGTACTGATGGGGCCGCATCCACCGTGGCGTGGATTTACTGAACCCCGATGCGCGCCCCCTTGGTAGATCCACGCCACGCGTGGATGCCTTTGCAGAGTTGAGCCACGCGCGAACAGCAGCCGAGCATCGGCTCGGCTCCACATGGCGCCTGCTCAGCCCAATGCCGCGAGATGGGCGATGTAACTGGAGCGCGATTCACCCGCCGCTCTGGCCTGCGCATCCAGCCTCGCCAGGATCCGGCGTGGCAGGCTGATATTGACCCGCTCGATGGTGTCGTCCAGCAGAGCCGGATCAATGCAGATGTACGCAAGAATCCAACGGATGTCCTTGGATGCCTCGGCGGCGATCTTCTGTGGCGCGGAAGGTGTCGGAATCGAGCGCCCCTCATCCAGCGCCGCATCAATCCAGGCGAGCGCAGCTTCCTCGGCAGCGCTGAGCGCATCATCAAGCGTGTCGGCCGCCGAGAAGCACCCCGGCAGATCTGGAACGACCACACCCCACGCGGTGCGCTCATCGCCTGCCTCGATCAGGACTGGATATCGCATGGGCCCTCCTACGTCAGTCCTGCGAGCTTCCGCAACGCCTGCACCAGCCCTTCCCCAGATCCTTCCTTGGGTGAGGAACGGTGATGATGTGAGGGTGCTGCGGGTGCACGAATACATGATGGGATCCGCGGATCCGACGACAGATCCAACATGCCGCTTCCAGATCCCGGATGAGGTCCCTGCTCTTCATGCAAGGACGATACACATCGCACACACGCCCCGACAGAGTTCAAGGCGACAGTCGTTCCGGCCCAGTAGATCCACGCCATGCGTGGAGGGAATCCCTATCGCGCGCCCGGCGCGAAGCGCGCCACCAGGTCCCAGGCATCCCCCAGGAACACCTGGCGCACGCGGGTGATCGGCTGTTCGCCACGCCAGGTCAGGCGTTCGATCACCAAGCAGGCGGTACCGGGCTTCACGTCCAGCAGCTTGGCGGTGGCGGTATCTGCCCCCCAGGCACTGATGCGGTGCTGGGCACGGGTCCACGACACGTTCTGCAGCAGCCAGCTGCCCGGCGCGGTAGTGCTGAAGTCGACCTCCAGTACCTCAGGCACGCCCACCGGGCTGATCAGGCGATGCTCCAGCGCCAGCGGGCGACCATCGGCCAGATGCAGGCAGCGCATCGCCAGCAGGTTTTCCTGTCCGGCCAGCTCGACTTCACCGGCATTGCCGGCATCGGCAAGGCGCAGGTCGCGCTGCAGCAGGCGATAGGTGTACTGGTGGCCGCGCGAGCCAACCTCCATCGCGATATCGGGGATCTCCAGCGCCACCTGCTCCAGGTGCGGGGGTTGCCGCGCCACGAACGAACCGGCACGGCGGCGACGCTCGATCATGCCGCTCTCGGCCAACGCGGTCAGCACTTTGTTCACCGTCATCCGCGAGCAGCCGTACTGCTCCATCAGCTCGTGCTCGTACGGAATCCGGAAGCCCGGCGCCCATTCTCCGCTGAGGATGCGGCTTTCCAGATCGCTGCGGATACGCTGGTTGAGCGTGGCGGACTTGCTGGCCTTCACGTAATGGGGTCTCGGTAGCGGGAGGCGATCAGCCCAGCACGCCACGCAGGGCGGCGGTAAAGGCGGTGGTGATCGCCTCGCGCTGCAGGTGGCGGCCCTCGGCCACGCATTGGCGGCCATGGCGCCAGACCGATCGCAGCGCGCCATTACGTGCGGCGAACACCCAGCTGTCAAGCCATGCGTCATCCTGTCGCGCCTGCAGCGCCGGGTGCCCGGCATCCAGTTCGACCAGGTCGGCACTGCCGCCGATCTGCAGGCCAGCGGCCACGCCCAGCGCCTGTGCACCACCGTGCAGTGCGCCTTCGAACAGGAAGCGGCCGGTACTGCGGGTGGCATCCGGGGCCAGCACGTTGCGACCGCGCAGGGTCAGGCGCTGGCCGTATTCGAGCAGGCGCAGTTCTTCGGCCGCATCGATCAGCACATTGGAATCGGAGCCGACACCGAAGCGCCCGCCCTCGCGCGCGAACGCCTGCATCGGGAACAGGCCGTCGCCCAGATTGGCTTCGGTGATCGGGCACAGGCCGGCCACGGCCTGGCTGGCCACGATGGCGGCGCGCTCATCGTCGGTGATGTGGGTGGCGTGCACCAGGCACCAGCGCGCATCCACCGGTGCATGGTCGTACAGCCACTGCACCGGACGCTGGCCGCTCCAGGCCAGGCAGGCCTCGACTTCACGCATCTGCTCGGCGATATGGATGTGCACCGGGCCGTCGGTCAGCGGCAGCAACGCACTCAATTCCTCGCCGGTGACTGCACGCAGGCTGTGCGGCGCGATGCCGAGCACCGCATCCGGCAGCGCGGCCAGTGCCGGCTTGGCGGCGTCCAGCAGCTGCGCGAAACCGTCCACATCGTGGATCAGGCGACGCTGCGCCGGATTCGGCGGCGCGCCACCGAAATCGGCATGTGCATAGAACACCGGCAGCAGGGTCAGGCCGATACCGGTCTGGTCGGCCGCCGCCGCGATCCGCGCACTCATCTCAGCGCGATTGGCATAGGCGCGACCATCGGCGTCGTGGTGCAGGTAATGGAATTCGCCGACGCGGGTGAAGCCGCTTTCCAGCATTTCCATGTAGGCCTGGGCGGCGATGGCCTGCACTGCGTCCGGGCGCAGATGGGCCAGGAAGCGGTACATCAGTTCACGCCAGCTCCAGAAGCTGTCACCGTCGCCGCCGCCGATCTCGGTCAGCCCGGCCATGCCGCGCTGGAAGGCGTGGCTGTGCAGGTTGGGTAGGCCCGGCACCAGGATGTCGACGCGGGTGTCGCCGTGCTGGGCGCCCTGCCCCGTATGGATCGCCGTGACGCGGCCGTCCTGCACCTGCAGGCGGACATCGCGGGCCCAGCCATCGGCCAGCAGGGCATGGGCGGCATGGAAACAGTGTGGGGAACGCGAATCGGACATGGCTGGACAACCCGAAATGGACGCCTATATTGTATAGACATATAAGCACAGCCGCGTTGTGGATGCCATGCACGTCGATACCCTCTGGTCCAATGTCCACCTGATGACCCTCGATGGCGAGGGGCTGGGTGTCATCCGCGATGGCGTACTGGCCTGCGCTGGCGGCCGCATCGTCCATGTCGGCCCGGCCGGCAGCGACGCCCACCTGCAGCCGACCACCCGCATCGATGGCGAAGGCCGCTGGATCTCGCCCGGCCTGATCGACTGCCACACCCACCTGGTCTACGCCGGCAACCGTGCCAACGAATTCGAGCAGCGCCTGCAGGGCGTCAGCTATGCCGAGATCGCCCGTGCCGGCGGCGGCATCGTCTCCACCGTGCGCGCCACCCGTGCTGCCACCCCGGAACAGCTGGCCCGCGAAAGCCGGCCGCGCCTGCTGGCGATGCGTGCCGAAGGCGTGACCACGATCGAGATCAAGTCCGGCTACGGCCTGACCCTGCCCGACGAACGCAAGCAGCTGCAGGTCGCACGTGCGCTGGGCGAGGAGTGCCGGGTCAACGTGGTGACCACCTTCCTCGGCGCACACGCGATTCCGCCAGGCCGCGAGGCACAGGAATACACCGACGAGGTGTGCAACGTGATGATTCCGGCCATCGCCGCCGAAGGCCTGGCCGAAGCGGTGGACGTGTTCTGCGAGAACATCGCCTTCTCGCCGGCGCAGGCGCGGCAGGTCTTCGAGGCGGCGCGCGCCAACGGGCTGGCGGTGAAGATCCATGCCGAGCAGCTGAGCAACCAGCATGGCGCCGAACTGGCCGCCAGTTTCGGTGCACTCTCGGCCGACCATATCGAACATCTGGATGACGCCGGCATCACCGCGATGGCCGCGGCCGGCACTGTCGCCGTGCTGCTGCCCGGTGCCTTCTATTTCACCCGCGATACCACCCTGCCGCCGATCGGCGCGCTGCGTGCGGCCGGCGTGCCGCTGGCCCTTGCCACCGACAGCAACCCGGGCACCTCGCCACTGACCAGCCCGCTGCTGGCGATGAACATGGGCGCCACCCTGTTCCGCCTGACCGTGGACGAGTGCATCGCCGGCTTCACCCGTGAAGCGGCGCGCGCGCTGGGCCGTGGGGATCGCATCGGCCGCCTGGCCGTGGGCATGGACTGCGACCTGGCGATCTGGGACATCGACGCCCCCGCCGACCTGGTCTATCGCATTGGATTCAACCCGCTGCACGCGCGCGTGGTGCGCGGGCAGCCCGACCTGCCTGCCTCCTGGAGCAACACATGAGCAACACCCTGGTTCTTCGCCCCGGCCACGTCACTCTCGCCCAGTGGCGGCAGGTCTATCGCGGCGCGCCGCTGGCACTGGATCCCGCCGCGCTGCCGGTAGTGCGCGCCAGTGCTGCTGCAGTCGCCGCCATCGTCGCCAAGGGTGCGCCGGTGTATGGCATCAACACCGGCTTCGGCAAGCTGGCCAGCGTGCGCATCGAGCGCGAGGACCTGGCCACCCTGCAGCGCAATATCGTGCTCTCGCACGCTGCTGGCGTGGGCGAACCGATGCCGGCCAGCGTGGTACGGCTGATGATGGCGCTGAAGCTGGTCAGCCTCGCGCAGGGCGCTTCCGGCGTGCGCGAGGAAACCCTGCGGCTGCTCGAAGCGATGCTGGTCAAGAGCGTGCTGCCGGTGGTACCGGCGCAGGGTTCGGTCGGCGCCTCGGGCGACCTCGCGCCGCTCTCGCACCTGGCCAGCGTGATGCTGGGCGTGGGCGAAGCCTTCATCGGTGACGAGCGCCTGCCAGCGGTCGATGCCCTGGCACGTGCCGGCCTGCAGCCGATCGAACTGGGCGCGAAGGAAGGCCTGGCGCTGCTCAACGGCACCCAGTTCTCCACCGCCTATGCGCTGGCCGGCCTGTTCGAGATCGAGACCGTGTTCCAGGCCGCGCTGGTGACCGGCGCGTTGTCGGTGGAAGCGGCCAAGGGCTCGGACACCCCGTTCGACCCGCGTATCCACGCCATCCGCGGCCAGCGCGGGCAGATCGCCACCGCCGCCACCCTGCGCACGCTGATGCAGGGCTCGGGCATCCGCGAGTCGCACCGTGACAACGACGTGCGCGTGCAGGATCCGTACTGTCTGCGCTGCCAGCCGCAGGTGATGGGCGCGGCGCTGGACATCCTGCGCCAGGCCGCGACCACGCTGGAAATCGAAGCCAACGGCGTGTCCGACAATCCGCTGGTGTTCACCGATACCGGCGAAGCACTGTCTGGCGGCAACTTCCACGCCGAGCCAGTCGCCTTTGCCGCCGACATGCTGGCGATGGCGGTGTGCGAGATCGGTTCGATCAGCGAGCGCCGCCTGGCGATGCTGGTGGACCCGGCGCTGTCCGGCCTGCCGGCGTTCCTGACCCCGCGTCCTGGCCTGAATTCCGGCTTCATGATTCCGCAGGTGACCGCCGCTGCGCTGGTCTCGGAAAACAAGCAGCGCGCCTACCCGGCCAGTGTTGATTCGATCCCGACCTCGGCCAACCAGGAAGACCACGTGTCGATGGCCGCGCACGGTGCGCGGCGCCTGATGCAGATGGCCGAGAACGCGGCCAACGTGATCGGCATCGAACTGCTGGCCGCGGCGCAGGGCTGCGACTTCCATGCGCCGCTGCGCTCCAGTGCCGCGCTGGAAGCCGTGCGCGCCACGCTGCGTGCGCAGGTGCCGACGCTGGAAGAAGACCGCTATTTCCACCTCGACATGGTGACCGCCACGAATCTGGTGCGCAGTGGCGCGCTGGCGCAGGGCCTGGGAGAGCTGCTGCCGACCGTGGAACCGCAGGCATGAATGCCCATCCCGAATGGTTGACGGTGCACGAGGGCGACGCCCCGTTGATCGTCAGCTTTCCACATACCGGCAGCGAGCTGCCGCACGATCTGATCGGCGACTACCACTCGCCGTGGCTGGCCCGCCGCGATGCCGACTGGTGGGTGCACGAGCTGTACGACTTCGTGCGTGGCATGGGCGCGACCACGGTGCGCTCGGCAATCTCGCGTTCGGTGATCGACCTCAACCGTGACCCCAGCGGGGTCTCGCTGTACCCGGGCCAGAACACCACCGGCCTGTGCCCGCTGACCACCTTCGACAACCAGCCGCTCTATCACGCTGGGCGCGAGCCGGATGACGCCGAGATCGCCCGGCGCCGCGACACGTATTTCCTGCCCTACCACGATGCGCTGGCTTCGCAGATCACGCGCCTGCGTGCACGCCACGGCACCGTGGTGGTGTACGACGCACACTCGATCCGCTCGCATATCCCGCACCTGTTCGAGGGCGAACTGCCGCAGTTCAACCTGGGGACTGCCGGTCCGTCCGGCGCACCGGACACCTCCTGCGACAACGCCCTGAGCGACGTGGTGGAAAACCTGCTGAAGATCAGTGGCATGAGCCAGGTGCGCAACGGCCGCTTCAAGGGCGGCTGGATCACCCGCCACTACAGCAACATCGCCGGCGGCGTGCACAGCCTGCAGATGGAACTGGCCTGCCGCGGCTACATGCACGAACCCCTGCCGGACCAGGTGGACGAACACAGCTGGCCCACCCCGCTCGACCCCGACCACGCCGCACCACTGCGCCACACCCTGGCGCAGGTGCTCAACGCCTGCCTTGAATTCGCTACGAACCGGAGCGCCGCATGACCCGCAACGACCCGTCCCGCACCATCGCCGCGCCGACCGGCACCACGCTGAACGCCAAGAGCTGGCTGACCGAAGCACCGCTGCGCATGCTGATGAACAACCTGCACCCGGACGTGGCCGAGCGCCCGCAGGAACTGGTGGTGTATGGCGGCATCGGCCGCGCCGCACGCGACTGGGAGAGCTTCGACGCCATCGTCGAAACGCTCAAGCGTCTGGACGATGACCAGACCCTGCTGGTGCAGTCCGGCAAGCCAGTGGGCGTGTTCCGCACCCACGCCGATGCACCGCGCGTGCTGATCGCCAATTCCAACCTGGTGCCGCGCTGGGCCAACTGGGACCACTTCAACGAGCTGGATAAGAAGGGCCTGGCCATGTACGGCCAGATGACCGCCGGCAGCTGGATCTACATCGGTGCGCAGGGCATCGTGCAGGGCACCTACGAGACCTTCGTGGAAATGGGGCGCCAGCATTTCGGCGGCGACCTGACCGGGAAATGGCTGTTCACCGGTGGCCTCGGCGGCATGGGTGGTGCACAGCCGCTGGCTGCCGTGATGGCCGGCGCCTCCTGCCTGGCCGTCGAATGCCGCAAGAGCAGCATCGACATGCGCCTGCGCACCGGCTACCTGGATACCTGGACCGACAACCTGGATGAAGCGCTGCGGCTGATCGACGAGTCGTGCAAGGCCGGTACGCCGAAGTCGGTGGGCCTGCTCGGCAACGTTGCCGATGTGCTGGCCGAACTGCTCAAGCGCGGCGTGAAGCCGGACCTGCTGACCGACCAGACCTCCGCGCACGACCCGGTGAACGGCTACCTGCCGCAGGGCTGGACGGTCGAGCAGTGGGACGAGAAGCGCGTTTCCGCCCCCAAGGAAGTGGAGAAGGCCGCGCGCGCATCGATGGCCAACCACATCCGCGCCATGCTCGGCTTCCACGCGCTGGGCGTGCCGACCGTGGACTACGGCAACAACCTGCGGCAGATGGCGCTGGAAGAAGGTGTGGCCAATGCCTTCGATTTCCCGGGTTTCGTGCCGGCCTACATCCGCCCGCTGTTCTGCCGTGGCATCGGCCCGTTCCGTTGGGCGGCACTGAGTGGCGACCCGGAAGACATCGCCAAGACCGATGCCAAGGTGAAGGAACTGATTCCGGACAACCCGCACCTGCACCGCTGGCTGGACATGGCCGCCGAGAAGATCAAGTTCCAGGGCCTGCCGGCGCGCATCTGCTGGGTCGGCCTGGGTGATCGTGATCGACTTGGCCTGGCGTTCAACGAGATGGTCGCCAACGGCGAACTGAAGGCGCCGGTGGTGATCGGTCGCGACCATCTGGACAGTGGCAGCGTCGCCTCGCCGAACCGCGAAACCGAAGCGATGGCCGACGGCTCCGACGCGGTGTCCGACTGGCCGCTGCTGAACGCCCTGCTCAACACCGCCAGCGGCGCGACCTGGGTGTCGCTGCATCACGGTGGTGGCGTCGGCATGGGCTTCTCGCAGCACGCCGGCATGGTGATCGTCTGCGACGGCACCGAGGCAGCGGCCAAGCGGATTGGCCGCGTGCTGTGGAACGACCCGGCCACCGGCGTGATGCGCCATGCCGACGCGGGCTATGAGATCGCGATTGAATGCGCGAAGGAAAAGGGGCTGGATCTGCCGGGCATCCTCGGCTGATCGCAGGGGTGCCGGCCAGCGGCCGGCACTACCGGAAACGTGTGGTAGTGCCGGCCGCTGGCCGGCTCTCCCTGATGCGGGAATCGGTGCCCTTGACCCGCTCTTCCGACGTGACCAACATGCGCCATCACCGCTGATGGATCACCGCGATGTACCGCACCCTGGCCGTTGCATTGCTCTGCACGCTGTTTGCGATCCCACCCGTTTCGGCGCTTGAAACTGCCGGCGATCTTTCCAAGCAGCTCAGCACCCAACTGCAGACCAACCGCGAACGCTACGGCATCGCCGGCCAGGCGGTACTGGTCGCCCACAACGGTCAGGTGCTGTACCAGGGCGCCAGCGGTGAACGTGATCCCGCTACCCATGCGCCCGCCACCGTCGAGACCATCTTCGCCGCGCAGTCGATGGCCAAGCTGCTGACCAGCACGCTGGTGATGCAGTTGGTCGACCAGGGCAAGGTGGATCTGGATGCACCGGCCAGCCGCTATGTGCCGGACCTGCCTGCAGCATGGCAGGCAATCCACGTGCGCGATTTCCTCAACCACAGCTCGGGTATCGGCGAGTACTACGATCGTGTCGACAACCGTTGGGTCAGCAAGGGCTACCCCGGTGTAGCCCCTGACCTTGGCGCTGCACTGAAGGTAGCCGGCGCGACACCGATGCAGTTCGCCACCGGCAGCCGCGTGCAGTACACCCAGGCCAACTACCTGGTGCTGACGGCGTTGCTGCAAGCGCACTACCGCAAGCCCTACCCGGCCATCGCTCGCGAACGCATCCTGCAACCGCTGAAGATGACCAGCACCTCGTGGGGCGTTGCCAGCGTGCCAGCCAAGCGCGCGGCGGTGCCTTACACCGGCAAGGACGGCCAGCTGCAGCCGGCCAATGAAGATGCCTGGTCGGACTACGGCTGGGGCCATGCCGATCTGCAGACCACCGTGGGCGACATGAACCGTTTCCTGCAGGCGCTGGCGAGCGGAAAGCTGGTGCGCACGGCGACCCTGGAAAAGCTCTGGCAGCCGCAGAAACTGAGCGGTGGCGGCAGCAATTTCTTCTCCACCGGTTGGGACACCACCCGAAGCGACGACTACACCCAGGTCGGCCATGACGGCGGCACCCGCGTACGTGCCCGGCTGGCCTACAAGGGCACGCTGGCCAGCGGCTACTGGGTGTTCGTGTATCTGACCAACGGCAGTGCGCGCAATGTGTGGTCGAGCACGTTGGTGGAAAGCACGATGGCGGTGGTTGCGCCCGGGGAGTTTCCGCACGCTGTGCTGTCCGAGCGGCTGATCGGCTATGCGCTGGATGACAGCACCGATGCGAAACCGCAGATGCGTAGCTGGCTGCGCGACAGCAATGGCGTTCCCACCGGCGAACTGGAACGTGCGATCAATGCCGATGGCTACGCCATCCGCGAGAGTCTGGGTGCCAGCAAGGCACTGAAGGTGTTCGCGCTCAACGCCGAGTTGTATCCGGATTCGGCCAACGCGTGGGACAGCCTGGCCGAGTGCCATGCGGCATTGGGCGATGCAGAGATTGCCAAGGCGCTGTACGCGAAGGCCAAGGCGCTGGCGAAGCCCTCGCCCTAAACCCTGCTGCAGAGCCGAGCCCATGCTCGGCTGCTCTTCGTTGCGATCTCAGGAGACCCGCGCTGCGCGCGATAGCCGAGCATGGACTCGGCTCTACATGGATGTTGCGGGCGGCCATACGCGAGCGACGGGTGACGTGACGCCGCCGACCTGTTAACTTGCGCGCCACTTTGGTAGTTTACAGCATTCCCGCATGTCGCTCTCGTCGTACCGCCCCACCCCCTCGCTGCTGTTCCTGGCCGTTTCCCTCGGCCTCTCTTCCACCGCCGCTGCGGCCCCACAGGCCACCACGCTGGATGCCGTGCAGGTCACCGCTGCCGCCGATGCCAGCGCGCAGGCGCGCGAGGCGCTGAAGCGCGTGCCCGGCGCCAGCAACCTGATCGACATGGCCAAGGCCGACAGCCGACTGTCCACCAGCGCCGATGTGCTGGCCTACCAGCCGGGTATCAGCGCGCAGTCGCCGGGTAATGAGGGCACCAAGATCTCGATCCGTGGCTCGGGCATCAACCGGGGCCCGGGCGCGCACGCCTCGGGTATTGCGGTGTCGATCGACGGCCTGCCACTGACCGGCCCGGGGGGCACGCCCTACGAGCTGCTGGAACCGCTGTGGCTGTCGCGCGTGGAAGTCCTGCGCGGCGCCAACGGCTTCGAGCGCGGTGCGTTGGCGCTGGGTGGTGCCATCGACTACGTCAGCCGCAGCGGTCGTGATTCGGCGGGCGTGCAGCTGCACTACGAAGCCGGCAGCCGTGGCTACCAGAAGCGCGGCATCAGCTGGGGCGGCGTCAGTGGTGATGTCGACTACTTCCTGGCCTACACCGATACCGAATTCGACGGTTACCAGCGTCATACGCGCGGCGACGGCAAGGGTGCGATGGCGAATGTGGGATGGCAGATCACGCCCGACCTGCAGACGCGCTTCTTTGTGCGCTATCGCGAAACCAATCATGAAACGCCCGGCCGCCTGACCCGCGATCAGATCCGCAACGATCCGCGTGCCGCGAATGCGGCCAACCTGGCCATCGATGCACGTCGCCCGCAGCCGGGCAGCACCTGGGTGGGCAACGTCACCACGCTGCAGATCGATGAGGACTCCTCGTTGCAGGCCGGACTGGTCTATCACAAGTACCCGATGGACTTGAACGAGAGCCTGTACCGGCAGCAGCTGGACTACGCCAACCTCAACGCCACGCTGGACTACCGCCGCCGCCACCGGCTGTTCGGCCTGGACAGCGAAACCACGGTCGGCCTGCGCGTCACCCACGATCTGGACGCCGATGTGCGCGAGTCGCTGCGCTTTGCCAGCAACGGCTATGCCGCCGGTACGCGCACGCGTGACTTCCGCCACCACGGCACCGACAGCACGCTGCACGTCAGCAATACCCTCACCTTCAATGACCGCCTGCGCATGCAGACCGGGCTGGCACTGATCAACACCCGTCGCGATGTGCAGGTGACCTGGCCGAGCAGCGGCGGCCGCCTGCGCGACCACGACTGGGACTATGCGCCGCGACTGGGCTTCACCTGGCAGCACAGCGCCCAGACCCAGTGGTTCGGCAACCTCAGCCGCTCGGTGGAGGCGCCGCACCCCTGGTCGATGATCTGGGGCTCGAACCAGTACTTCGGGCCAGGCAATGGCCCGTCCAGCGGCCGCCAGCGCGCGCCGGTGCCGATGCAGAACCAGACCGCCACCACGCTGGAACTGGGCGCGCGCGGTGACGCGGCGCTGGGCCGCTGGGAACTGACCGGCTACTACGCTCACGTGAACCACGAACTGCTGAGCGTCGAACTGCAACCGGTGCCGAACCTGTTCATCGCCGAGAACAACGCCAGCCCCACCGTTCACCGCGGCATCGAGGCCGGATTGGACAGCACGCTGTGGCAGGCTGCACCGGGCCGCCTGTCGCTGCGCCAGGCGTATACCTTCAGCGATTTCCGCTATCGCCACGACGCGCGTTTCGGCAGCAACCGCCTGCCCGGCCTGCCGCGCCACGCCTACCAGGCCGAGCTGCGCTTCGATCATGCATCCGGCCTGTACGCCGCGCTCAATACCGAATACGCCTCGCGCATCGCCGTGGACTACGCCAACAGCTACTGGGCTGACAGCCATGTGATCTTCGGCAGCCGCATCGGCTACGACGCACCCGGTGGCCGCTGGCAGGCCTGGGCGGAGATGCGCAACCTCGGCAACCGCCACTACGCCGCCACGGTCACGCCGGGCTACGACGACGCAGGCAGGGATATTGCCCGCTCGACGCCGGGCGAAGGCCGTGGCGTCTACGCTGGTGTGCGTTTGCGGTTTGACTGATGACCGCAGGCGGCGCCGGGTGTGATCCGGCGCCGTCGTTCCAGGATCAGCCGATACGCCAGGCCGGCAGGCGCTCGCTGCGCTTCCAGATGGAAGGTGCGAAACCAATCAACGCCAGCGCCGCCAGCCACTTCGGTGAGGTGTTGAGCAGTGTCGAGGTAAGCGAACCATCGACAGGGGCGGCCATTTCCTGCCACGGGTTGTAGCCCAGGTAGACGACGCTGCCAGCCCACCACAGCAATGCCACACCGACACCCACCAGCAACAGAGCCAGCGTGCGGCAGGTCCAGCGCTGCGAGGTGGTGCCCCACTCGCGGGACGCCGCTACCAGCAGGCCCACCACCAGCAGCGACACCAGTGCAACCAGCCCGATATCGACCTTGTGCCCGATACGCTCGTAGGTGCAGGCGCGGCATCGCGCCTCTTCCGCGGCAGTGGCGGCTTCGGCGCCATCGGCCTCCCCGGCTGCGGGCTGCGCCAGTGCCGCAAACGGCATCAATACTGCCAGCAGCGTCACCATGATCCAACGAAACAACGTCCTGTTCCTGCGTGCAGCGACATCCATGCGCTCTTCCTCGTCAGTGGTTGTACGTCCAGGGCCGCAGTATGCGGCCGTCCCATACGCCGCCCAGACCCCGTTCCGGGGGGTCGGCCATCCAGCGTCCTTGTTCCCGATGCAGCACGACAAGCTCCCGGTAGACGAAATCGTCGGAACACGAATCCCAGGCGACCGCAATCATAGCCCACTGCCCATCGACGCTGAAAACAGGCCGGGTCAGATAGGCGACGTGGTCGTATGTCCGAGTCGGCCCATGCACCGTTGCCCTGCACCCCTGCTCCCGCAGCGCTCGAAGCCCCGCGCCGTCCATCCGCTGCGCACCGGCCAATGCGCCCGCAGGTACTGGCGTGGACCGGCGATTGACGGGAACCAGGTCCGCCTGCAGCTGCAACCGCAGCGCATGGATGTCCGGCGGCCACCGGTCGTCCAGCGGCAGGACCAGATCGTCCACCTCCTGGCAGGTCGAGGCACTGCTGCCCGCCCAGCAATAGGGCAAGGTCTGCTCCATCACGTAGATACCCTCCCCCACCGGGTCGGTCAACTGCGGCTGCTCCTGCAGGCGCCATCGATCGACGCGCGTGGACGGCGTCTGCGGTGCGGTGGGCACCTTGCTCAGCGACGATGGCAGAACTGGCGCTGGCTGCGGCACTGGCGGGGGTGGAGGGGGGAATGGGGGGGCTCTGCCGGATCGCCAGCGCCATCGCCTCCGCCTGCATCTGCGCCGTTCCCAGGTTGACCGGTAGCCGACCGATCGCCTGCTGCCACCTCGGGCGCAGGCTGCAGATTCCGGCCATGAGAGCCAAGGCCGACAGCGCCGCCGCCAGCGATGCAATGCGTCGCCAGGCGATCCGTTGTTGGCAGTCACGGTTTGGCTTGAACGAGGTATCTGTCATCACGACTCCGGCAACGCGGGCCACAGGCCCTGTCCAAAGCTCGTATAGCGGACAGGCTCCACTCGAACACGCTCCCAGCCGCCCTTCCTGCGATGCAGAAGGTAGAGGACACGCATCGCCGTTCCTCCACTGCACAGATCCGAGGCGACCGATGCCATTGCCCAGTTCCCGTCCAGGCTGAACACAGGACGCTGCAGATAGACAACGCCCAGATCCGGATTGCCCGGGCCACCCGTGCATCCCTCGATACCGCGCGCGCGCCGTTGCTGAAGCTCGTCCCACGTCATCCGTTGCGCCCGCACGTGTGCAAGCTCGAACGCGAGACCGGGTACCCGTGAAGCCCGGCGGTTCGCAACCTGCAGCATCGACTCCAGATGCTGCTGCAGTTGAAAGGACGCCGCACTGTCATCATCGCGCCACTCGACGACGCTGTGACGAACCTGGCAGACCGGGGCGGGATATCCTTCACCGCAGGAAGGCGCAGTCCATTCCATCACAGCGAATGGAATGTCGGGCTCCCAGCCGCGCGGCTCGAAGTGTGCTGGCGCGACGTCTTCCAACCGCACCGCTGCGGTCACGAACCCACTGTTACCGGCCAGCATCGGGGAGGAGACTCCCTTCATTGGAGTCGGTGGAACCGGCGGCTTTCCTGGCGGTGTCGGTCGCAGGTCGATGAGCTCTGCCATCACTTCGGCCTGCATCCGTGCCGTTCCCAGATTGATCGGCGGCGGGCCGACTTCCCGCCGCCACTGCGGGCGCACGCTGGCCAGCAGCGCTACGACCGCAACCATCGATAGAACGACCGTTGTGGCCAGGACGCGTTTCCGTGCAATGCGCTGTCGCATGAAGATCCTGGAAAAGGGAAGCACAGAGGAAACGGTGGCGCCGGTCAACGCGACGATCATGGCCACCGCGTGCGCGGCCAGCCGCACGCACGACTTCACTGCCGCGGCTTCTGGGCAACTTCAATGCACTGATGGAAAAATGGCGCGAGTTCTTCATGCCGCCGCCAGCGGGCGCGTGGCATTGCGGCCAGGGACCTCAGAAACCTGATACTGCATGCGGACATCCTTGCCGGGCACGCGTAGGCGGTGGTGGACGGATTCTAGCGCGATGGGGCCGTGGGTCCATCACCCACAGGCCGCACTGGCGCCGGCCTTGTACCCGCGCGCCGGCGGCTGGATTATGATTTTCCACCAGAAGAGCTATGCGCCACGGCATGCACGCCTCCCAGTTCACCCGCGCCACCGCGCTCGTGATGTTCGTTCCAATGATTGGCCTCGCCGGTTGGGGTTCGTGGTTTGGTAGCCGCTGCTTCAGCGATGGCTGCCTCGGCGTCCTGGTGGCATGGCTTGCCGCCGTGGCCACCTTTGCGGTGCAGGCGTTGCTGGTGCTCCCGACGCATGCCTGGGCCCTCAAGCGGCAGGGATCCCCCGCCTCCCGCAGCTACCTGCGTTGGGGTGGCGCGTCGGCCATCGCTGCCTTCCTGCCCATCGTGCTCGGCTGGGGCTACCTGATGATCTTCCGATGACCTGCTGAGCGTCTTCCGCACACGTATAGCCGGATCAAGGAGGCGCGGCGGCCTTCAGCAACTGCGCGGCCACCTGGTCGAACGGGGCGATGTCCTGCAGTGCGCGGCACATCGCCACGGCGCCTTCCACGCTGGCGATCACCAGGCTGGCCAGTCCATCCGCCGCCGCAGGTTCGTGGCCGTCGGCAATGAAGGCTGCGGCCAGATGCCCCTGCCAGCGCACGAACACCTCTGCGGCGGCCACGCGCGGTTGGCTGGTAACCGCCTCGACCGGCTCTTCGACGGCAGCGGCCAGCACCGGACAACCCGCGCGGAAACCGGACCGCAGCAGGCGCTCGCGCCACATCGCCAGGAACTGCTGCAGGCCCTGCACGGCCCCGCCCTTCAACAACTCAACGAGAAGCGCCTCCACCTTGTCGCCAGCCATGTGGGTGGCGCGCGCCAGCAGCTCCTGCTTGCCGCCGGGAAAGTGGTGATAGGTGGAACCCAGCGGCGCCTCGGCCAGCTTGGTCACCTCACGGATGCTGGTGGCATTGAGACCCACGCGCGCCAGCATCTGTGCCGCAGCATCAATCACGCGTTGTGGCGCATCAGAGGGGCGCGGGCTCACGGCAGGCTCCTTGCCAGGACAGTCGCCATACATTAGCGTACCGGCGATTCTATAACAGTCGTCATAACCATGAATCTCTGGTTCCGCCTGCTCCACCTGCTGCTGTGCAGCCTGTTCCGGCCGAAGCTGGAGGCGCCGTTCGGGGTCTCGCGGCTGCAGTTCCGGGTACTGCCCAACGACCTGGACAGCAACCTGCACATGACCAACGGCCGCTACTGGAACATCTTCGATCTGGGCCGGCTGGACCTGATCCTGCGCATGGGCCTGGGCCGGGTGGCGCTGCGCGAGAAGTGGGCGCCGATCGTCGGCGCCGGCACCATCCAGTTCCGCCGCGAACTGAAGCCGTTCCAGCGCTTCACCTTGGAAACGCGCCTGGTCGGCTGGGTCGGCTCGCGCGGCATCATGGAGCAGCGCGTGCTGATCGAGCCCGAGCAGAAGATCGCCACCCGTGCGCTGCTGGTCACCGGCATCTACGACCGTCGCGCGCGCCAGTTCCTGGGCATGCCTAAGATGATGGAAGCGATCGGCGTGGTTGCCCCGCCCTCGCCGCCGCTCAGTGCAGCCGCCGAGGCGCTGCTGGCGGCCGACGCGGCGTTGAAGCAGGACGACGCCTGAGCTTCAGATGGCGGCTATCTGCATGGGGTGATTTCCCCCGCGACGCTGGCGGCCCGCGCTGCAGTTGGATGTCGCACCCGATCGGCATAGCCGATCCGCTGGTGATCAGTTTCCATGCTCCAGCGCGCGTTTGACCGCTGCCTCGGCCAACGGCGCCATCACCGCATAGCCCTTCGCCGTGGGATGCACGCCATCCTCGGCCAGCTGCGGATCGAGCCCTCCGGCGGCATTGGCCATCGGCGTGTAGTAGTCCAGATAGACCAGCTGCTGTGCATCGGCATAGCGCTTCAATGCCGCGTTCAATGCGCGCACCTTGGGCGCAGGTGCCGTGCCCGGCAGCCACGGGTAATCGCTGACCGGCAGCACCGATGCCAGCACCACGGCGATGCCATGTGCACGCGCCAGGTCCACCATCGCGTGCAGGTTGTCCTCGATCATCGCCTGCGTGGACGGGCCGGTGTTGCCGGCAATGTCGTTGGTGCCGGCCAGGATCACCACCACCTGTGGCTTCAGTGCCAGCACGTCCTGCGGGAAGCGCACCAGCATCTGCGCCGTGGTCTGGCCACTGATGCCACGGTTGAGCCAGCCCTTGCCGGGGAAGAATCCAGCGCTGCCTTCCGCACCCCAGCCTTCGGTGATCGAGTCGCCGAAGAACACCACGCGCGGCTGGCCCGGCACTGCCGCAGGCAGTTGCGCGTTGGCATCACGATAGCGCTGCAGCTCCGGAAAATCGGCCAGGCGCTGCTGCATGAAACGAACCTCGTCGGGGCGCAACTGGTCGATGGGCGTCTGCAGCAGCGGATTGACTGCGACGGCTTCGGCGGCACCCAGCGGAGAAGCCAACGCGAGGCCCAACGTCACGACGGTTGCAGCGGCAAGCTCAACAGGTCCACGCATGCGGGTACTCCTGAAATCATCTTGCGCAGTCTAACGCCCTGCCCTGTGCTCAGCGTGCAGCCGTACGCGCCGCCACACCGGTCACCTTCGCCGGCATCCACATGCCCGGCGTCCAGCCGCTGGCGGCCAGGATCGTTTTCGGGTTGTCCTGCTGGATCAGCGCACGCACCGCATCACGCTTGTCCTTGGCCTGCAGGTAATAGGCCTTGGCGATGCGGTAACCCACCCAGTACCCCAGGTCGTAGGGTTCCTGCGAGCCAGGCTTGTAGTTGTACAGCCACGGCGACAGATCGGTGCTGTCCAGATCCAGCGCGAACGCGCTTTCGATATGCACTTCCCGGCCACGGGTCCAGGCCGCGTGACGCCCATTGCCGACGTTGCCGGAAATCAGCTCGGTGATGAATTCGGCGATGCCCTCGCCCAGCGAAACACGCAGCACTGTCGCGCGCGGGTCACCCGGCTCGAAGTCGATCAGGCCGGTCTGCTGGATGTGCACGTATTCGTGTGCGATCACATGCACGAAGCGATCCTGCACATTGGAATTCATGAAGTCGGCCGCGCACAGCGCTTCCAGACCAACGATCACGCCGCTTTTCGAGGTCAGCCCGACCGGCCGGCCGCGGCCCACCGCGATGGTCACCGGTGGGAACCGGGTCTGCGGGTAGATCGCCTGCAGGTTGGAAAACACCTGCGTCAGGCGTTGCTTCACCGCGGGCAGTTCGGCCAGGCAGTTTCGTCCCTGTGCATACAGCTCGGGCTGGCTGGCGATGGACTCGGCAATGCGTTCGGGAGTGACCCGGCGCGACTTGGCCAGTTCGGCCAGGCCGGCCGACCCCTCGGCCAGGTATCCACGCAGCTGCGCAACGCTGGGTTTACCGCCGGCGCTGTCATAAAGTGCATAGAAACGGCTGACATCCTCGGTGAGGATCTGCGGCCCTGCCGGTACCGCTGCGGTGGCCACGCCTACCGCCCCGGCACAGGCCAGGGCCAACAGGCCGCGCAGGATCATGAACATCGCTCCGTCCTTGGTGGAGTGCATGCGAAGCGCGCAATCTATCACTCCGCCCGGCCCACTGCAGCAGGCGGATGCGGGCGCACCGGCGCTGTGCCAGACTCGCTTCGGCACCTGCCATGGAAGATGGAGCACCGCACGATGATGATCGTTCCCGCGTACTGGGCCGAAGCCCGCCTGCAGGCCCGTTTCCGTGGCCGGCCGGTGGTCGTGCGCCGCTTCGGCTGGTCCGACGAAGGCCCTGCCGAGGCGCAGGTGCACGCCGACCGCCGCGCCAACGAAGCCCTCAATGCCATCCTCGCCGGGCAGGCGCTTCCGCGACGCGAAGTGCGCAGCAACTACGGCGTGGAGGGCGTGCCGATCCGCGAGCAGATCGTGCAGCGCGACGGCGACGTCATCATTACACGCAACAGCTACGGTGCGCTGTGCCTGAACACCCCGGACGTGCTGTTCGCCGACATCGATCATGCGCAGCCACCTGCCGGTTGCGTGATGCCTGCAATCATCGCCGCAGTGCTGCTGTTCGCTGGCGCCGTCATCGGCACTCTGCTCTGGCACTGGCTGGTGGGACTGGTGCTGGGGGTGGCAGCGGTGCTGCTGGTCAACACGGCGATGCTGATGCAGCGCAAGCGGCGCCTGGCCGCGGCCGGTGGCGCCGAAGGCGTAGCCCTGCAGCGGGTCTCGGCCTTCAGCGAACAGCATCCGGACTGGCATCTGCGTACGTACCGCACGCCGGCTGGATTGCGCGTGCTGGCCATGCATGCCACGTTCCTGCCCGAAGACGAGCAGCTGCAGGCGTTCTTCAGAACGCTGGGCGCCGACACCCTGTACGCGCGCATGTGCCGGCTGCAGCACTGCTTCCGTGCGCGCCTGACACCAAAGCCGTGGCGCGTTGGCCTGAGGTACCGCATCCGTCCGCCGGTGGCCGCGTGGTCAGCCGAGCAGGCCAACAACCCGGATCGCCTGGCCTGGATTGCCGAGTACGAAAAGAAGAGTGCCGGCTTCGCCGCGTGCGCCTACCTGCGCAGTTTCGGTGATACCACGCGCATCCATGCCAAGGCCGAGCACGTGCGCGAACTGCACGACCGGTTGGCGCATGCGCAGGACCGCCTGCCGCTGGCGTGAGCTCGGGTGCTCAATCAGCGCTCTGCACGAACGGCTGCCCTGCCAGGGTAGTGCCCAGCCGCACCGCAATCTGCTGTTCACCCTTCTCGAAGGTCGTCGCGCACTGCTTCCCGCCCTTCTGGCACCCCACTTCCGGAAAGCCCTCCAGCGATTCCGGCGCGCCCTGCGCCGGCTTCACCTGCCATCCCGCAGCATCCAGCAGGCGCTTGGCCTTGGCGTAGGGCATGCCGGCGATGATCCCCAGCTGCGCCAGCTCGGTGGGCAGCGACTGGGCATGGGCGTTTGAAACCAGGACCAACGACAACGTTGCAGCAAGAAGGATGGCTTTCATTGCACCGACCCGGGACGAACTCACAGGGTCAGCCTAGCCCATCTGCGTGGCACGCGAATGTGCCGGTAACACGTCGTTACCGAGTCTCCACAGTTGATTGCAGAGCACGTGCGGCTGGTTACAGCCGAGCGTGGGCTCGGCGCTACAGCAGGATGCAGGAAGGCCACCCGGAGGTGGCCTTCCTGTTCTTTCACTTGGCGTTCTTCACGTAGGTGTCGAACCAGTTCAGCATTTCCGCCACCAGCTGCTCGTTCGATTCCAGCGCGGTGTACCAGTGCGGCTCGTTCGGCAGCATCACCAGGCGGGTGGTACCACCGTTGCCGCGGATCGCCTGGTACAGCTTGCGAGACTGGAACGGCTCGGTGCCCGGGTTGGCGTCGTCCTCGCCGTGGACCAGCAGCAGCGGCAGCTTGATCTTGTCGGCATAGAAGAACGGCGAGGCCTTCAGGTACACGTCCTGCGCCTGCCACACCGAGCGACGCTCGTTCTGGAAGCCGAACGGGGTGAAAGTCTTGTTGTACGAACCGCTGGTCGCCACGCCGGCCTTGAACAGCTTGGTGTGCGCGATCAGGTTGGCGGTCATCAGGCCGCCGTGGCTATGACCGGTCACGCCGATGCGGTTGCGGTCGACCACGCCCATGTCCACGGCCTTGTCCACCGCCGCCTTGGCGTCGGCTTCCAGCTGCTCCAGGTAGGTGTCGTAGGCGCTCTTCGGGTCACCCACGATCGGGAACGAGGCGTTGTCGATGATCGCGTAGCCGGCCAGCAGCATCAGGCGGTACGGCTGCAGACGGGTGAAGGTCTGCTGCGAACCGGACACCTGGCCGGCCTGCGCGGCATTGGCGAAGTCGGCCGGGTACGCATACAGGATCGCCGGTACGCGCTGGCCTTCCTTGTAGCCCGGCGGCGTGTACAGGGTGAACGACAGGTCCACGCCGTCGGCACGCTTGTAGGTCACCAGCTGCTTCTTGATCTGGCGCACTTCCGGGGTCGGGTCGACCAGCTTGGTCAGCGCGGTCGCGGTGGACGCGAACTGCGCCTCGCCGGTCTTCGCATCAGCCACTGCCTCACCCTGCTGCCGGATGAAGGCGTTCGGGGGATCGATCACCGACTGGTGCCAGGTCAGGTAGCGCCCCGGCGTGCTGCTGAAACCGAGGAACTGTTCGTAGGCGTCGGCACTGCTGCGGAACAGACGCTCGCTCTTCAGGGTGCCCAGGTCCAGGCGGTCCAGGAACGGACGGTCGCCTTGCGGCGACGCGCCACGGCCGCTGAGGAACACATGGTTGCCCTCACGGCGCACCACCTGCGCGCCATTCGGCAGGCGGGTAAAGACCAGGTTGCCGGGGTTGCCATACAGCTCGTCGCTGGACATGTCCCACAGCAGGCGGCCTTCCTTCTTCGGCTGGTCCACATCGACGATGCGGGTCTGCATCCAGTGGCGGTTCTCGTCGTTCTCGTACTGGAACGCCAAGGCCGGATCGGCGGTCCACGCGAAGCCCTCAAATCGCTGCGCGGTACGGGTGATTTCGGTCGGCTTGCCGTTGAACGGGGCCTTCAGCATCAGCACGCGGTCGCGGTGCGGCACGTTGACCTTCCAGTCGCCCTTGTCCAGTGCCTCGGCATAGACCAGGGTGGCTGGATCGGTGGCACGCCAGTCGAAGCCACGCGGGCCTTCCGGCACGCCATGCACCGGTACGCGATCGGCCAGCGGCAGGCTGGCAATCGGCGTGGATTTGCCGCTGGCGATGTCCAGCACGGCCACGTCGTTGGCGAAGCGCTGGTAGGTCACCGCATGCGAGTACGGCGCCTTGATCGATTCGGTCAGCACGTGCACGCCATCGGGTGCGGCGCTGACTTCGTTGAACAGCGCCGGCTGCCCGACCGGACGCACGCTGTTGGCGGCGGTATCGACCACGGCCAGCTGCGAGGCACCGTAATAAGCGAACAGCTTCTCGTCATGCACGCTGGTCAGCGTGTCGCGGGCCTCGTAGGTGCTGCTCTCGCCACTGCTGCCCAGCGACTCCTGTGCATCCGGGCCGGTCGGTACGCCGCCGTTGGAAGGTGCCGGGCCCTGGTTGGCCGGTACGAGTTTCACCAGCAGGTTCTGGCTGCCGCCCAGCCACTGCACGGTGTAGCCGAAGATCGGGTTCAGCTGCACATTCGGCACCTGCTTCACCTGCCCGGTGGCCGCATCGCCCACCCACAGCTGCACGCTGGTATCAACCGCATTCTGGAAGGCGAAATGGCTGCCATCGGCCGACCACAGCGCGCCGGTGGCGCAGCCCTGCGGCAGGTTGACCTTGGTTTCCTTGCCGCTGCCGATGTCGACCAGGGTGAAGTCGGCCACGCAGGCCGGAATGCCGTAGCCACCGGGCGTGTCATGGCGGCTGCGGTTCTTCGGCTCCAGGCGCACGCCGGCCAGCTTCAGGTACGGCTGGGCGACGCGGCTGATCGACGGGTAGGTTTGCGCGGTGGTCAGCAGCAGGCGCTGGCCGCCCGGGGCCACGTTCGGCGCCGGCGGCGGCGGTGCCTTCAACACCTTGAGCAGCTGTTCCGGCGGCTTCGCGTAATCGGCAAGCGCCGGGCCAGCGGCCAGCAGGCCGACGGTGGCAACGGCAACCGCCGCTGCCAGAGAGGTTCGACGGATGAGCATCCTTATCCCCTGGGGTGTGAATGGGCGCCCGGAATCGGGCATGGACCCGAATCTAGCACCGCAGGGGTTGTCGTGAATGGGCCGGAAGGACTAGTGGCCGGATGGGGCAAAGTGCGGCTCCGGGAGGTGCCGGGGAACTGCCGGCACCTGCCAGGCATGGCCTGGCACTACTGCTGCGCGTGCAGGTCCCAGGTGGCCAGGTAGTCGGGGTCGACCACGATCATGCCGCTGGTGCGCATGCGGTACTCGCCGGGCTCGGCCGGTTGGTACTGGTCCAGCATCGGTGGCAGGTAGCGCTCGTGGCCATCATTCTCGTCGGCCAGCACCACGCCCTCGTCGGCGCTGATGCGCAGCACCGTGCCGGCGTACTGCTCCAGCCCCTTTACCTGACCGTCGCCGCCATAGCGGGTAACCCCGACCAGTACGACCTTGCCGATCATTTCTTCCGCCTTGGCATCGTCCAAGGTCGGCAGAATGGGAGTGAATTCGTCGCTCATCGGTGCACCTCCGTAGCCTGCAGGACATCGTGGATGAGGTTTCCGCTTCGCAGTGCGCGTCGCTGGCAGCCGAGCAGGTACCCAGCCTGGAGCCTCTGCATCGAGAGTGCCAGTACGCCCATGAACCCAAGGGTTCCTGTAGCAGGATGCTGCCATCGCAGGCGGAAGGGACAGGTGAAGGCCGAAATCGGTCCTCGCCGGTCAGAGGGTTGCGCCTGCACCCACGCTAGAATGCACGCATGCGCACCGTACATGCCCTCCGCTACATCACGCCCTTGCGGGAAGGTGGCTCCCTGCCGGCCGTGGTCGAGACCGACGACGACGGCATGGCCGTGCTGAAGTTCCGTGGCGCCGGCCAGGGCCCGAAAGCGTTGACCGCCGAGCTGATCGCCGGCGAGATGGCACGCACGCTGGGCCTGCCGATTCCGGAAATCCTGTTCGTCGAGCTGGACCGCGAGTTCGCCCGCACCGAGCCCGACCCGGAAATCCAGGAGCTGATCCGCGCCAGCGAGGGCCTGAACCTGGGCCTGGACTATCTGCCCGGCGCGATCAATTACGATCCGGCGGCAATGCCGGTGGATCCAGACCTCGCCTCGCGCATCGTCTGGTTCGATGCGTTCACCAGCAATGTCGATCGCACCACGCGCAACCCGAACCTGATGGTGTGGCATCGAAAGCTGTACCTGATCGATCACGGTGCGGCCATGTACTTCCATCACGACTGGGCCAACGCCGGCGATGCGTGCGAAAAGCCGTTCGTGCTGATCCGCGACCATGTGCTGCTGTCGTTCGCCAGTCGCATCGCCGAGGTGGATGCCGAGCTGGCCGCGCGCCTGACCGATGCCGAGATCGAACGCATCGTCGGCCTGGTGCCGGACAGCTGGCTGGTCAACGAGCCGGCGTTCGACAGCCCCCAAGCCTACCGCCAGGGTTACATCGATTATCTCAAGCACCGCCTGAAAGTGCGTGCGGTGTTCGTGCAGGAGGCCATCCGTGCCCACGCTGCACACGTATGACTATGCGGTCATCCGCGTGGTACCGCGGGTGGAACGCGAGGAGTTCATCAACGTCGGGGTGATCGTCTCCTGCCCTGGCGCGCGCCATCTGGAAGCGGCCATCGAGATCGATCCTGCGCGCCTGCGTGCCTTCGCGCCGGCGTTGGACCAGGAGGCGCTGCAACCATGGCTGGATGCGATCGTGGCCATCTGCCGCGGCGACGCCAGCGCCGGGCCGATCGCGCAACTGCCCGCGCGTGCCCGCTTCCACTTCCTTACCGCCAAGCGCAGCTCGATCGTGCAGATGTCGAGCACGCATGTGGGCCGCACGGCCGACCCGGCGGGTGTGGTGGAACACTTGATGACGAAGATGGTGCGGGTGCCGACACCTAACGCGTAGCGGCGACTGGTAGAGTCGACTGTTAGTCGATTAACGCACGCAGTGCGGGCTCTTCGGCGGCATTGATTAAGGCAGTCGACTAACAGTCGACTCTACCGGGTCGACTCTACCGGGTCGACTCTGCCCGGCCGACTCTGCCCGGTCGGTTCCATCACCAAGCGCGTTCGCCTGCCGACTCAAGCTCGCTCAACGGCCAGCGGCACCATCCGTACGGATGGTCACCGATCTGCGCGGCAAGACCGGCTCGAACTGGATTTGCCAGAATGTAGCAAGCGTGCCTGTGCAGCGACGCGTCACTGCGGATCGCATGATCGTGATAACCCGCCTGCCAGATTGCACCCTGGCTCCCTCGCCGCCGGTTGATTAGAAAGCTGCTGCGCGCCTTGAAGCGCTGCACGCAGTAGCCCAGCGAATGGCCACGTAGTTGAGCCAGCCAGTGGATGTGATCCGGCATGATCACCCAGGCAAACGATGCAGTCAGGCCTTCCCGATCCATCGATCCGAGGAGCTGCATGGCAAGGTCGGCATTGGCAGGGCTATCGAAAACACGATGGCGGTTCCGGCACACCATGGTGATGGTGTAGACGTTGCCGACTATGGATCGGCGGCCGGCAAGCAGTTGAGGGCTGGGCATGAGTTCGAGAATGCCCGCCAGGATGGATGCTCGACATCGGTTCACTGCCAACGTCAGGATCAGGGATCATCTCGATGCAGCGTCCGGGGATGTGGAGTCGGCTCTACCCGGCCGGTTTTACCCCGTCGGCCTATCTGGGCAACGCAAACGCCATCACGTAATCGCCGTTCGGGGTTTCCATGAAATGGTGGCCGCCGGCCATGATCACCACGTACTGGCGCCCGCCCTGCTCGTACACCATCGGGTTGGCCTGGCCGCCGGCAGGCAGCTTGGCGTGCCAAAGCTCCTTGCCGGTCTTCAGGTCGATGGCGCGCAGCAGGTCATCGGTGGCGGCGGCGATGAAGATCAGGCCGCTGGCGGTCACTACCGAACCGCCGTTGTTCGGCGTGCCGATCTCGATCGGCAGGCCGGAACGGATGCCGAACGGTCCGTTGCCGCGCGCACTGCCAAACGGACGGTCCCACAGCAGTTTGCCGGTGCGCAGGTCGATGGCACGGATACCGCCATAGGGCGGCTGCTTGCACAGCAGGCCAGTGAACGGCAGCCGCCAGCCGGCGTTGACCTGGATGGCGTAGGGCGTACCCACCTGCGGGTCGCCCGCGCCTTCGGCACCGCCCTTCTCGAACCAGACCTTCTCGCGCGGCAGCCAGCCCAGCCGGTCGGCCTCCGCGCGTGGCACCAGCCGGTTGTAGTTGGGCATGTCGTTGTAGTTGGCCACGATCACGCCGCGGCGCGTATCGATGGACACGCTGCCCCAGTCCGAGCCGCCGTTGTAGCCGGGGTACTCGATGGAATGTCGCTCGCTGCTCGGCGGCGTGTAGAACCCTTCGTAGTACGCCTTGCGGAACTGGATGCGGCAGACCAGCTGGTCAATCGGGGTGATGCCCCACATGTCACGCTCGGTCAGGTCATGTTCGCGGCGCAGCGTGTGGTACAGCGAAAACAGCTGGGTGGGAGAACGCTGCTCGGGTTCGACGCCGCCGACCGGCACCTTGCGCTCTTCGGCGGCAGTCAGGAGCTGGCCGTTGCGGCGATCGAGGATGTACATGTCACCTTGCTTGGTCGGCAGCAGGATCGCCGGCACCTTGCCCGCCGCCGTCGGGTAGTCGATCAGGCTGGCCTGCGAACCCAGGTCGTAGTCCCACACATCCTTGCGCACCGCCTGGAAATGCCAGACCGGCTTGCCGGTGGCCACGTCGATCGCCACCAGCGAGGTCGCATAGCGGTTCTGGTTCTCCGTGCGCGAGCCACTCCAGTAATCGCCCGCGGCATTGCCCAGCGGCAGGTAGACCAGGCCCAGCGCCTCATCACCGGTGGCGGTGGTCCACATGTTGGGCGTGCCCCGCGTGTAGGTCTGCTCGCGCGGCGGCAGACCGCTGCGCTCGGGCTGGTCCATGTCCCACGCCCAGCGCAGCTTGCCGGTGATGGCGTCGTACGCCTGGATCACGCCCGACGGCGCATCGCGGCGCTGCCCGTCCAGCACCTGGTGGCCGGTCACGATCACGCCGCGCACGATGGCCGGCGGCGAGTTGATCGACACGTAGCCCGGTGGCACCTCGCCCATGCCCAGGGTGATGTCGACCTGGCCGTTGTTGCCGAAGTTGGCGCAGGGGCGGCCGCTGTCCGCGTCCACCGCGATGATGCGACCGTCCAGCGTGCCTTCGATGATGCGCGCCCAGCACGCCGGTCGACTGCCCGGTGCAGCGCTGCGGGTGACGCTGGGAGGCGGTTCCGGCAACGCCAGATCAGCGGCAACATCGGCCAATGCCGCGTCGGCAAGGGTCGGCGTGCTGGGCTGTTCGTAATAACTCACACCACGACAGGCAGCGGTATAGGGAATCGAGGCATCCTTCACCTTTGGATCGAACCGCCACAGTTCCTTGCCGCTGCCAGCATCAAGCGCGATCAGGCGGTTGCGCGCGGTGCACAGGTACAGCCGATCGCCGATCTTCAGCGGCGTGGTTTCCGCGCCCCAGCGCTTCTTCGGCATATCGCCGGTACGGAACTGCCAGGCCGGCTGCAGCGTGGCCACATTGGCCGGGGTGATCTGCTGCAGTGGCGAATAGCGGGTACCCGCATTGCTGCGGCCCCACGCCGGCCAGTCGCCCTCGGCGGGCTGGTCAGCCGGCTGCAGGCCCGTGGTATCGCGCGTAGGTTCCAGTCCGGCGCTGACCGCGCCTTCCGGGAACGGCTGATGCCCATCCACTTCACCATGCGGCGCGAAAGCCAGGCCGAAGGCGGCCACGAACACCAGCATCAGCACGCCCGCCACGCTGCGCGACAGGCGTTTTGAAACCGGCTCGCGCAGTGTCGGCGCCAGCAGCGCCAGCACGATGCCGAGCGCAGTCACCAGCCCGAGCCGCGGTACCCAGCGCCAGTAGTCGCTGCCCGATTCCCACCAGGTCCATAGCAGCGTGCCGACGAACACCAGCGCATACAGCAGCGCGCCGCTGCGGCGGTTGCCGAACAACAGGATTCCGCTGGCCAGCAGGCCGAGCCCGGCGATGGCGTAGTACGCCGAGCCACCCAGGCTGAGCAGCCACCCACCGAGGCCACCGATGACCAGGCCGAGCACGACCAGCAGCAGCGACAGCACGGTGACGAGGGGATGCCGGGAGGCGCGGACGGGAGCAGGAGCGGACTGCGGCGTGGCGGACATCGTCGATCTCCGGGGGCAGCATGCGCCGTTATCCCACCGCCTGCGTGAAGCGCGCGCGTATGCGTGGCACCCGGATACGACGACGCCGGCACAGGGCCGGCGTCGTCGGGTACCTCAGGCTCGCGGCAGGATCACTCCTGCGCGGCGTCCTCGCTGCTGGCAGCAGCCGGTGCGCCGTCGGTCGTGGCCGGGGCGGCGGCAGCCACCTCGTCCTCGTCCTCGTCGATCGAGGCATCCATGCGCTCCACCGCCTGCAGCTTCTCGTCCTTGGAGAGGCGGATCAGGGTCACGCCCTGCGTGTTGCGGCCGACGCGGCTGATTTCCGAGCCACGCGTACGCACCAGGGTGCCACCATCGGAGATCAGCAGGACTTCGTCGCTGGAGCCCATCAGCACCGCGGCGACCAGCTTGCCATTGCGCTCGGTGGTCTGGATGCCGATCACGCCCTGGGTGCCACGGCCCTTGCGCGGATAGTCCGGCAGCGGGGTGCGCTTGCCATAGCCGTTCTCGGTGGCGGTCAGGATGTACTGAACGCTGGCGTCGTCGGCGCCTTCGATCACCGCATCGCCATTGCCGACGGCTTCCTCGACACCGCTGTCGTCCTCGTTCTCGTCCTCGATGCCACCGGCACTTTCGGCCACGATCAGGCTGACCACTTCCTCGCCGGCCGGCATCTTGATGCCCCGCACGCCGGTGGCGGTACGGCCCATCGAGCGGACCTTGTCCTCGCCGAAGCGCACGGTCTTGCCGTTGGAAGCGAACAGCAGGATGTCGCGCTGGCCGTCGGTCAGGCCGACGCCGACCAGCGCGTCGCCCTCGTCCAGGTTGATCGCGATCTTGCCGCGCGCCAGACGGAAGGCGAACTCACCCAGCGGGGTCTTCTTGACCGTACCGTTCTTGGTGGCGAAGAACACGAACTGGCCATCGGCGTAATCGCGCACCGGCAGTACGGCCTGCACGCGTTCACCCGGTTCCAGCGGGATCCAGTTGATGATCGGACGGCCGCGGGCGTTGGAGCCCGCTTCCGGCAGCTGGTAGACCGGCAGCCAGAACACCTTGCCCGAACTGGTGAAGGTCAGCAGCGTGTCATGCGTGTTGACCAGCCACAGCTGCTCGATGAAATCCTCTTCCTTGGTCGCCGCCGCACTACGGCCACGACCACCACGGCGCTGCGCGCGGTACACGCTCACCGGCTGGCGCTTCACGTAACCGGCATGCGACACGGTGACCACCACGTCTTCCGGCGCGATCAGGTCGAGGATGTCCAGGTCTTCTTCGCTGTGGCGGATCTCGGTACGACGCTCGTCGCCGAATTCGGCCTTCACACTGACCAGCTCTTCGCGGATCACCTGCAGCAGGCGGTCGGGATCTTCCAGGATGTGGATCAGCCCGGCGATCACTTCCAGCAGCTGCTTGTACTCATCGGTCAGGCGGTCCTGCTCCAGCCCGGTCAGGCGGTGCAGGCGCATTTCCAGGATCTGGGTGGCCTGGATCTCGGTCAGCTGGTAGCCGCCCTCGATCAGGCCCACGCCCTTGGGCAGGTCTTCCGGGCGCGAGGCTTCGGCGCCGGCGGCACCCAGCATCGCACCGACCAGGCCCGGCTCCCACACGCGGGCCAGCATGCGCTCGCGTGCTTCGTTCGGGTTCGGCGAGGTCTTGATCAGTTCGATCATCTCGTCGATGTTGGCCAGCGCGACGGTCAGGCCTTCCAGCACGTGGGCACGGGCGCGCGCCTTGCGCAGCTCGAACACGGTACGGCGGGTGACCACTTCGCGACGGTGGCGGACGAACGCCTCCAGCATCTGCTTGAGGTTCATCAACTGCGGGCGGCCATCGACCAGCGCCACCATGTTGATGCCGAACACCGATTCCATCTGCGTCTGCTGGTACAGGTTGTTCAGCACAACCTCGGCAGATTCACCGCGCTTGATCTCGATGTAGATGCGCATGCCGTCCTTGTCGGACTCATCGCGCAGCTCGCTGATGCCTTCGATCTTCTTTTCCTTGACCAGCTCGGCGATCTTCTCGATCAGACGCGCCTTGTTCACCTGGTAAGGAATTTCAGTGACGATGATCGATTCGCGGCCGTTGTCGGCCACTTCGATATCGGCCTTGGCACGGATGCGCACGCGGCCACGGCCGGTGCGGTAGCCGGCGACGATGCCGGCGGTGCCGTTGATGATGCCGGCGGTCGGGAAATCCGGGCCCGGGATGTACTCCATCAGGCCGTCAACGTCGATTTCCGGGTTGTCGATCAGCGCGATGCAGGCGTTGATCGATTCGCTCAGGTTGTGCGGCGGGATGTTGGTCGCCATGCCCACCGCGATACCGGCCGAACCGTTGACCAGCAGGTTCGGGAACCGGGTCGGCATGACCGTCGGCTCCAGTTCCTTCTCGTCGTAGTTGGGCTGGAAATCGACGGTTTCCTTGTCGATGTCCGCCATCAGCTCATGCGCCAGACGCGACATGCGCGCTTCGGTGTATCGCATTGCCGCGGCGGAGTCGCCATCGATGGAGCCGAAGTTACCCTGGCCATCGACCAGCATGTAACGCAGCGAGAACGGCTGTGCCAGGCGCACCAGCGTGTCGTATACCGACTGATCGCCATGCGGGTGGTACTTACCGATGACGTCACCGACGATACGCGCCGACTTGAAGTAGGGCTTGTTGCTGTGCGCGTTGAGTTCATTCATCGCGAACAGCACGCGGCGATGCACCGGCTTGAGGCCGTCGCGCGCATCCGGGAGCGCGCGGCCCACGATCACGCTCATGGCGTAATCGAGGTAGCTCTTGCGCATCTCGTCTTCCAGGTTGACCTGGATGATTTCCTTGGCGGTTTCTGCCATTCGGGTTCCGTTGTCTGGTAGCGGTCCAGTCCGGCGCAGCCCCCTGCGGGAGGGGGTCGTGCCGGAACCTCGATTCAACCTGCGGATATTACCACAACAGGCCGTTTTCCGCCTCCCTTTACGGGTATTTTACCTGCACAAATCAGGAACTTAGGGGGTTGCCGGCCCGCGGCCGGCACCACCGGGGGGCGGAGGTCACGCGGCCCCTCCCCGCGCGTCAGCCGCCGAAGGCGGCGCGCATGTTCTCCGGGGTCGGGTTCAGGATCACGCCGCGCTCGGTCACGATGGCATCGATCAGCTCACCCGGGGTGACGTCGAATACCGGGTTCCAGGCAGCGATGCCCTCTGCCACCGTGCGGGTGCCGCCCACGCCGTACAGCTCGCCCGGATCGCGCTGCTCGATCTCGATCTGGCTGCCGTCCACGGTCTCCATGTCCACCGTCGAGGACGGCGCCACGACCATGAACTTCACGCCGTGATGGCGGGCGGCGATGGCCAGCTGGTAGGTCCCGATCTTGTTGGCGGTATCGCCGTTGGCGCAGATGCGGTCGGCACCGACGATCACCCACTGCACAGCACCGGTCTTCATCAGGTGCGAGGCGGCCGAATCGGCGATCAGCGTGGCGTCAATGCCATCCTGCTGCAGCTCCCACACGGTCAGGCGCGCGCCCTGCAGCCACGGACGGGTCTCGCCAGCGAACACGCGGGCAATGCGGTGCTGGGCCATGCCGGCGCGGATCACGCCCAGCGCGGTGCCGAAGCCGGCGGTGGCCAGTGAGCCGGTGTTGCAGTGGGTCAGCACGCCGCTGCCGGCTTCGATCAGGCCTGCGCCCAGCGCGCCCATGTGGCGATTGGCGGCCAGGTCTTCCTCCGCGATGGCCTGCGCTTCGGCCTCCAGCTTCGCCTTCCAGTCAGCACCGGCGGCATTCAGGCAACGGCGCATGCGCGCCAGCGCCCAGGCCAGATTGACGGCGGTCGGACGCGAAGCGTTCAGACGCTGCAGCGCCGGTTCCAGCTGCTGCAGCGCGTGCGCACCGTCTGCGGCCTGCACGTCACGTGCGGCCAGCACCACGCCCCAGGCGGCGGCGATGCCGATGGCCGGCGCACCGCGCACGGTCAACGCGTGGATGGCCGCAGCCACTTCGTCGCTGTCATGGCAGACCACATGCTCGACCACGAACGGCAGCTTGCGCTGGTCCAGCAGTTGCAGGGCATCGCCGGTCCACAGGATCGGACGGATATGGTCGTAACGGGCGTAGTCGATGTCGGAGGCAGTGTTCATGGGCCCATTGTAGGGCCACGCCCCCCGGGGTTGGAGCTCGCCCGGCTCAATTCACCGAGAACTCGGCGCGGCAGCCACCGTCCACCCAGATGCCGTTGCGGCTCCAGCCCCAGGTACTGCCTTCCTCGCACGGCGTGCTGGACAGCTGCTCGGAGACGGCGGCACCGACCGAGATGCTGGCGCCGCAGAAACGGCGCTTCTTCGACTTCGATTCACAGGTCAGCCGGCGTGGTACGTCAACGAATCGGCCGTCCTCGTCAGCCACTTCGAAATCCCCCTGGCAACCGCGGCTGGTCCAGACTTCATTGCGCTTGTAGCCCCAGCCCTGCCCTTCGCGGCATGGCAGCGCCGACAGTTGGCGCAGCAGGCGTACTGGCGCGCCATCCAGGCGCACCGGGCAGCTCTGCGGGCGACCATTGGATTCACAACGCACCACGCGACGGACCAGGCGCTTGCCCTCGCTGGCTACCGGCGCGGCACCCGCAGCGCGGCGTGCGCGGAACTCGGCGCGGCAGCCCAGCGTGACCCACACGCCACTGCGGTCGGTACCCCATTCGCTGCCACGGATGCAGCTACTGTTGGAAAGCTGGCGCACCAGGTCGACGCCGTTGCTGACATCGATATCGCAATGCACCCAGCCCATGTCGCGTGATTCGCAGGTCACCACTTCACCGTCGTAGCCGGCCTGCTGGGCAGATGCCGATGACGGCAGCCAGGCACCCCAGAGCGCGATGGAGTAAACCGGTGCAGCGACAACCGCAAACCACTTGACCAAAGCCTTCCCCCAGCAGGAATGGATGAACTGCGTGCCAGTGTCCGGCATCTGCCGTGATAAAAGCATCATCCTGCTTACCGAAGCAAGCGCGGAATCGCGGAATTCCGTTCAGTCTTTGACGTTCAGGAACGCACGTCGCTCATGCGTGGGCAAAGTCGTAGGCCAGCACGTCGGCAATGCGCGTCGTGCGGTTCATCGCCATCAGGAGGCGATCGACCCCCACCGCCACGCCCGCGCACGCCGGCATCGATGGCAGCGCGGCCAGCAGCGCCTCGTCCAGCGCCGGCTGCACCTGGCCACGTTCATGTCGTCGCTGCAGGTCACGCTGGAAGCGCGCGCGCTGCTCGTGGGCGTCGTTCAGTTCGTGATAGCCGTTGGCCAGCTCCACCGCGCCCAGGTACAACTCGAAACGCTCGGCCAGGGGTGGTGTACCGGCACGGATGCGCGCAAGCGCCGCCTGGCTGGACGGCCAGTCATGGACCACGGTCATGACGGTGTCATCAAACTGCGGCTGGATGCGATGGGTCATCAACAGGTCCAGCCAGTCGTCGCGGGTCAAACCGACCGGATCGATGTGCACATCACCCAGCGTGGCCCGCAATGCAGCCTCATCGGCCTTGAACGGGTCAACGCCCACATGCTGCTGGAACAGCTCGCGGTAGCTCAGCACGCGCAGGGTCGCACTGCGCCCGACCAGCGCCAGCGCCTGGCCGACCAGCTCGGCGGTCTCCTGCACCAGGCGATGATGATCCCAGCCAACCCGGTACCACTCCAGCATGGTGAATTCCGGGTTGTGGCGGCCGCCCGCCTCGCCATTGCGGAACACCCGGCCCAGTTCGTAACAGTCACCCACGCCCGCCGCCAACAGGCGCTTGAGCGGATACTCCGGCGAGGTGCGCAGCCAGCGGCGGCGTCCGCCGGCATCGACATGGCCGGTGAAATCGGTATGGAAGCTGTCGATGTTCGGCTCGGTGTTGCCGGCCACCGACAGGATCGGCGTTTCCACTTCCAGCACATCGCGTTCGGCGAAGAAGCGGCGCACCAGCGCATTGAGCGCGGCGCGCTGCTGCAGCGCGCGCAGCAGGGCCTCGCTCACAGGATGCCCTCCGGGCGCGGGTGGTCCAGCGGCAGGGTCAGCAGATCGCGGGTGTCATCGATGTAACCGCTCGCCAGATAGAGGCGACGGGCCAGCTCGTTGTGGTGGTTCACTTCCAGGCGCAGGCGGCTTACGCCGCGGCCCCGTGCCCGCTGTTCGCAGATGGCCAGCGCCTGCTTGCCGCGGCCGCGACCACGCGCACGATGGCTCAGGTACAACTCGTCCAGCAGCATGAAGTGGCCGCCCTGCTCCAGGCTGAAGCCCATCGCGATCACTGCATAGCCGACCACCTCGGCCGCCTCGTCCAGCCACAGCAGCACTTCGCCGTTGCGTGGGTCGGCCAGCAGCGCATCCACGCCGCGACGCACGCGCGCGTCGTCGAAGTCGATCCTGTCTTCGGCATAGAACTCGCGCATCAACGCGATCAACAGTTCTTCGTCGGCACGGGTGGCCAGGCGGAAATCCAGTGGGGCAGTCTGCATCGGTGTTCCTTTGTGCTTCATGCCGGGTGCCGGGCACCCGGCGGCGTCATCATTCGTGTTCGGCAAGATAGGCCAGCAGGCGGTCCTCATCCCACACCGGCACGCCCAGCGACTGTGCCTTGTCCAGCTTGGAGCCGGCCTCGGTACCGGCCACCACGAAGCTGGTCTTCTTCGACACACTGCCGGAGACCTTGGCACCCAGCGCTTCCAGGCGTTCCTTGGCGGCATCGCGGGTGAGCTGGGCCAGGGTGCCGGTCAGCACCACGGTCTGCCCATCCAGCGGACCCGCCACGATCTCGGCCAGCGCCGGCGCCTTGGCCAGGATCTCCCGCATCGCGTTCTCGGCGACCAACAGCATCGCACCGTGGCCATCAGCGTCCAGCCATTCGGCCAGACCGCGCGCGGTGTCATCGGGCAGACCGGCGTTGACGAACTGGCCATGCTCGGCATCGAGCACCGCCTGTGCGCCGGGAAGCGCAGCCACCAGCTTTTCGGCGCGCAGGCGGGTGATGCCGGGGATCTCCGACTCGACCAGCAACTGCGCCAGATCCAGCCCTTCGCGCAGCTTGGCACTGGGCGCATGCACATCGGCGATGCGCACCTGGCCGACCTGCAGCAGGTCATCGATGGCCTGCTGGTTGCCCTGCTGCTCGAAGAAGTGGCCAAGCGAACGCGCCACTTCGCCACCGATGTCCGGCACACGCTTGAACAACGGCCACGGCAGGTGGCGGATCAGCTCCAGGTCACCGAACCACTGCGCCAGCGCCTTGGCCGTGCTCTCGCCCACATGCTCGATGCCGAGCGCGAACAGCAGGCGCTCCAGCGTGGCCGCACGACTGGCGTCGATCGCTGCGATCAGGTTGTCGGCCCACTTGGTGGCGATCTTCTTCGTGTTCCATTCGAAGCTGGCCGGCTGCGCCAGCGCCTGCGCGCGCCAGCCCGGATCGTTGCCGTCCAGCTTGAGCACCGCATTGAGCACCGCACCACTGCCCTCGGCGGGAAGGTGCAGCTTCAGCGCCGCTGCCAGCGCCGACGGCTCCTCGGCGTCCAGCACCAGCTTCAAGTGCAGCAGCGTATCGCGGCTGAGCCGGTACAGGTCGGCCACGCTCTTGACGATGCCCGCGTCGACCAGGGTTTCGATGTACTTGTCGCCGAGACCGTCGATGTCCATGGCACGGCGCGAAGCGAAATGGGCAATGGCTTCCTTGCGCTGCGCCGGGCAGGACAGTTCGCCCGAACAACGCCACGCCGCCGCCCCCTCCTCACGCACGATCTCCGAGCCGCACACCGGGCAGCGCGTCGGCATCTGCCACGGCGTGGTGCCCTGCGGGCGGCGGTCGAGAATGACGCTGACCACCTCGGGAATCACGTCGCCAGCGCGGCGCACGATCACGCTGTCGCCAACGCGCACATCGAGGCGCGCGATCTGGTCGGCGTTGTGCAGGGTGGCGTTGGACACGATCACGCCAGCCACAGCCACCGGCGCCAGTCGCGCGACCGGCGTGGCAGCACCGGTGCGGCCGATCTGGATCTCGATCGCCTCCACCGTGGTGCTCTGTTCCTGCGCAGGGAACTTGTGCGCGATGGCCCAGCGCGGCGCACGGGAGACGAAGCCCATCGCCTGCTGACCCGCCCGGTCATCCAGCTTGTAGACCACGCCATCGATATCAAACGGCAGGCCGTCGCGGCGTTCACCGATAGTGCGGTAGTAACCGAGCAGGCCGTCGGTGCCCTCCACCACTTTGCACAGCTCACTGACCGGGAAGCCCCAGGCGCCGAGCTGGGCCAGGGTGCCCGAATGGGTGTCCGGCAGCTCGCCGCCCTGCACTTCGCCGGTGCCGTAGGCGAAGAAACTCAGCCTGCGCTGCGCACTGATCTTCGGGTCGAGCTGGCGCAGCGAACCGGCCGCCGCGTTGCGCGGATTGGCCAGCACCTTGCCGCCCTGCAGGCGCGCACGTTCGTTGTAGGCCTCGAAGTCGGCGCGGGCCATGTAGACCTCGCCGCGCACCTCCAGCACGTCCGGCCAGTCCTTGCCGTGCAGGCGCTTGGGAATGTCACCGATTTCGCGCAGGTTGGCGGTCACGTCCTCGCCGGTACTGCCATCGCCACGGGTCGCGCCAAGCACGAAATGACCATCCTCGTAGCGCAGGCTGATCGCCAGGCCGTCCATCTTCGGCTCGGCCGAGAACCGCAGGCTGCGACGCCCCAGGCGCTCATCGATGCGACGCACGAAATCGGCCACTTCCTCGTCGCTGAAGGCATTGGACAGCGACAACATCGGTACCGCGTGGCGCACTTCCGGGAAGCGGCCAGAGGGGCGCGCACCGACCTGCTGGGTCGGGCTGTCGGCACGGGCCAGTTCCGGGTGCTCGCGCTCCAGCGCTTCCAGCTCGCGCACCATCCGGTCGTAGTCGACGTCGGGGATCTCCGGCGCGTCCAGCTCGTGGTAGGCGCGGTTGGCCTGGGCGATCTGCCGGCGAAGGTCTTCGGCGCGTTCGGCGGGGCTGGGGCTCATCGGGATCCGGTGGTTCTGGGATGGCCGGGGATTCTACCGCGCCCAGCCGTCAGGCCCTGTAACGCCGCCGCCTTTGCAGCGTCGAGCGTGCTCGACGGGCACTCCCCGCTCCGGCAGGTGCCAACCTTCTCCCTCGTTCCGGCAGGTGCCAACCTTGGTTGGCACATCTGCATGGCTCGACGCCACAAAAAGCAGCTTGCCGCCCACCCTCACCGGCGCTAGCGTGCGACGGTCTGCCCTTCGGAATCCTGCCCGTGCCCCTGCCCGCTTCCCGTCGACGCTTCCTGCAACTGGCCGGTGCCGGCCTCGCCGTCGCCGGCAGCGGGCTGCCGCAACTCGGCCATGCCCAACCCGCGACTGCCGCCGCCCCCGCCCCCGCCGAGGGCGCGGTACTGCTGAACTTCAACGAATGCCCCTACGGCCCCTCGGCCGCAGCCCAGCAGGCGGCACGCGACAGCATCGCCGGTTGCGGCCGCTACCGTTTCGCACTGGCCGGTCAGGTGCGCGACGCCTTCATCGAACAGGCCCACATTCCGGCTGATCACGTGCGGCTTTATCCGGGCTCCAGCGAACCGCTGAACCGAGCCGCCGTGCTGTGGACCGGCCCGCAGGCGGGACTGGTAGTCGCCGACCCGACGTTCGAGACGCTGGGCGAGGTCGCCGCCGCACACGGCGCATACGTGCAGAAGGTGCCGCTGCGCAACGATGGCGCACATGACCTGCGCGCGATGGTGGCCGCCGCACACGCGCGCTCGACCGGCCTGCTGTATGTGTGCAACCCGAACAACCCGACCGGCTCGATCAGCCCGCCGGATGAGCTCGCCTGGCTGCTGGCCCACAAGCCTGCGTCCACCCGCGTACTGGTCGACGAGGCCTACCTGCAGTACAGCGAGCAGCCGAGCCTGATCGCGCAGGTGGCGCAGCGCGATGACCTGATCGTGTTGCGCACGTTCTCCAAACTGTATGGCATGGCCGGCCTGCGCCTGGGCGTGGCGGCCGCGCATCCCGACCGCCTGCGCGAACTGGCCAGCCTGGGCGACAACCCGCTACCCGTGCCAGCACTGGCCGCGGCACTGGCCAGCCTGCAGGATCCTCAGTTGATCGCGCAGCGGCGCCTGCAGAATGCCAAGGTGCGGCAGGCCACCGTCGGGTGGCTGGGCAAGCGTGGTTTCAGCTGCGTGCCGTCGGAAGCGAACTGCTTCGTGGTGGATGTGCAGCGCGACGGTGCCGCCTTTGCCAAGGCCATGGCAGACAACGGCGTGATCATCGGCCGCAGCTGGCCGATCTGGCCACAGCGCGTGCGCGTGACCGTCGGCACCGAAGATGAAATGGCCGCGTTCCGCAGGGCATTTGCCAAGGTCGCCGGCGTACCGGCCTGACCCTGTTGGTGGGGGCGAACCTTGGTTCGCCCCATCCACGCATGGCGTGGATCTACTGTTATGGGTGCCGACCGTTGGTCGGCACACCATGGCGCTCACCAGCGCGGGGTCTTGGTCAGCGGCGGCGCCTGGTGCTGGCGATCATAGGCACGCAGTTCGTCACGGATGTGCGCGATGCGCTGCCGGCCGAGAGCGTTGCGGCTGTCGTCCAGCACCACGCCGTCGAGCAGCTCGGCCATGCGCTGCACGGTGGGCAGCATCTTCTCCCAGGCATCCAGCGCGGTCAGCGGCGCCGGCAGGGTCAGGAAGAAGGCGATGGCCGGGGTCTCCATGGCGCGGATGTTGGCCATGTCGAAGCTGCCCGGCTTCATGATGCTGGCCATCGAGAAGATCGGGCCGCGCTCGGGGTGGCCTTCCACCAGTCGGTGGAACACGTTCATGTGGCCGAACACCAGGCCGGTCTTCTCCGCCGCCACCACGATGTCTTCGCCACGCAGCTGTTCGCCGGCGCGAGCGGCCACGAACAGCGACACGATCTTGTCGAAGTCCTGGGTGGCGCGCTTGCCAAGGTCGCTGGCCGCGCCGGCGTCGGTGTCGGCCAGGCCAAGCTCGGCCTGCTCGCCTTCCGAGCCCATGCCCGGCTCTACGCGGCCATCGGCCACAGTGACGCCATCATCGCCCAGCACCGGCTCGCGACGCTCGCCGCCGGTCGGTTCCGCGCTTTCCACGCGACGCCCCTGGGGCTTCTTCTTCGGACGGCCAAACAGGAAGATCGCAGCGATCAACAGCAGGCCGGCGGCCAGGATGCCGATGCGCAACAGTGCCGTGTCGGACATTCGATAGGTTCTCCGGCTAGTTCATTCAGGTAATTAGGATGGCACGTCAGGCCGCGCCCGCCAATCGTGCGGCTTCTTCCAGGTCCACGCTGACCAGGCGGCTGACACCCGGTTCGCGCATGGTCACGCCCGACAGCTGGTGCGCAGCCTCCATCGTCGCCTTGTTGTGGCTGACGAACAGGAACTGCACCTTCTCGCTCATTTCCTTGACCATGTTGGCCAGGCGACCGACGTTGGCTTCATCCAGCGGTGCGTCCACCTCGTCCAGCAGGCAGAACGGTGCCGGATTCAACTGGAAGATGGCGAACACCAGCGCTACTGCGGTCATCGCCTTTTCGCCGCCGGACAGCAGCGAGATGCTGGACACGCGCTTGCCCGGTGGGCGCGCCATGATGGTCACGCCGGTGTCGAGCAGGTCTTCACCGGTCAATTCCAGGTAGGCGTGGCCGCCACCGAACAGGCGCGGGTACAGCGCCTGCACGCCGGCGTTGACACGGTCGAAAGTGTCCTTGAAGCGGCCGCGGGTCTCGCGGTCGATCTTGCGGATGGCATCTTCCAGGGTTTCCAGCGCTGTGGTCAGGTCGGCGTGCTGCGAATCCAGGTAGTCCGAGCGCTGCGAGGCCTCGCCATACTCGTGGATCGCGGCCAGGTTGACCGGCTCCAGCCGGCGCATGCGGCCATCGATCTGGTGCACGGCCTGCTCCCAGTCGCCCAGGCGGGCGTCCTCGGGCAGTGCATTGAGCACGTCCTGCAGCACGAAACCAGCCTTTTCCACCGCCGCCTGCAGGGTATCCGCGCTGAGCACCAGCGCCTGCTGGTCAAGCTTGCGCTGCGAAATACGCTCACGCTGGGCCAATGCCTGTTCGTCGCGCTGGTGGCGGGTCTGCTCGTAGTTGCGCAGCTCGGCGTCGATGCCGTCCAGCATCGTTCGCGCCTCGGTCAGCACGCGATCAGCGCGCACGCGCTCTTCCAGCGCATTCTGGTGCTCGGCCTGCAGCGCTTCGACCGGCGAATCCCCTTCGTCCAGCTGCGAATGCAGCTCGCCCAGGCGCGAATCCAGCTGCCCGCGCTGGGTGCCCATGCGCTCCAGCGCCTGGCTCAACGAGGCCAGCTGCGCACGCTGCGATTCCAGGGTCAGGGCCAGCGAGTGCGCGCGCTCGCGTACCGCACGGGCGGCGTCGCGAGCCAGGTCGCGCGCCTCGGTCAACTGGCGGCGCTCGCCCTCCAGCCGTTGCCGGGTCGATTCCAGGTCGCCCATGCTGCTGACCGCGTTCTCCAACCGCGAGCGCGCTTCACGCGCTTGTTCGTTGTTGGCTTCAATGGTTTCCTGCAGCTGCTTCAGCTCGCCTTCGATGCGATCGATGCGCGTGCGCGCTGCCTCCACCTTGCCCTGCTGGCCCTGCAGCTGGCCGGCCAGTTCGGACACCGCACGATGGGCCTGGTACAGCGCGCGCTGCGCGTCTTCGCGCTGCTGTTCGGCAGCCTGCAGCTGCTCTCGGAAGCCGGCCAGCTGTTCTTCCAGTTCGGCCTCGCGGTCCTGCAGCTGCTCGATCTGCTCACGCAGTTCCTGGATCTCACGTTCGCGCAGCAGCGCGCCCTGCGCGGCGGCACCGGAGCGCGATACGCGCAGCCAGCCCTGGCCCAGGCGCTCGCCACTCTGGGTGATGATCGAATCGCCTTCCGGAAGGCTGGCCTGCAGCACCTTGGCCTCGGACAGATCCCTGGCACCGTGCAGGTGCGCCAGCAGGCGCCGGATCGCTGCCGGGCCACGCACGCGTGCAGCCAGCGAGGTCGGCGCGACCTTCAGGTCCGCGCCATCGTTGGCGACCAGCGCAATGTGGCCCTCGCCCAGTTCGCCCAGCGCGTCGACCAAGCTGGCCGGGTCATCGACCAGCACGCCTTCGATCAACTGGCCGAGCGCGCTTTCCACCGCGTTTTCCCAACCGGCATCGACATCCAGGCGTTCGCCGACACGCGCCGCCGAGTCCAGCCCACGCGCCTTCAGCCAGGCCACGGCAGCACCCTGCTCCTGGCCCAGCGCGGCCTGCTGCAGGGTTTCCAGCGAAGCCAGGCGACCGCGCAGGCCATTGGCCTGCTTGCGCAGTTCGGCCAGTTCGTTCTGGCCATTGCGCTGCTGTTCCTGCACCGCCGCCACGCCCTGCTTGCGCAGCTCGACGTCTTCGCTCAGTTCATCCAGCGCGGTCTTCTGCGTGTCGTGCTGCAGGTGCAGCTGCTCGAAGGCTTCTTCCAGCGCATCCACGTCCAGCCCGGCGCGCTCGGCGGCCAGGGCTTCACGACGCCGGTCGGCATCGAGGATCTGCTTGTCCAGGTAGTCCACGCGCGTGCGCTCGACGTCGCCGGCGCGCGAGGCTTCCGAACTCTGCGAGGTGTGCTGTTCCCAACGCTGCTGCCAGCTGGCCAGCCGGTCTTCAGCCTCGCGCAGGCTTTCCTGCTTTATCTCGTTTTCTTCCTGCAGTTCTTCCAGCTGCGGGGTGGCGGCCTCTACCGACTCCCGCAGCACCCTCAGCTTGGCCTCGTCGCCACTGATGTGCTGCCCCAGTTCGGCCAGGGCCTGCTGGGTTTCGTCGCGCGCCTTGTGCAGGCGCTGCGACAGCTCGCGCTGGTGCTGGATCTGCTGCTCCAGGCGGGCCAGCGTGCTGCCGACCTGATAGACCGCCGCCTGCGCGGTGTTGAGCGCATCGGCGGCCTCTTCGCGACGCACTCGCGAGGTTTCGATGCGGGCCTCTGCGTCGCGCTGATCGGCGATCAGCTGCTGCAGCTTGGTCTCTTCCTGCGAGAGGCCTTCGCGCAGCTTCGACAGGCGCCCATCGAGGCCACGGAATTCCAGCGCCTTCCACTCGGCATCCTTGATCCGGCGCTCTTCCTGCAGGGCCTGGTACTGCTCGGCCTGCTTGGCCTGGCGCTTGAGGTGTTCGAGCTGCTTGCTGATCTCGTCGCGCAGGTCACCCAGCCGGTCCAGGTTCTCACGGGTGTGGCGGATGCGGGTCTCGGTCTCCTTGCGGCGCTCCTTGTACTTGGAGATGCCGGCTGCCTCTTCCAGGTACACGCGCAGGTCTTCCGGGCGCGCCTCGATGATCTGGCTGATCATGCCCTGCTCGATGATCGAGTAGCTGCGCGGGCCCAGACCGGTGCCGAGGAACAGATCGGTGATGTCGCGGCGACGGCACTTGGTGCCGTTGAGGTAATAGTTGCTGGTGCCGTCGCGGCTGACCGTGCGCTTGACCGAGATCTCGTTGAACGAGGCGTACTCACCGGAAATCGTGTGGTCGGAGTTGTCGAAGATCAGCTCGACCGTGGCCTGCGACACCGGCTTGCGGGCATTGGACCCGGAGAAGATCACGTCGGTCAGCGAGTCGCCACGCAGGCGGCTGGCCGAACTCTCGCCCATGACCCAGCGCACGGCGTCGATGATGTTCGACTTGCCGCAGCCATTGGGCCCCACCACGCCGGTCATGTTGGTCGGCAGGTGCAGGGTGGTCGGATCGACGAACGACTTGAAGCCGGAGAGCTTGATCGTGGAAAGACGCATGGCGTGATTGGGTTCCAACAGGCGCCCCGGGGGCGTCCGCATTGTGGATGTCAGGTCAGCCAGCACCTCAAGCCATTGATTTCAAAAGAATTCAATGAAGCCAAGGGTGACACAATGGAATGAGTATAACGGCGCGAATGTTCCACGGGCGGGATGACCGGCCGAGAATGCCCATACACGCACTCCCTTTCACGTTTGAATGTCGCCTCAGGACCGTGAAGCCCCCTCAATCCGAAACCAAATATTTGATTTTAAAGTACATTTCAAGGATCAGCCTAGCCAGCCACCGATCAAGGCTGCAACATTGACCAATGAATAGCCCTAGCCAGCCTCCCCATCAGGAGCTGAAGTTTGAACACCTTGGCCAGGCCCTGGATCGCGCCTTTCTTGGAGGCGATCCGTACCTGCCCGCCGATACTCCTTGGCCTTGCGACGCCAAGGGGAAGCCAATGCTTCATCTTGCGAGCCTACCTGCTCCCTTCATTCAAACGCACATCCCGAAGATCGCAATCAGAGCTCACCTCTGCGTGTCGATCTTCACGCCTTATGACGTTCTTGATGATGCCTATATCGAAACCGCTCTACTGACTGGCGGACGCGTCATCGCTTACGCGCCCCACGAACCCGGCGCAGACAGCGCAGCGCCCCCTTTTGACCCACGCCTGATCACCACTGCCACAGCCTCCATCCCGGATGACGTCGAGAACGGAATCGCCAAGATCGGCGGAATTCCCGCTTGGCTTCAGGACGATTGCGCTGATGGACGGGAATTCATCCTCCAGATCAACGCTTCCCGATTGAACCGGGCAGCACCGACGCATCGAGGAATCCTGGTCGGCGGAATGGGCTATCTGTTGCTTGATCGCAACATTCCCTCACCTTCGACGGACTGCGGTCGATTCGTCATCCAGACCACTTGAGAGCCGCCCATGCAGATACAGATCAGCGGCCAGTATGGCGATCCGCCGTCAGGCGCCCTTTTTGCCCCGCTCCAGAGACAACTGAACATCTGCTTCGAGCGTCATGTGAAGGGGAACTATCTTCGATCCATCACCAAATTCGGAATCGTTCTTCGGATCTCCGGGACGATCTGGACATTCGAACCGGATGGACCAGACCGCTTGAAGCTGTTTCTCAAAAGGCAGCTGCTGACCATGGATATGGTCTACGCCTGCCAGCCCTGGAAAACCATCGACAGGAACGCCCTCGTACCTGTTGTATCAGCAGACATGGCGACCTGTATCGACATGATGATCGAACGCGCACGTTGCGCAGGAGAACTTCTGCAACCCGATCAACTACGGATGGACGTTGCCAATGCGCTTGCAGATTTCGAACGCTACTTCCTGGGTGAGGCTGTCTAGCAAGCAGTGGTGCAGGACGGACGGCAAGTCAAGCATGGCTCGACTCCACATATCCGACGATCGCCCAAAACAAAACGGGCACCCTTGCGGGCGCCCGTTCTGCGGTGATGCCAGGCCTTGCGGCGCGGGATCAGGCTTCGGCGACGACGACGACCTTGACGGTGGTCTCGACGTCGGCGTGCAGGTGGACCAGCACGTCGTATTCGCCGATGTTGCGGAAGGCGCCTTCGCCCAGGATGACTTCGCTCTTTTCCAGCGGCAGGCCGGCGGCGGTGAAGGCCTCGGCGATGTCGCGCGGGCCAACCGAGCCGTACAGCTTGCCTTCGGTCGAAGCGTTGGCGGCGATGGTCACGCTCGCGCCTTCCAGCTTGGCCTTGCGGCCTTCGGCGTCAGCGTGGATGGCCTGGGCCTTGGCTTCGTATTCGGCGCGCTTGGCTTCGAACTCGGCCTTGTTGCTCTCGGTGGCCGGCACGGCCTTGCCCTGCGGCACGAGGAAGTTACGGCCGTAGCCCGGCTTCACGTCGACCAGGTCGCCCAGGTTGCCGAGGTTGGTGACTTTCTGCAGGAGGATCAGCTGCATGGTATTGCTCCAGATAAGTTATTCGTTAGCGAGGCGATGCCCCGCAACAAAGGCTGTCCGAATAGCTGGCACAGCGGGGGCGGCGCCGGGCCGCCCCGCTGGCATCAGACGTCGTGGTTGTCGGTGTACGGGATCAGGGCCAGGAAGCGAGCGCGCTTGACGGCGGTCGCCAGCTGGCGCTGGTACTTCGACTTGGTACCGGTGACGCGGCTCGGCACGATCTTGCCGTTCTCGGTCAGGTACTGGCGCAGGGTGTTGAGATCCTTGTAGTCGATCTCCTTCACACCTTCAGCAGTGAACTTGCAGAACTTGCGGCGACGGAAGAACTTGGACATGGGAAGGCTCCTTAGGCGGCGGAAGCGGCGTCGTCGCCGGCTTCGTTGTCAGCGGTGTTGTTGGACTCGCCTTCTTCGTCGTCACGACGACGGCGCTCACCGCGCTCCGGCTTGTCACCCTTCTCGTCCTTGCTCTTCATGATCAGCGACTGCTCGGTGTCAGCCTCGTCACGCTTGATGACCAGGTTGCGCAGCACGGCGTCGTTGAAGCGGAAGCTCTCGGTCAGTTCGTTCAGAACGGCCTGGTCGGCTTCGATGTTCATCAGCACGTAGTGGGCCTTCACCAGGTTCTGGATCGGGTACGCCAGCTGGCGGCGGCCCCAGTCTTCCAGACGGTGGATGGTGCCGTTGCCGTTCTCGACCAGCGACTTGTAGCGCTCGATCATGGCCGGGACCTGCTCGCTCTGGTCCGGGTGGACCATGAACACGATTTCGTAATGACGACTCATGTTTTTTTCTACCTTTCGGATGTGGCCTTGCGGCCGGACAGCCCCCCGCCGTTGATACCGCGGTGGGGCAAGGATTCCCGCCGGGAGGCAGGAAGCCGCGCATTATGGCGCAGATGGGGGTGCCGGGCAACCGGCGGGTCACAAGGCAACCTGAACCGGGGGCGCAGCCCCCATGCCGACCCAGGCTGGCCGCTACCGGAGCCCCGCACAGCCCAAGAATCCGCCTGGATTCACCCCAGGTCGACGTGAAGGCGATGCTGGCCGCATTCCAGGCACTGGAACAGGCAGCCGACCATCATCCCGTCCCGGCTCAGGTGCGCCAAGACCCAGTCGGTGTCGCGTGGATTGACTGCCGCCACATCGGGCCGGACCTGGTCGAGGATGGGCAGCAGATCGTCGCTGCCGGCGAAACCGAGGAAGGCGCAGGGCCGTTCACAATGGCTCAGCCAGACCGATTGCTGCCAGGACGGGTAGCCCGGCGTGCGCTCGCAGATCTCCAGCAGCAGCTCACGAGCGATGCTCGGCGGCGGGTCGGCCGGGTCTGGCGAGACCCCTTCGATATCACTCCAGCCGGTGAATTCACCCTCGTAGCTGGCCGCCGCCCTGCCGTCGGCGATACACCAGGGGCAAAGGTAATCCGGACGCAGACGGGTGTAGAACGGCCCGCGGTAGCGCAGTGTGCGCGGCTGGCCGCAGCAGTCACAGATTCCGTCGACCTCTTCGAAGGAGAGGGCGTAGGCGTTGGGGTGATAGGTAAAAGCCGGTCGTTCCATCCGTGGGGTCCCTGCCGAGCCCCGCGTGCCGACCAAGGTCGGCAGCTACCGGGACGCGCCGGGCCGTCAGGCCTTGTCGGCGTCGGTGGTGAAGCTCTCGCCGCAGCCACACTCGGCGGTGGCATTGGGGTTGCTGAACGTGAAGGTCTCGCTCAGGCCGTGCTTGCCGAAGTCGATCACGGTACCGTCCACCAGCGCCAGGCTCTTGGCGTCGACATAGATCTTCACGCCATCCTGCTCGAACACGGTATCGCCCTCGCGCTCGTCGCGTGCCAGGTCGGTGATGTGGCCCCAGCCGGAGCAACCGGTCTTGGTCACGCCGAAACGCAGGCCCAGCGCACCGGGGGTCTGGGCGACAAAGCGCTGCACGCGCTCGAAGGCAATGGGGGTCAGGCTGACGGCCATGGGGCTACTCCAGAGGTACGGGGACATTATAAGGAGCCGTCGCCGCGAAAAATGCCTCGCAAGCAGAACGCTGCAACCGGTAAACTCCCGTGTTCACAGATCGAGTCGATCAGCAGAGGATTCAAGTCATGACGGTGGTCAGCGTTGAACATGCGCTTGCCGGGAAGATCCCGGAAGGCGGCGAAGTCACGGTACGCGGATGGGTGCGCACGGTGCGCGGTTCAGCGAATCTGGCCTTCGTGAATGTGAGCGACGGCTCCTGCTTCGCCCCGATCCAGGTCGTGGCCGGCGACAGCCTGGCCAACTTCGACGAGATCAAGCGCCTGACCAGCGGCTGCTCGGTCATCGCCACCGGCACCCTGGTGAAGTCGCAGGGCAAGGGCCAGTCGTTCGAGATCCAGGCCAGTGCAGTGGAAGTGGTCGGCTGGGTCGAAGACCCGCTCACCTACCCGATCCAGCCCAAGCCGATGTCGCCGGAGTTCCTGCGCGAAGTGGCGCACCTGCGCCCGCGCACCAACCTGTTCGGCGCGGTCACCCGCATCCGCAACTGCCTGGCCCAGGCCGTGCACCGTTTCTTCCACGAGAACGGCTTCAACTGGATCAGCACCCCGATCATCACCACCTCCGACGCCGAAGGCGCCGGCCAGATGTTCCGCGTGTCCACCCTGGACATGGTGAACCTGCCGCGCGATGAGAAGGGCGCGATCGATTTCAGCCGCGACTTCTTCGGCAAGGAAACCTTCCTGACCGTGTCCGGCCAACTGAACGTCGAGGCCTACTGCCTGGCGCTGAGCAAGGTCTACACCTTCGGCCCGACCTTCCGCGCCGAGAACAGCCACACCACCCGCCACCTGGCGGAGTTCTGGATGATCGAGCCGGAAATCGCCTTCGCCGACCTGGCCGAAGACGCACGCCTGGCCGAAGAGTTCCTGAAGTACCTGTTCCGTGCGGTGCTGAACGAGCGCAGCGACGACCTGGCCTTCATCGCCGAGCGCGTGGACAAGAACGCGATCACCAAGCTGGAAGACTTCATCAACGCACCGTTCGAGCGCATCGACTACACCGACGCGGTCAGCCTGCTGCAGAAGTCCGGCAGGAAGTTCGACTTCCCGGTCGAATGGGGCCTGGACCTGCAGACCGAGCACGAGCGCTGGCTGACCGAGGAACACGTCGGCCGCCCGGTGGTGGTGACCAACTATCCGGAGCACATCAAGGCCTTCTACATGCGCCTGAACGACGACGGCAAGACCGTTGCCGCGATGGACGTGCTGGCCCCGGGCATCGGCGAGATCATCGGCGGCAGCCAGCGCGAAGAGCGCCTGGACGTGCTGGACGCGCGCATGGCCCAGTTCGGCCTGGATCGCGAACACTACAGCTGGTACCGCGATTTCCGCCGCTATGGCTCGGTGCCGCACGCCGGCTTCGGCCTGGGCTTCGAGCGCCTGGTGGTGTACGTCTGCGGGCTGTCCAACATCCGCGATGCGATCCCCTACCCGCGCGCCCCGGGCAGCGCGGACTTCTAAGCCCCATACGACCACGGAGGTACTGCCCCCATGACCCTGTTCTTCGCCCTCTGTTTCGTCGGCGTTGCAGTGGCCGGGTTCAGTGCCTTCGTGATCTTCTGGCCGCTGACCCTGGTGCACGTGCGCGACCGCCATCCGGCGCTCGCCGCGCGCTTCGGCAGCGGCGCCTTCCTCAAGCCCGATGCCCTGGCCTGGCTGCTGCGCCGCGACTATCGGCAGCAACCGGACCGCTCGCTGTCCGGGCTGGCGACACCGGCCTGGGTATCGCTGCTGACCCTGCTGGCCGGACTGGGCATGGCCGCCCTGCTCTGGCTGGCCTCGCTCTGGTAATACGCTCATGAACGACATCACCGCCTCGCGCGACAGCTGGTGGCTGGCCAGCCTCGGCAACACCCTGATCTGGGCGCGCCTGCGCGTTCGCCCGGCCGGCACCGCCGAAGTGCTCGACAGCGATGGCAACACGCTGAGCTACGACAGCGAAGACACCGCCCGTTCGCAGTTGTTCGACGCCGAGTTCGTCGAGTACGACGGCCTGGACGAGGAGGACGCACTGGTGCGCGGCTTCAGCCTGCACGAAGTGCAGCCGCCGCAGGCCGACAGCGACGAGGGTCTGCGTGGCCGCATGATCCAGTCGCTGGGCGGGCGCGCCTGACCCCTGCATGTTCACCCCGCGCGCCTTCGCCGAGACCGACCTGCTCTGGCTGGACCGCCTGCTGGCGCGCGACCCGTTCGTCACCGTGCTCACCCCCGGCAGCGATGGCCTGCCGGAGCTGACCCGGATGCCGGTGCTGTACCGGCGTGACGGCGACCAGATCGAACTGCGCGGCCACTGGGCCCGCGCCAACCCGCAGTCGCGCCACAGCGGCGCGGCCAAGGTACTGGTCGATGGCCCACACGGCTACGTCTCGGCCAGCTGGTATCCGGACAAGGAGCCCGCCGCGCGGGTACCCACCTGGAACTACGCCGCTGCCGAGCTGCGTGGCCAGCTGCAGACCTTCGACGACGCTGATGCGCTGGCCGAACTGGTCGGCGCGATCAGCGACCGCTTCGAAGCCAGCGTCGGCCAGGCCTGGCGGTTCGATGCCGCGCGCGCCGAACACGGCCCGGAGCTGCGCGCCATCGTCGGCTTCCGCTTCCAGGTGGAACACGTGCAGCTGAAGCTGAAACTCAGCCAGAACCATCCCGACGCCAACCAGCAGGCCGTGATCGCCGCACTGGAAGCGCTCGCCTCCCCGTCCTCCCATGAGCTGGCGCAGTGGATGCGCTGGCACCGTGAACAGTCCGCCTCCAGCGGCTGATCACCCCAGCTTCCCGCGACGGCGCGACCAGAACGGCCGCGCCTTGCCCCCACCCGACGCCAGGGATACCGCACATGAAAGACATCCACCGCCTGCTGCAGAACAACCGCGACTGGGCCGACCGCATCGCCAAGGAAGACCCTGAGTTCTTCCAGCAGCTGTCCAAGCAGCAGCATCCGGAATACCTGTGGATCGGCTGCTCCGACTCGCGGGTGCCGGCCAACCAGATCATCGGCATGGCCCCGGGTGAAGTGTTCGTGCACCGCAACGTCGCCAACGTGGTCGCGCACACCGACCTGAACTGCCTGAGCGTGGTGCAGTACGCGGTGGACCAGTTGAAGGTGAAGCACATCCTGATCGTCGGCCACTACGGCTGCGGCGGCGTGCACGCCTGCCTGCACAATACCCGCGTCGGCCTGGCCGACAACTGGCTGCGGCATGTCGGCGACGTGGTGCAGAAGCACCAGGGCATCCTCGATGCGATCGAGGATGACGAGCTGAAGCATGCCCGCCTGTGCGAACTGAACGTGATCGAGCAGGTCGCCAACCTGTGCCGTTCGACCATCGTCGAGGACGCCTGGGCGCGCGGGCAGAAGCTGATGGTGCACGGCTGGGTCTACAGCCTGAAGAACGGCCGGGTCAGCGAAATGGGCATCGATGTCGGTGGACCGGAAGAGCTGAAGCCAGCCTATGAAAAGGCACTGTCCTACGTGCCCCGCCAGGGCCGGCGCGACTGACCTCACTACGGACCACGACCATGCTCGCCTCGCCGATCAACCTGCACGCCTGGATCGAAGAAAACCGCCACCTGCTGAAGCCGCCGGTGGGCAACAAGATGATCGACAACGGCGACTTCATCGTGATGGTCGTGGGCGGGCCGAATTCGCGCACCGACTATCACTACGACGAAGGCCCGGAGTGGTTCTACCAGCTCGAGGGCGAGATGGTGCTGAAGGTGCAGGAGGACGGCGCGGTGCGCGACATTCCGATCCGCGCCGGCGAGATCTTCCTGTTGCCGGCCAGGGTGCCGCACTCGCCGCGGCGCCCGCCCGGCGGCATCGGCCTGGTGGTCGAGCGCAAGCGCCTGCCGCACGAGAAGGACGGCGTGATCTGGCATTGCGAACGCTGCAACCACAAGCTGCACGAAGAGTTCTTCCCGCTGCAGAACATCGAGACCGACCTGCCCAAGGTGTTCGCGCGCTATCACGCCAGCCTGGAGCTGCGTACCTGCAGCCAGTGCGGGCACGTGGATCCGCTGCCGGTGCCGGCGGCGGGCTGACGCCCACACCGGTAGGCGCCCACTTTGGTGGGCGCATGGATCCACGCGCGCCAACCAAGGTGGGCCACTACCAGAAAACGCGGCGCTCGAAGCGTGGCCGCGTCTACCGGGCCATGCCCCAGGCGCTACACTGGCGGTCCCGTTGCAGCCTGTTGCCCGACCATGTCCGACCTGCTCAGCCGCACCCACGCCATTGCCCTGGACGCCGCCGATCCGCTGCGCCCGCTGCGTAACGAATTCCTGATTCCGCGCCATGGCGGTGGCGAGCAGACCTACTTCGTCGGCAACTCGCTGGGCCTGCAGCCGCGTGGCGCCCAGGCCGCGGTGCAGGAAGTGATGAAGCAATGGGGCGAGCTGGCGGTGGAAGGCCACTTCACCGGCCCGACGCAGTGGCTGTCCTACCACCGCCTGGTGAGCGCGCAGCTGGCCCGCGTGGTCGGTGCACTGCCCAGCGAAGTGGTGGCGATGAACACGCTGAGCGTGAACCTGCACCTGATGATGGTCAGCTTCTACCGACCGACCGCGCAGCGTCCGGTGATCCTGATGGAAGCCGGTGCGTTCCCGACCGACCGACACGCGGTCGAAGCGCAGATCCGTTTCCACGGGTTCGACCCCGCCGAGTGCCTGGTGGAAGTGCAACCGGACGAAGCCAACGGAACGATCTCGCTCACCGCGATCGAGCGCGCCATCGCCGAACACGGTCCGCGCCTTGCACTGGTGCTGTGGCCCGGCGTGCAGTACCGCACCGGCCAGGCCTTCGACCTCGATGCAATCACCCGTGCTGCCCGCCTGCAGGGCGCGCGCATCGGCTTCGACCTGGCGCACTCGGTCGGCAACCTGCCGCTGCGCCTGCATGACGTCGCACCCGATTTCGCCGTGTGGTGCCACTACAAATACCTCAACAGCGGCCCGGGTGCGGTGGCCGGCGCGTTCGTGCACGAGCGCCATCACCGCGACACCACGCTGCCGCGCTTTGCCGGCTGGTGGGGCCATGAGGAAGCCACCCGCTTCCAGATGGCACCGCAGTTCACCCCCGCCATCGGTGCCGAAGGCTGGCAGCTCAGCAATCCGCCGATCCTCGGCCTGGCGCCGCTGCGCGCGTCGCTGGACCTGTTCGAGCGCGCCGGCATGGAGGCACTGCGCAGCAAGTCGCTGGCGTTGACCGGCATGCTCGAAGCGCTTGTACGTGCACGCCTGTCCGGCGTGCTCGACATCATCACCCCGGCCGAGCCGCAGCGCCGCGGCTGCCAGCTGTCATTGCGCGTGATCGGTGGGCGCGAGCGCGGCCGTGCGCTGTTCGAGCACCTGCGCGGCATCGGCGTGCTCGGCGACTGGCGCGAGCCGGACGTGATCCGCATCTCGCCCACCCCGCTCTACAACCGCTATCTGGACGTGCACCACTTCGTCGAGGAAGTGGAAGCCTGGGCCGGCCTCTGAGCCGGTCCCTCCCCTACTGCTGGACAGTTCGTTGATCGCACATGCTTCCCGCTCGTTGAGCATTATCGGTGCCGGCCTCGCCGGGTCGCTGCTGGCCATCCTGCTGTCACGCCAGGGCTGGCGCATCACCCTGTACGAACGCCGTGGCGATCCACGCGTGGCCGACTACGAGAGCGGCCGCTCGATCAACCTGGCGCTGGCCGAGCGTGGGCGCAATGCGCTGCGCCAGGCCGGTGTGGAAGACGAGGTCATGGCGCGCGCGGTGATGATGCGCGGACGCATGGTGCATCCGCGCGAAGGCGAACCGCAGCTGCAGCGCTATGGCCGCGACGACAGCGAAGTGATCTGGTCGATCCATCGCAGCGACCTCAACACCACGCTGCTGGAACTGGCCGAACAGGCTGGCGCGACCGTACACTTCCACCGCCGCCTGCACACCGTCGATTTCGATGCCGGCTACGCACGCTTCATCGACGACCGCGACGACAGCCCGCATGACATCCGATTCGACACCCTGATCGGTGCCGATGGTGCAGGCTCGGCCCTGCGCGCGGCGATGAACCGGCGGGCGCCGCTGGGCGAGGAAATCGCGTTCCTCGATCACTCCTACAAGGAGCTGGAAATTCCGCCGGCCGACGATGGCAGCTTCCGCATCGAGCGCAACGCGCTGCATATCTGGCCGCGCGGCCATTACATGTGCATCGCCCTGCCCAATCACGAAGGCACCTTCACCGTCACTTTGTTCCTGCCCAACCAGGGCGATCCCAGCTTCGCCACGATCAATACCGGCGCGCAGGCCGAGGCGCTGTTCGCGCGCGAGTTCGCCGACACCCTGCCGCTGATCCCGAACCTGCGCGCAGACTGGGAACAGCACCCGCCGGGCCTGCTTGGCACGCTGACGCTCGATCGCTGGCACCAGCAGGGCCGTGCCGTGCTGATCGGCGACGCCGCGCATGCGATGGTGCCGTTCCACGGCCAGGGCATGAACTGCGCGTTCGAGGACTGCGTTGCGCTGGCCCGCCACCTGATGGAGGCCGATGATCTGGAAGGTGCGTTCGCCGCGTTCGAAGCCGAGCGCAAGCCGAATGCACGTGCCATCCAGCAGATGGCGCTCGAGAACTACCTGGAAATGCGCGACCGCGTCGCCGACCCTGCATTCCTGCTGCAGCGCGAACTGGAACAGGAACTGCAGCGGCGCTGGCCGACCCGCTTCGTGCCGCACTACACCATGGTCACCTTCCTGCACACGCCGTACGCCGAGGCGCTGCGCCGCACCGAACTGCAACGCGACATGCTGGTGGCCGCCACCACCGGCCATGATTCACTGGACAACATCGACTGGGCCGCGCTGGAAGCGCAGATTCATGCGCAGCTGCCGGTCCTGGAGGGCGCGCACTGATGGCTGACAGCTTCCTGTTCTACGATCTGGAAACCTTCGGCCAGGACCCGCGGCGCACGCGCATCTCGCAGTTCGCCGCCATCCGCACCGACGCCGATCTCAACGAAATCGACACCCCGGTCAGCTTCTTCGTGCGCCCGGCCGATGACCTGCTGCCCTCGCCGATGGCCACCCTGGTTACCGGCATCACCCCGCAGCAGGCACTGGCCGAGGGCATCAGCGAGGCCGAGGCCTTCGACCGCATCAACGAGCAGCTGTCGCGCCCCGGCACCTGCGCGCTGGGCTACAACACGCTGCGCTTCGACGATGAGTTCGTCCGCTACGGGCTGTTCCGCAACTTCCACGACCCGTACGAACGCGAGTGGCGCAACGGCAATTCGCGCTGGGACCTGCTGGACATGCTGCGGCTGATGCGCGCGATGCGCCCGGACGGCATCCAGTGGCCGCTGCGCGAGGATGGCGCCACCTCATTCAAACTTGAGCACTTGGCCGAGGCCAACCACGTGCGCGAAGGCGATGCACACGAAGCACTGTCCGACGTGCGCGCCACCATCGGCATGGCGCGGCTGTTCAAGCAGTCGCAACCACGCCTGTGGGACTACGCCCTGAAGCTGCGCGACAAGCGTTTCGTCGGCGGCCTGCTGGACGTGGCCGCGATGAAGCCGGTGCTGCACATTTCCATGCGCTACCCGGCCAGCCGCCTGTGCGCGGCACCGGTGCTGCCGTTGGCCGTGCACCCGACCATCAACAACCGGGTGATCGTATTCGACCTGGAAGGCGAGATCGACGACCTGCTGGAACTGCCGGCCGAGGTGATCGCACAGCGCCTGTACATGCGCGCCAGCGAGCTGCCCGAAGGCGCGGCACGGGTACCTCTGAAGGAAGTGCATCTGAACAAGGTGCCGGCGCTGATCGCCTGGAACCACCTGCGCGCCGATGATCACGCGCGCCTCGGCCTGGATGTGGCTGCGATCGAAGCCAAGGTGGAGCGCTTGCGCGCGTTCGCCCCGCAGCTGGCCGAGAAGGCCCGGCAGGTCTACAACCAGCCCCGCGCCGCCACCGTGGCCGACGTCGATGCCTCGCTGTACGACGGCTTCCTCGGCAACGGTGACAAGCCGCTGCTTGCGCTTGCACGCACCACTGCGCCCGAGCAGCTGGCCGCGCTGGAAGGTCGCTTCCGCGACCCGCGCCTGCCGGAGCTGCTGTTCCGCTACCGCGCGCGCAATCATCCCGACAGCCTCGCGCCGCCTGAACGCCAGCGCTGGCAGGATTACCGCCGCCAGCGCCTGCTCGGAGACGGCGGCCTGGGCGAACTCAACCTGCCCCAGTACCAGCAGCAGCTGGATGCACTGGCCGCCGAAGCGCCCGATGACACCCGGCGCCAGGCCCTGCTGCAATCGCTGCGCGACTGGGGCCAGCACCTGCAGGAGACGCTGTGAGCACTTATTTCTCGGACGCCAGCTTCAAGTTCCTGCGCAGCCTTGCGCGGCACAACGACAAGGCCTGGTTCAACGATCACCGCCAGCAGTACGAAGACCACGTGCGGCAGCCGTTCCTGCGCCTGCTGGGCGACCTGCAGCCGGCGCTGGCCGAGGTCAGCGAGCACTTCCGCGCCGATACCCGTGGCGTCGGTGGTTCGCTGTTCCGCATCCATCGTGACGCGCGTTTTTCCAACGACAAGTCGCCGTACAAGACCTGGCAGGGTGCACGCCTGTTCCATGAGCGCCGCCGCGAAGTGGCCGCGCCCTCGTTCTACGTGCACCTGCAGCCGGGCGAGAGTTTCGTCGGCGCTGGCCTGTGGCATCCGGAACCGGAAACCCAGCGCCGCGTACGCCACTTCATCCTCGACAATCCGGGCAGCTGGAAGGCCGCCGCGCATGCACCGGCCCTGCGCAAACGCTTCGATTTCGAGGAGAGCGAAAAGCTGGTGCGGCCCCCGCGTGGCTTCCCGGCCGACTTCGAGTTCATCGACGACCTCAAGCACCGCAACTGGGTGATGTGGCGCTCGCTGGACGATGCCACCATGACCGGCCCGCGCCTGCTGTCCACGCTGGGCAAGGACCTGGCTGGGCTCGGCCCGTTCGTTGACTACCTGTGCGCGGCGCTGGACCTGGAGTTCTGAGCCGCATCACCTGCCGTTCACCACTGGCTGCCTCACTTGCGGCAGTCTGGACAGCATGAAGAAGCTCACTGCACTGGCCGTGCTGCTGGTCCTGGCCTTGGCTGCGTGGTGGTTCGGCGGCCCGTACATGGCCGTGCATGGCCTGTCCAAGGCCATCGAAGAACGCGACACGGCGCGACTGGAACGCTATGTCGATTTCCCTCGCGTGCGCAGCAGCCTGCGCGCCCAGCTCAACGACTATCTGGTACGCCAGGCCGGCCCGGATGTAGCGGCCAGCCCGTTCGGCGCCCTGCTCTACGGCCTTGGCGACCAGCTCGGCGGTGCAGCGGTGGAAACCATGGTGACCCCGACCGGGATCGGCGCAATGCTGCAGGGCCACGTGCTGTGGAAGCGCGGCCGCAATGAACTGCAGGGCGGTGATGCCTTCGGCGCGACCGAGCCGGCACGGCCATTGAAGAACGCCGAGCATCACTTCGAAGCGCTGGACCGCTTCGTGATCGACGTCGATCGCGGCCCCGACCAGCCGCCGATGAAAGTGGTGCTGGAACCGCAGGGCCTGCGCTGGAAGGTGGTGGATCTGCAGTTGGGGATGTCGGGCACCCCGTGACGGGTCATGCCCTTCGACGGTGCTGCTTTCGGTAGGTGCCCACCTTGGTGGGCATGGATCCAGGACGGCGCCAACCAAGGTTGGCGACTACCGCGGTACAGCGCTCTGGTAGATGCCCACCTTGGTGGGCGTCGATGCATGGCAGTGCCAACCAACGGTTGGCACCCACCCGGCATGGTCTCACCCCTCGTTGGCGACACCGTGCGGTACGTGGCCGGCGGCCACGTGTTCGCGCGCACTGTCGATGTTGTGCTGCGAATCATCGAAGAAGATGTCGGCACCGAACGCCTGCAGGAACGGCCCCTTGTGGCGGCCGCCGAGGAACAGCGCTTCGTCCAGGCGCACTCCCCACTCGCGCAGGGTGCGGATTACGCGCTCATGCGCCGGTGCCGAGCGTGCGGTCACCAGCGCAGTGCGGATCGGCGCGCTCTCGCCGGCCGGGAACACTTCCTGCAGCGTATGCAGGGCCGACAGGAAACCGCGGAATGGGCCGCCGCTGAGGGGTTCGCGGGCCCGTTCACGCTCGTGCCGGCCAAACGCCTCCACGCCCTGCTCGCGTGAGATGCGCTCGCTCTCGTCACCGAAGATCACTGCGTCACCGTCGAAGGCGATGCGCAACTGGCCGGCCGGGCGACCGGTATCGATCTGGTCGGCCGCCGCGGCGGCGGTTTCGCCAGGCGGCTTGGGCAGAATGGTCGCCGCGGCGATGCCGTGGCGCAGCGCGCTGCGCACCGATTCCGGGTTGGCCGACAGGAACAGGTCGGTGCCGAACGGCTTCACGTACGGCCAGGTCGGCTCGCCGGCGGTGAACGTTGCGCGGATGATGCCCAGGCCGTAGTGCTGGATCGAATTGAAGATGCGCAGGCCGGTATCGGCCGAGTTGCGCGACAGCAGGATCACCTCGACGCGAGGATTCTCCGGGCTGGCCCCCTGGTTCAAAGCCAGCAGCTTGCGCACCACCGGGAAGGCCACGCCGGGGCCGAGGATATCGTCCTCGTGCTGGCGCTGGAATTCGGCATAGGCCGCCACGCCATCGCTCTCGAACAGCGCGTGGCTTTCCTCGAGGTCGAACAGCGCGCGCGAGGTCACCGCGACGGTCAGCAAACGGGGGGAGTTGTCGCCCATCGGTGGGGGTCCTTCAAGCGGTCGGCACGGCCGGCTGCCCATTGTCCTCAAAAAACGAACTGTTCGCTCAGGATCCGGTCTTCCAGGTTGTGCTCCGGGTCGAACAGCAGGGTCACGCGGCGGTCCTTCGACTCACGGATGGTCACCTCGACCACGTCGCGGGTCTCGTGCGAATCGGCAGTCACGCTGACCGGGCGCTTGTACGGATCGAGCACGCGGAAGCGCACTTCGGTATCAGCCTTCAGGATCGCGCCGCGCCAGCGCCGCGGCCGGTACGGGGCCAACGGCGTCAGCGCGATGGTGTGCGAGCCCAGCGGCAGCACCGGACCATGCGCGGAATAGTTGTAGGCGGTGCTGCCGGCCGGGGTGGCCACCAGCACGCCGTCGCCGATCAGTTCGGCCACGCGCTCCTGGCCGTTCAGATCGATGCCGATATGCGCGGCCTGCCGGGTCTGGCGCAGGAGCGAAACGTCGTTGTAGGCCAGCGAGCCGGTACTGGTGCCGGACTCGGTCAGCGCCACCATTTCCAGCGGGCGCAGGTTGGCCGGTTCTGCGCGTGCGATGCGGGCCTGCACGTCGTCGTCTCCACGGTACTGGTTCATCAGGAAGCCGACCGTGCCCAGCTTCATGCCGAACACCGGCTTGCCCAGGTGCCCATGCCGATGCAGGGTCTGCAGCATGAAGCCGTCGCCCCCCAGCGGGCACAGCACGTCGGCCTGCTCCGGCGCGTGATCGCCATAACGCGAGATCATCGCCGCGCGGGCCATCTGCGCGGGCTCGGCGGTGCTGGCCAGGAAAGCGATGCGGGGGGTGTCGCTCATCGGTGGATCCGGGTGGGTGTGCCTGCAAGAGCATACCCGGTAGTGCCGGCCGCTGGCCGGCAGCTGCACCCGGTTGCGGTTCATGCGGCTGCCGGCCAGCGCCCGGCACTACCGTGCAATGCAGAACGGCCCCGCTTTCGCGGGGCCGTTCCGGTTCACGCATGCCAGGCATGGCCTGGCACTACTTCACTTACGCGCCGTGTGCCGCCAGCTGGCCCAGGCGCTGCACCGCGACCGAAACGGTCGGGTAGTCCAGGGTCTTCTGCTCGGCCAGTTCGGCCAGCATCGCCAGGGTGAAGCGCAGGCTGTTGTCGTCACGGCCCATCCAGGCTGCGACCTTGGCTTCCGCGCTGCTGCCCTTGGTGCCCAGCACCTGGCCGGCCAGGTTGCGGTGGTTGGCGGCCAGCTCGTCACGCAGCACGCCACGTGCCACGGCGTGCCAACGACCGTTGACCTCCAGCGCATCGACCTGCTCGAACAGCCACGGCAGCTGCAGGGCATCGCCCAGGCGGAAGTGGACCTTGGACACGTCCACCGGCTTCAGCTTGCGGGTGCGGGCCAGTTCGATGATGTCGAACGCCGGCTCCAAGAAGTGCAGTTCGGCCAGCTGCTGCGCCAGCGCGGACGGCAGGCCCTTTTCCTTCCACTCGGCCACCAGGGCTTCGTAGGTCGGACGCTGCGAATCCGGCAGCACACCCGAGGCAACGCGGATGTCGTTGAACGGACCCTGGTAGCGGTTGACCGCTTCGGTGATGCCCGGCATCGCGCCCGGGCGCGACAGCAGCCAACGCACGAACGAACGCTGCAGCTTCCAGATCACTTCCAGTGCGTCGATCTGCACCGACTCCGGCACCTTGCCGTCGAGTGCATCGATCTGCGCCCACAGCGCGCGCGCATCCAGCGTTTCGCGGCTGATGGTGTAGGCCTTGGCGACTTCGGCGATGGAACGGCCGGTGTCTTCCTGCATGCGCATCAGGAAGGTGGCGCCCATGCGGTTGATGGTCTGGTTGGTCACGGCCGTGGCGATGATTTCGCGCTTCAGGCGGTGACGCTCCATCGCGTCGGCGTACTTCTTCTGCAGCGGGGTCGGGAAGTAACGCTGCAGTTCCTTGGACAGGTACGGATCTTCCGGGATGTCCGATTCCAGCAGCTGGGCGAACGCCACCAGCTTCGAGTAGGACAGCAGCACCGACAGTTCCGGGCGGGTCAGGCCCTGGCCGCGTGCCTTGCGCTGGGACAGCTCGGCGTCGGACGGCAGGAACTCGATCTGGCGATCCAGCAGGCCCTGCTGTTCCAGGGTACGGATGAAGTGCTGCTTGGAACCCAGGCGCTTGACCGCCATCCGCTCCATCAGGCTCAGCGCCTGGTTCTGGCGGTAGTTGTCATTGAGCACCAGCTCGGCGACTTCATCGGTCATCGAGGCCAGCAGCTTGTTGCGCTGCTCGACGGTCAGCTTCTTGGCCCGCACCACATCGTTGAGCAGGATCTTGATGTTGACTTCGTGGTCGGAGGTGTCCACACCGGCCGAGTTGTCGATGAAGTCGGTGTTGAGCAGCACGCCGGCCTGGGCGGCTTCGATGCGGCCCAGCTGGGTCATGCCCAGGTTGCCGCCCTCGCCCACCACCTTGCAGCGCAGCTCGCCACCGTTCACGCGCAGGGCGTTGTTGGCGCGGTCGCCGACATCGCTGTGCTGCTCGCTGGCAGCCTTCACGTAGGTACCGATGCCGCCGTTCCACAGCAGGTCGACCGGTGCCTTCAGGATCGCGCTCATCAGATCGTTCGGCGACAGCGCCTTGACGTTGTCATCCAGGCCCAGCGCTTCACGCACCTGCGGGGTGATCTCGATCGACTTCAGGCTGCGAGGGTACACGCCGCCGCCCTTGCTGATCAGCTTGGCGTCGTAGTCCGCCCAGCTCGAACGCGGCACGGTGAACAGGCGCTCACGTTCGACGAACGTGGTGGCCGCATCCGGGTTCGGGTCCAGGAAGATGTGGCGGTGGTCGAAGGCAGCGACCAGGCGGATGTGGCGCGACAGCAGCATGCCGTTGCCGAACACGTCGCCGGACATGTCGCCGACGCCGACCGCAGTGAAGTCCTGGGTCTGGCTGTCACGGCCCAGCGCACGGAAGTGGCGCTTGACCGATTCCCACGCACCGCGTGCGGTGATGCCCATGCCCTTGTGGTCATAGCCAACCGAACCACCGGAGGCGAACGCATCGCCCATCCAGAAGCCGTGCGCGATGGCCAGGCCGTTGGCGATGTCGGAGAAGGTCGCGGTGCCCTTGTCGGCGGCCACCACCAGGTACGGATCGTCCATGTCGTGGCGCACGACATCCACCGGCGGCACGATCTTGTTGTTGACGATGTTGTCGGTGATGTCCAGCAGGCCCTGGATGAACAGCTTGTAGCAGGCCACGCCGTTGGCGAAGATCGCGTCGCGGTCGCCGTTCACCGGCGGGGTCTTGGCGAAGAAGCCGCCCTTCGCGCCGACCGGCACGATCACGGTGTTCTTGACCATCTGAGCCTTGACCAGGCCCAGCACTTCGGTACGGAAGTCTTCGCGACGATCCGACCAGCGCAGGCCACCACGGGCGACCGCGCCGAAGCGCAGGTGGGTACCTTCCACGCGCGGGCCGTAGACGAAGATCTCGCGGTACGGGCGCGGCTTCGGCAGGTCCGGCACCAGCGCCGAATCAAACTTGAAGCTGATGACATGGCCGTGCTGGCCGTTGGCATCGGTCTGGTAGTAGCTGGTGCGCAGGGTCGCGTCGATCACGCCCATGAACGAGCGCAGGATGCGGTCCTCGTCCAGGCTGGACACACGGTCCATCAGCTTCAGCAGCGCATCGCGCGCGGCCTGCATCTGCGCGTCGCGGTCACCCTTGCGGGCGTCGACCACGGTCTTGAGCACCTTCAGGGTGGCGTCGTCGCCAGCAGCCAGCACATCGAAGTGGGCCTTCAGCTGGGCCTGGCCGGCGGCGATGTCGTCCTTGCTCTCGTGGCCGGTAGCCGGATCGAAGCGCGCTTCGAACAGCTCGACCAGCAGTCGGGCCAGCAGCGGGTAGCGCGCGAAGGTGCCTTCCACGTAGGCCTGCGAGAACGGCACGCCGGTCTGCAGCAGGTACTTGCAGTAGCCACGCAGCATGGCGACCTGGCGCCAGTGCAGGCCGGCAGCCAGCACCAGGCGGTTGAAGCCGTCGTTCTCGGCATCGCCGTGCCAGACGCGGGCAAAGGTCTCGCCGAAGGCTTCATCGACGCTGGCGGCATCGATCGCGCCGGCGGTCGATTCGACCTCGAAGTCCTGCACGTACACCGGGGCGTTGTCGACCGACAGGCGGTACGGACGCTCGGCGATCACGCGCAGGCCCATGTTTTCCATCATCGGCAGCGCGTCCGACAGCGGGATGTCGTCCAGCTGGCGATACAGCTTCAGGCGCAGGCCATCGCCGCTTTCGCGCGGCACGGCCTGCAGGCTCAGGCGCAGGTCGTCCGGGCCGGTCAGGGCATCAAGCTGGCTGACATCGTTGGCCGCAACAGCCGTGCTGTTGTCTTCGATGTAACCGGCCGGCAGGGCCCTGCCGATACGGGCGGCGATGCGCAGGCCTTCGGTCTCGCCGTGGCGGGCCACCAGCGCTTCGCGCAGGTCGTCCTGCCAGTTGCGCAGCACCTGGGCCAGCTTCTGCTCCAGTTCGGCGGTATCAACGTCGAGCATTTCACCCGGCTTCGGGCGCACGATCAGGTGCACCTGGGCCAGCGGCGATTCGCCCAGCACCACCGAGCTATCCACGTACTCACCGTGCAGCGCGTCCTTCAGCATCGCCTCGATGCGCAGGCGCACGTCGGTGTTGAAGCGCTCGCGCGGCAGGTAGACCAGCGCGGAAATGAAACGGCTGTACTTGTCGCGGCGCAGGAACAGGCGGCTGCGCACGCGTTCCTGCAGGCCCAGCACGCCCATCGCGGTGCGGAACAGTTCGTCCTCGCTGGACTGGAACAGTTCTTCGCGCGGCAGCGTTTCCAGGATGTGGCGCAGGGCCTTGCCACTGTGGCTGGCCGGGGCCAGGCCGGACTGCTTCATCACGTGCTCGTGGCGCTGGCGCACCAGCGGGATCTCCCACGGGCGACGGTTGTAGGCGCTGGAGGTGAACAGGCCAAGGAAGCGCTGCTCGCCGATGATCTTGCCCTTGGCGTCGAATTCCAGCACGCCGATGTAGTCCATGTAGCCGGCGCGGTGCACGCGCGAACGGGCATTGGTCTTGGTCAGGATCAGCGCGTCCTTCAGGCCGGACGTGGCGTTCAGGCCCTGCGCGGCCAGGGTCTTGACCGGGCGGGCCGCGGACTTGTCCTTGCCGCGCATCAGGCCCAGGCCGGTGTCGTTCAGCGGCGCCAGTACGTCTTCCTTGCCCTGCTTCTCGACGCGGTACTCGCGGTAGCCGAAGAAGGTGAAGTGGTTGTCGGCGGCCCAGCGCAGGAACTCCTGTGCTTCCTTGCGCGATGCATCGTCGACCGGCAGCTGGCGCTTGCCCAGGTCGTCGGCCAGTGCCAGTGCCTTGTCCTTCATCGGCTGCCAGTCGCGCACGATCGCGCGCACTTCGTCCAGCGCCTTGTTGATGGCCTGTTCGATGGCGGCCATCGCTTCGGCCGGCTGGCGGTCGATCTCCAGCAGCATCACCGACTCGGCATCACCCTCGCCGACCTTGACCAGCTTGCCGGCCTTGTCGCGGGTGAAGCGCAGCACCGGGTGGCCCAGCACGTGGACGCCCACGCCCTGCTCGGCCAGCGACATGGTGACCGTATCGACGAGGAACGGCATGTCATCGTTGACGATCTGCAGCACGGTGTGCGGCGATTCCCAACCGTTGGCCTTCGCGGTCGGATTGAACACGCGGACGTTGGCCTTGCCGGCCTTGCGGGCACGCGCGAATTCCAGCGTCTCAGCCGCGAGAGCGGCCCACTCTTCAGCGCTGTGGTGCGGGAACTCGTCCGATTCCATGCGCTTGTAGAAGTCAGTGGCAAAGGCCACTGCTTCGGCCTGTGCGGCCGCGGGGTAGCGCTTGCGCAAGGCCGTGTACACCGGCTCCAGGGAGAAACCAGCGGTCACTGCGACCTCCGACTCTGCTGGTTTCGTCTTGTTCTTCACGGTCTTGGCTGCGGTTTTTTGCGGTTTCATGGCAGAGCGATGCGCTTGCTCAGTTGGGAAAATGAAATTGTAGCCCTACCGCGCGAAAAGGCCTTGCTGCAGGACGGAATAAGCAGATTCGGGTTTGCTGCGGTTCAAACGCCTATTCAGTTCGCACCGGTATGGTGCTGGCGCCTGTTTCAGCACTGCCGACAGGATCGGCAAAACGTGTTACCGGAAGACACACGCGGCGACGCCGACGCGATTCCACAATCCTGAACTGGACGGTATAGTCCACCGCGTGAACCCGGCCTACCTCCCCGTTGCCCTCGATGCACGCGATGAGCGTGTGTTCGACGCCGTACGCGAACTGCTGGCCCAGCAGGGCATGCAGATGAGCATGGAGGCGGTGGCCCAGCACGCCGGCTGCTCCAAGCAGACCCTGTACTCGCGCTACGGCAGCAAGCAGGAACTGCTGCGCCGGGTGATGCAGCGCCACGTCGGCCACGCTACCGGCGCCATGGTTCGTGCACTCCGCACTGACGACCTGCGTGCCAGCCTGCTCCAGTTCGCCACCGACTTCCTGGAGCACTTCAACCAACCGCACGTGGGCCAGGCTTGCCGGCTGATCGCCGCCGACGCGGCCCAGTTTCCCGAAGAGGCGCGTACGCTGTACCGGCACGGAGCCGGCGCACTGACGCTTCATCTTGCTGAATGGATTGAAACCGTTTGCATGCGTGGCCAGCTCCGGCATGACGACCCGCACTTCATGGCCGAACTGCTGCTGAGCATGATTGCCGGTCAGGATTTCGACAAACAGCGTTTCCATACCCCCCATCGTGATGACGCGCGGCTGCGTCGGCGCTGGGCAGAGTTCTCCGTCGACAGCTTCCTGCGTGCCTTCGCGCCTCAGCCGTCGCCGGCCCCGTCTTCAAACCAACCCCGGAGTTCCTCCTGATGACCGCCCCACTCCGCACCCTTGCCTTGACGTGCGCCGTTGCTGTCGCGCTGGCTGCCTGCAAGAAGCCGGAACAGCAGACGCCCCCGCCGCCGGAGGTGGGCGTGATCGACGCCAAGCCGCAGACCCTGCCGCTGCAGCGCGAGCTGGTCGGTCGCCTGTCGCCGTTCCGCAGCGCCGACGTGCGTGCGCGCGTGCCGGGCGTGCTGCTCAAGCGCGTCTACCAGGAAGGCTCGCAGGTCAAGCAGGGCCAGACCCTGTTCCTGATCGACCCAGCGCCGCTGCGTGCCTCGCTCAACGCCTCCGAAGCACAGCTGGCCTCGGCCCGCGCGACCTACGCCAACGCCAAGGTGGCCGCCGACCGTGCACGTTCGCTGGCGCCGCAGCAGTTCGTCTCCAAGTCCGACCTGGACAACGCTGAATCGGCCGAGCGTACCGCGCTGGCGGCGGTCAAGCAGGCCGAAGCGGCGGTGACTTCCTCGCGCATCAGCCTGGGCTACACCGAAGTAACCGCACCGATCAGCGGCGTGGCCAACAAGCAGCAGGTCACCGAAGGCGCGCTGGTTGGCCAGGGCGATGTGACCCTGCTGACCACCGTCGACCAGCTCGACCCGCTGTACGTGAACTTCTCGCTGAGCGTGGACGAGCTGACCCAGCTGCGCGCGCAACAGGCCAAGGGCGCGCTGGCGCTGTCGGGCGACGGCAAGGCCACGGTGAACGTCAAGCTGGCCGATGGCAGCACCTACAGCGAGCCGGGCACCCTGGACTTCTCCTCGACCACGGTCGACCCGGCCACCGGTGCGGTGTCGTTGCGTGCGTTGCTGCCGAACCCGCAGCAGATCCTGCTGCCGGGCGCCTTCGTCAGCTTCCAGGCCAACCTGGGCGAACGCAACAATGCCTTCCTGGTACCGCAGCAGGCCCTGCTGCGCGACACCACCGGCGGCTACGTGATGGTGGTCGGCGCCGACGGCAAGGTCGCGCGCAAGAACGTGAAGACCGATGGCGCGCAGAACGGCAACTGGCTGGTCAGCGACGGCCTGGCCGCCGGCGACAAGGTGATCGTGGCCGGCGTGCAGAAGGTCAAGGAAGGTGCACCGGCGGTGGCCAAGCCGTGGACCCCGGGGCAGGACGCCAACGGCAAGCCGGCCGCAGGCGGCGCCGCTGCGCCGGGCACCGCACCGGCTGCTGGCAAGGCACCGGCCGACGCGGCCAAGCCCGAGCAGGCCGATGCGGCCAAGCCGGCCGCCACCGATTCGAACAAGCAGTAACGGGAACCTTCCGTCATGCCTAAATTTTTCATCGAACATCCAGTCTTCGCCTGGGTGGTGGCGATCCTGATCTCGCTCAGCGGCGTGATCGCGATCCTCAACCTGGGCGTGGAGTCCTATCCCAACATCGCCCCACCGCAGGTCACCGTCTCGGCCACCTACCCGGGCGCCAGTGCCGACACCACGGAAAAATCGGTCACCCAGGTGATCGAGCAGCAGCTGACCGGTATCGATCACCTGCTGTACTTCAGCTCTTCCTCGTCGTCCAACGGCCGTGCGCAGATCACCCTGACCTTCGAGACGGGTACCGATCCGGACATCGCCCAGGTGCAGGTGCAGAACAAGGTCTCGCTGGCCACGCCCCGACTGCCTTCGGAAGTGACCCAGCAGGGCGTGGTGGTGGCCAAGGCCAACGCCGGCTTCCTGATGGTGGTGGCGCTGCAGTCCGATACCCCGACCATCAACCGTGATGCGCTGAACGACATCGTTGGTTCGCGCGTGCTCGACCAGGTCTCGCGTATCCCCGGCGTCGGCAGCACCCAGCAGTTCGGTTCCGAGTACGCCATGAACATCTGGCTGAACCCGGAAAAGATGCAGGGTTATGGCCTGTCGGCCAGCCAGGTGCTGGCTGCGGTGCGCGCGCAGAACGTGCAGTTCGCCGCCGGTGCGCTTGGCTCGGATCCGTCGCCGGAAGGCCAGCACTTCACCGCCACGGTCTCGGCCGAAGGCCGCTTCAGTTCGCCGCAGGAGTTCGAGAACATCATCCTGCGCGCCAACGCTGACGGCTCGCGGGTGCTGTTGAAGGACATCGCCCGCGTTGCCTTCGGTGCCAACAACTACGGTTTCGACACCCAGTACAACGGCAAGCCGACCGGTGCCTTCGCCATCCAGCTGCTGCCGGGCGCCAACGCCCTGAACGTGGCCGAGGCGGTGCGCGCCAAGATGGACGAGCTGCAACCCAGCTTCCCGTCCGGCGTGACCTGGTTCTCGCCGTACGACAGCACCACCTTCGTCAAGATCTCGATCCAGGAAGTGGTCAAGACGCTGTTTGAAGCAGTGTTCCTGGTGTTCCTGGTGATGCTGATCTTCCTGCAGAACTTCCGCGCCACGCTGATCCCGACCCTGGTCATCCCGGTGGCGCTGCTCGGTACCTTCCTGGGCATGTGGATGATCGGCTTCACGATCAACCAGCTGACCCTGTTCGCGATGGTGCTGGCGATCGGCATCGTGGTCGATGACGCGATCGTGGTGATCGAGAACGTCGAACGCATCATGACCGAGGAAGGCCTGGCGCCGAAGCCGGCCACGCAGAAGGCGATGACCCAGATCACCGGCGCGGTGGTGGCGATCACCGTCGTGCTGGCTGCGGTGTTCATCCCGTCCGCCCTGCAGGGCGGCGCCGCCGGTGAGATCTACAAGCAGTTCGCCCTGACCATCGCCATTTCGATGGCGTTCTCGGCGTTCCTGGCGCTGGGCTTCACCCCGGCGCTGTGCGCGACCTTCCTCAAGCCGACGCACAACGACAATCCGAACATCGTCTACCGCACCTTCAACAAGTACTACGACAAGATCAGCCACACCTATGTCGGCCACATCACCTCGGCGGTGCGCCATGCGCCGCGCTGGATGATCCTGTTCGTGGTGCTCACCGCACTGTGCGGCTTCCTGTTCACCCGCATGCCGGGCAGCTTCCTGCCGGAAGAAGACCAGGGCTATGCGCTGGCGATCGTGCAGCTGCCGCCGGGCTCGACCAAGGGCCAGACCAACGAAGTGTTCGCGCAGATGCGTGGCATCCTGGAAAAGCAGGATGGCTATGAAGGCATGCTGCAGGTGGCCGGCTTCAGCTTCGTCGGTTCCGGCGAGAACGTCGGCATGGGCTTCATCCGCCTGAAGCCGTGGGAGGAACGCAAGTTCACCGCGCCCGAGTTCATCCAGAACATGAACGGCGCGTTCTACGGCATCAAGGAAGCGCAGATCTTCGTGGTCAACCTGCCCACCGTGCAGGGCCTTGGCCAGTTCGGCGGCTTCGACATGTGGCTGCAGGACCGCAGCGGTGCCGGTTACGAGCAGCTGACGCAGGCCCGCAACATCCTGCTCGGCCAGGCCGCGCAGAAGCCGGACCACCTGGTCGGCGTGCGCCCGAACGGCCTGGAAAACGCGCCGCAGCTGCAGCTGCATGTAGACCGCGTGCAGGCGCAGTCGATGGGCATGTCGGTGTCGGACGTGTACAGCACCATCCAGCTGATGCTGGCCCCGGTGTACGTCAACGACTTCTTCTACGAAGGCCGCATCAAGCGCGTGACCATGCAGGCCGATGGTCCGTATCGCACCGGCCAGGAGTCGCTGAAGAGCTTCTACAGCCCCTCCAGCCTGACCAAGAACGCCGATGGCACCAATTCGATGATCCCGCTGAACACGGTGGTCAAGTCCGAATGGGTGTCGGCACCGCCGTCGCTGAGCCGCTACAACGGCTACTCGGCGATCAACATCGTCGGCTCGCAGGCCCCGGGTACCAGCTCGGGCGAGGCGATGCAGACCATGGAGAGCATCGTCAACGACGACCTGCCGGCCGGCTTCGGCTACGACTGGTCGGGCATGTCCTACCAGGAAATCCTGGCTGGCAACGCGGCGACGCTGCTGCTGGTGCTGTCGATCGTAGTGGTGTTCCTGTGCCTGGCCGCGCTGTATGAGAGCTGGTCGATCCCGGTGGCAGTGCTGCTGGTGGTGCCGCTGGGTGTGCTCGGTGCCCTCGGCCTGTCGATGCTGCGCGGCCTGCCCAACGATCTGTTCTTCAAGATCGGCCTGATCACCGTGATCGGCCTGGCGGCGAAGAACGCGATCCTGATCGTGGAGTTCGCGGTGGAGCAGCGCGCCGCCGGCAAGAACCTGCGCGATGCCACCATCGAAGCAGCCCGCCTGCGTTTCCGCCCGATCCTGATGACCTCGTTCGCGTTCATCATGGGCGTGATCCCGATGGCGATCTCCACCGGCGCGGGCGCCAATTCCCGCCACGCCATCGGTACCGGCGTGATCGGCGGCATGCTGTTCGCCACCCTGCTCGGCCTGTTGATGATCCCGGTGTTCTTCGTGGTCGTGCGCCGCATGCTGGGCGACAAGCTGGATGAACCGTCCAAGGAGTTCATGGAACGCCAGCGCGACGCGGATGCAGCACACCGTCCGGATCGTTGATCCAGCGGTGAACTGAAACGAGAAAGGCCCCGGTGCGATCCGGGGCCTTTTTTGTTGCCGCTTCTGGACCCATGCCGCCCCAGGTCGGCATCTACCGGAGCGACGCATACCCAGTAGTCGCCAACCTTGGTGGGCGCTGTCCGGGCAGCGTCTCAGCGCAACACTGCAATCACCACGCATGCCGCCACAATCGCCAGCGCAGGCCATTGCATCGGCAGGAAGAAGAAGTGATGCGGAGCATGCTGCCCAGGTGCACGCGGCTTTCGATTGAGCACGAAACCCAGCACCGTGTTGATTGCTGAGCCAAGGCCGAACGCCAGCAGGACCTGGCTGAGTGAAGTATTGCCGCGACCCACCGCTGGATCCGGGAACAGGATGAGGATGAGCAGCACGGCAGCGATCGGTGTGAGCAGGGTCAGCAGCCCTGCGCCTCGATAGATGAGCATGTGGTGGCGTCCATGAACGGTGGAGCATTCTGCGACCAAGGAGCGGGAATGCCAATGGATCGTTGGCATGTCGCCTGCCCGGAGACCGGTCGCATACGGCCTGTACTGAAAAGTCCCTTCCATTGCTGCGCCGACAACGAGGCGCTCAAGGCGTCTACCGGTTTCGCATAAGGCCCCCGCTTTGGATTCCTGGGCGCGCAGAAGTGCGGCACGCCAGGATCGTTGCTATCCAGATGCCTCCACGGCAATCGATCCGATGCCGCCCAGGAGACAGTTCATGGAAAGAGCACCACTACGACGCTTCAGCCGCCCCGCCCTTCTGCTTGGCGCGCTCTTCGCGGCCAGCAGCGTCCAGGACGCACATGCGGCAGGCGTCCTCGTCTGCGACAACTGTCGCGATCCACGCGCACTGGCGCTTTACTCGGGCACGGGGCCCACCATCGTCGTCGACTTCCAGCAGCGCCGGCTCCATGGCTTCGATGTGGAATACGATCGCGAGCTACGTCGGTATCGCGCCACCAGGGCGCAGATTCCCGGGCCAATCAACGCATCCTTCAATCGGATCATGGGGATGCTCGACAACAACGTGCCAACCGTACAGTTCGCGCCGCGGCAGTGGGCCGGAAGAGGAGTCCAGTACGAGGTTCATCCTGATGACCCGCAATACGCCAACGGCATAGGCTTCCCGGAAGAGCACAAGAACCTCAACGCCTACGATGTCGTGCAGATGGCAACCGAGCGATTCAGGCTGGAGAGCGCCATGGGCAAGGCATTCACAGGCGCCACGACATCGTCGAGGGCCTGGAACAGCATGGCGACATTCCTGTCCTCGATCGGCCTGAGCTTCGTCAGCAAGGCCCTCGGAATCGACGGTGCAATCTACAGGATCACCTGGCGCGATGGCTCGAAGACCACGCTGGCCATCGTCTCTTCGTCAGTGGACACCGCCAGATACGTGCAAGGCCAGAGCAAGGACGCCAATGGCAACATGATTCCCGACGGCGCGGCAACCAGCCCCGGCCTGGCCCAACACTTCGCCGGCACCTACAACTTCAACAGCCGGGACGATCTGGATCGATGGATCGACTCCGGTCGCCTCTATGGGGTGAACATGTTCCCCGGTGCTCCACCTGAGTCGCTGCAGATCGTCTGTGAATGGAACGGAACGGATATCGTTTGCCGATTGCCACGTTGATCGCACAAAGGAAACGGGGCGGCAATCGCCGCCCCGTCGCGTCCATCAGCGCAACCCGGTCTCGTTGCGCGCGATCACCAGGCGCTGGATCTCCGAGGTGCCCTCGTAGATCTCGGTGATCTTGGCATCACGGAAGTAACGCTCCAGCGGCATCTCCTTCGAGTACCCCATGCCGCCGTGGATCTGCACCGCCTGGTGGGTGATCCACATCGCTGCTTCCGAAGCGGTCAGTTTGGCCACCGCTGCTTCGGTGCTGAAACGCTTGCCCTGGCCCTTCACCCACGCGGCACGCAGGGTCAGCAGCAGCGCTGCGTCCAGCTTGCACTTCATGTCGGCGATCTTGGCCTGGGTCATCTGGAAGGTGCCGATGGCCGCGCCGAACGCCTTGCGCTCCTTCACGTATTCCAGGGTCGCCTCATAGGCGGCTCGGGCGATGCCGATGGCCTGCGAGGCGATGCCGATGCGGCCAGCATCGAGCACGCTCATGGCGATCTTGAAGCCCTCGCCTTCCTGGCCCAGCACATCTTCGGCCTGCGCCACGTAATCGTTGAACTCGATCTCGCAGGTGGCCGAAGCGCGGATGCCCAGCTTCGGCTCGGTCTTGCCGCGACCGAAGCCCGCCTTGTCGGTATCGATGAGGAAGGCGGTGATGCCGCGCGCGCCCTTGTCCGGCTCGCTCATCGCGAACAGCACGATGTACCTGGCCACCGGGCCGGAGGTGATCCAGCTCTTCTTGCCGTTGATGACGAAGGTGCCGTCGGCCTGCTTCACCGCGCGGCAGCGCATGGCGGTGGCATCGGAGCCGGACTGCGGCTCGGTCAGCGCGAACGCGCCGATGGCCTCGCCCTCGGCGATGGCACGCACGTAGGTCTGCTTCTGCTGCTCGGTACCGTGGGTGAGGATGCCGTTGCAGAACAGCGAGTTGTTGACCGACATGATGGTCGAATGGGCTGCGTCGGCGGCGGCGACCTCCACCATCGCCAGCACGTACGCAACCGGGTCCATGCCCGCGCCACCGTATTCGGTCGGCACTTCGATGCCCATCAGGCCGTTCTCGCCCAGCAGGCGGATGTTGTCGAGCGGGAACTCGCCGGTACGGTCATGGTGCTCCGCGCTCGGGGCGATCTTCTCCTGCGCGATGCGCCGCGCAACGTCCTGCAGCATCAACTGCTCTTCGGTAAAGCTGAAATCCACAACACCCTCCCGGGTACATGAAGTTATGGGCTACATACGGCGCGCCCAGGTGTCCCGATTGTACCGGGGCCCGGCTGTTTCCGTACGCTGGCGACTTGACCGCGACGGGCCCTTTCAGCGAATATATCTCTATATCGCGATAGGTAGATATTTATGGATCTTGAAGACTGGTCGACCCGCCTGAAGGTGTTCGCCGATGCGACCCGCGTGCGCCTGCTGGCGCTGCTGGAGCAGGAGGAACTGACCGTGGCCGAACTGTCGGCGATCACCCGGCTGGCACAGCCACGCGTGTCCACCCACCTGGCGCGCCTGAAGGAAGCCGGCCTGGTCCGCGACCGCCGTGCGGGCGTATCGGCCTATTACCGCTTCGACGAGGCCCAGCTGGACCCGGCGCAGCGTGCATTGTGGCATGCCTTGAGCAACGGAAGCGATGATCCGCTGCTGCGCCAGGACGCTGAACGCGTCGCTGCCGTGCTGGCCCACCGCGCCTCCGACCAGAACTGGGCCGACAGCGTGGCCGGCGACATGGAACGCCACTACTCCCCGGGGCGCACCTGGGAAGCCCTCGCCCGCACCGCGCTGCCGCTGCTGGAGACCGGCGACGTGCTGGACATCGCCTCTGGTGACGGCGTGCTGGCCGAACTGGTGGCCCCGCATGCCAAGCGCTACATCTGCATCGACACCAGCGCGCGCGTGGTCGCCGCCGCCAGCGAGCGCCTGCGCCGTCTGCCCAACGTGGAAGTGCGCGAGGGCGACATGCATGCGCTGCCCTTCAAGGACAACAGTTTCGATCTGGTAGTGCTGATGCACGCGCTGACCTACGCCAGCAAGCCGGCGCAGGCGGTGACCGAAGGCGCGCGCGTGCTGCGCCCGGGCGGGCGCCTGCTGCTGTGCAGCCTGGCCCGCCACGAACACAAGGCCGCGGTGGAGGCCTACGGCCACGTCAACCTCGGCTTCAGCGACAAGGAGCTGCGCAGGTTCGTCGACAAGGCCGGCCTGCAGGTATCCAGCCTGGAGACGGTCACCCGCGAGAAGCGTCCGCCGCACTTCGAAGTGATTTCGCTGATCGCCCACAAACCCTGAGCCCGAGAACGCCATGCCTGCCCTGCCCTGGTTGCATCCTGAGCGTGCCAACGCCCTGCTCGACGCCCTGCGCGAGCGGATCCTGATCATCGACGGTGCGATGGGCACGATGATCCAGCGCCACGGACTGCAGGAAGACGATTACCGTGGCGAACGCTTCGCCGGCGGTTACGATCACAGCCATGGCCCCGGCTGCGACCACGGCACGCCGGAAGGCCATGACCTGAAGGGCAACAACGATCTGCTGCTGCTGACCCGGCCGCAGATCGTCGCAGACATTCACACCGCCTACCTGGAAGCGGGCGCGGACCTGGTCGAGACCAACACCTTCAACGCCACTTCGGTCAGCCAGGCCGACTACCACCTCGAACACCTGGTGTACGAGTTGAACAAGGCCGGCGCTGCGGTCGCGCGCACCTGTTGTGACGCCGTGGCCGCAACCACCCCGGGGAAGCCGCGCTTCGTGATCGGGGTGATCGGCCCGACCAGCCGCACCGCCTCGATCAGCCCGGACGTGAACGATCCGGGCTTCCGCAACACCAGCTTCGACGAACTGCGCGACACCTACCGCGAAGCCATCGAGGGCCTGATCGACGGCGGCGCCGACACCATCATGGTCGAGACCATCTTCGACACGCTCAACGCCAAGGCCGCGCTGTATGCGCTGGAGGAAGCGTTCGATGCGCGCGGCGCGCGGTTGCCGGTGATGATCTCCGGCACCATCACCGACGCTTCCGGTCGCACCCTGTCCGGGCAGACTGCGGAAGCCTTCCATGCCTCGCTGGCGCATGCTCGGCCGCTGTCGATCGGGCTGAACTGCGCGCTGGGCGCCGATGCGATGCGACCGCACGTGGAAACCCTTGCGCAGGTCGCCGACTGCTACGTCAGCGCACACCCCAATGCCGGTCTGCCCAATGCCTTCGGCGAGTACGACGAGACGCCGGAGGACATGGCCAGCACCCTGCGAGGCTTCGCCGAAGATGGCCTGCTGAACCTGGTCGGCGGCTGCTGCGGCTCCACGCCCGACCATATCCGCGCCATTGCCGCGGCTGTGGCCGGGCTGCCGCCGCGCGCACTGCCCGGCACCCGGGAGCAGGCCGCATGAATGTCGCCGCCACCGTTCCGCACTTCCCGCCCTATTGCTGCTGAGCCGACGCCTGCCATGACGCCTGTCCGCCCTACCCGCCTGTCCGGCCTGGAACCCCTGGTCATCACCCCGGACCTGCTGTTCGTCAACGTCGGCGAACGCACCAACGTGACCGGCAGCGCGCAGTTCCGCAAGCTGATCAAGGAAGGCCGCTACGAAGAAGCCGTGGACGTGGCCCGCCAGCAGGTGGCGAGCGGCGCGCAGATCCTCGACGTCAACATGGACGAGGGCCTGATCGATTCGGAAGCGGCGATGACCCGCTACCTCAACCTGATCATGTCCGAGCCGGACATCGCCCGCATCCCGGTGATGGTCGACTCCTCCAAGTGGAGCGTGATCGAGGCCGGCCTGAAGTGCCTGCAGGGCAAGAGCGTGGTCAACTCGATCTCGCTGAAGGAAGGCGAGGCGCTTTTCCGCGAACACGCGCGCAAGGTCCTGCGCTATGGCGCCGCCGCGGTGGTCATGGCCTTCGATGAAAGCGGGCAGGCCGATACGTGTGCGCGCAAGGTCGAGATCTGTACCCGCGCCTACCGCATCCTGGTCGACGAGATCGGCTTCCCGCCGCAGGACATCATCTTCGACCCGAACATCTTCGCCGTCGCCACCGGCATCGAAGAACATGACAACTATGCGGTGGACTTCATCGAAGCCACCCGCATCATCAAGCAGACGCTGCCGCACTGCCACGTCTCCGGTGGTGTCTCCAACGTCTCGTTCTCGTTCCGCGGCAACGAAACGGTGCGCCAGGCCATCCATTCGGTGTTCCTGTACCACGCCATCGCCGCCGGCATGGACATGGGTATCGTCAATGCCGGTGCCATGCCGATCTACGATGAGCTGGAGCCGGAGCTGCGTGAGCGCGTGGAGGATGTGATCCTCAACCGCCGCAGCGATGCCACCGAACGCCTGCTGGAGATCGCCGAGCGCTACAAGGGCAGGAAGGGCGCGGCGAAGACCGAAGACCTGGCATGGCGCGACAAGCCGGTGGCGCAGCGCCTGGCGCATGCGCTGGTACACGGCCTGGATGCCTTCGTGGAAGAAGACACCGAACTGGCTCGACAGGCCTCCAGCCGCCCGCTGGACGTGATCGAAGGCCCGCTGATGGACGGCATGAACATCGTCGGTGACCTGTTCGGCGCAGGCAAGATGTTCCTGCCGCAGGTGGTGAAATCCGCGCGTGTGATGAAGAAGGCCGTGGCCTACCTGCTGCCGTACATCGAGGCGGAGAAGGCGCGCAGCGGCGACACTGCCAAGAGCAACGGCAAGATCATCATGGCCACGGTGAAGGGCGATGTGCATGACATCGGCAAGAACATCGTCGGCGTGGTCCTGGCCTGCAACAACTTCGAGGTGGTCGACCTTGGCGTGATGGTGCCGGCGCAGAAGATCCTCGATGCCGCGCGCGAGCACAACGCCGACCTGATCGGCCTGTCCGGTCTGATCACTCCCTCGCTGGAGGAGATGAGCCACGTCGCCCGCGAGATGGAGCGCCAGGGTTTCAATCTGCCGCTGCTGATCGGCGGCGCCACCACCTCGCGCGCGCACACCGCGTTGAAGATCGACCCGCACTACAAAGCGCCTACGGTGTGGGTGAAGGACGCCTCGCGCGCGGTCGGCGTGGCCCAGTCGCTGATCTCGCGCGACCTGCGCGAAGCCTTCGTTGCCGCCAACGAGGCCGACTATGCCGAGATCCGGGCACGGCACCGCAATCGTGGCGATGCCAAGCGCCTGGTGTCGCTGGAACATGCACGCGGGCAGAAGTTCCAGGGCGACTGGGGGAACTACACGCCGCCCGCACCGAAGCAGCCGGGCCTGCACGTCTTCGATGACTATCCGCTGGCCGAGCTGGTCGAGTACATCGACTGGACGCCGTTCTTCCAGGCCTGGGAGCTTGCCGGCAAGTTCCCGGCAATCCTCACCGACGAGATCGTCGGCAGCCAGGCCAGCGAGCTGTACCGCGATGCCCGCGCGATGCTCGACCGCATCGTCGGCGAGAAGTGGCTGACCGCCAAGGCCGTGTTCGGCCTGTGGCCGGCCAACAGCGTCGGCGACGACGTGCGCGTGCAGCACCCACAGGGCGAGACCACCCTGCACTTCCTGCGCCAGCAGGTGGACAAGCCGGCCGAGCGCCCGGATTTCTGCCTGGCCGACTTCATCGCGCCGGCCGACAGCGGCAGGCAGGACTGGATCGGCGCGTTCGCGGTCACCGCCGGTATCGGCATCGATGCCCACGTGGCGCGCTTCGAAGCCGAGCATGACGACTACAACGCGATCCTGCTGAAGGCCCTGGCCGACCGCTTCGCCGAAGCCCTGGCCGAGCGCCTGCATCAGCGTGTACGCACGGAATTCTGGGGTTATGACCAGGCCGAGACGCTGGACAACGACGCCCTGATCGATGAGCAGTACCGTGGCATCCGCCCCGCTCCCGGCTATCCGGCGTGCCCCGAGCACAGCGAGAAGCGGCGCCTGTTCGATCTGCTGCGGGCCGAGGCCAACGCCGGCATGGAACTGACCGAGAGCTTTGCGATGCTTCCGACCGCCGCGGTATCGGGCTACTACTTCAGCCATCCGCAAAGCCAGTACTTCGTGGTCGGGCGCCTCAGCCGCGAGCAGGTCACCGACTACGCCCGGCGCAAGGGCGTGGAGCGCGCCCAGGCCGAGCGCTGGCTGGCCTCCAACCTCGACTACGATCCCGAATGACACAGAATGGGGACGGAGGGGATCAAGTCGCTTGTGGCACAAATGACTTGATCCCCTCCGTCCCTTTTTTGCTTCATCATGCCGCGATGAATGTTCCTGCTGCCCGCCTCTCCAGCTTCTATCTCTTCTACTACGCGGCACTCGGTGCGTTCACTCCGTACTGGAGCCTGTTTTTGACCGCGCGCGGCATGAGCGTGACCGCCATCAGCGTGATGATGGGGCTGTGGTATGCCACACGCGTGGTTGCACCCAGCGCCTGGACCTCGCTGGCAGCCACCTCACCGCGGCCGATCCGACTGTTGCGCATCGGCTGCGTACTGACCCTGATCAGCTTCGCCGCATTCCTGCTGCCTCTGCCGCAGCCATGGATGTATCCGGCGATGATCGTGTTCTGCTTCTTCTACAACGCGGTGATGCCGCAGTTCGAGTCGATCACCCTCACCCATCTCGGCAGCGACAGCCATCGCTACGGCCTGATCCGGGTCTGGGGTTCGCTTGGCTTCATCGCCATCGTCACCCTGTTCGGCTGGCTGATCGAAGGTGACGGCACCGCCGGCCGCGCCGGGCTGCTGCCCTGGATGATGCTGCCGCTGTTCGTCCTGCTGGTCGCCTCGGCCTTCAGCAACCACTACGCACGCGACATCGGCAGGACCGGCGGCGATGCCAGCGGCTTCTGGCAGATCGTGCGCCGCCCGCCGGTGCTGGCGTTCTTCCTGGCCGCTTTCATGGAGCAGCTCTCGTTCGGCCCGTACTACACCTTCTTCTCGGTCTACATGGACCACCACGGCTATCGCACATCCACGCTCGGCCTGCTCTGGACCATCGGCGTGGTGTTCGAAGTGGGCGTGTTCTTCACCATCGGCCGCTTCTTCCGCCGCTATGACGCCAGCTGGATGCTGCTGATCGCGCTGGTCAGTTCCTGCCTGCGCTGGGCCGTGACCGCACTGTTCCCGGAAAACCTGCCGGTGATGCTGCTGGCGCAGACCGCGCACGCGCTGGGCTTTGCCGCGTTCTTCGCCGCGGCGATGCAGATGCTGGCGATCTACTTCCCCGGACGCCTCAATGGCCATGGCCAGGGCCTGCTGTACGGTTTCTCGTCCGGTGTCGGCGGCGTGCTGGGCGCGCTCATCGCCGGCCAACTGTGGAAGATCGACGAGGGACGCACGGCCTTCCTCGCCGGTAGCGGATTCGCTCTGGTCGGCGCACTGCTGTGCTTCTTCGCGCTGAGCCTGCCGTTGATCCGTGCACGCCACAGCACTGCGCGCGTCCCGTAACGAAAACGCCGGGCAATGCCCGGCGTTTTCATCGTGCAGCAGGTGCAGTTACCAGACCAGGTCGTCCGGTACCTGGTACTGCGGGTCCGCGTAGGGATCTTCCTCGGCCGGCGCGTTCGGGTCGACCTTCAGTGCCACCGATGCGGCAAACACCGCTTCGGACTGTGCCAGCACTTCGGCGGTCACCAGCAGGTAACGGCCATTGAGCTGGACCACGCCCAGCTCACCGGCATTGAGCGCGGTCAGCTGTTCGGCGGTCACGTAGATGCGCTTGATCTTGCCGCCATACGGGAAGTGGCGAGCGATATCAGCCGCCTCGGAGTTCAGGCCCTTGTCCTTCAGCAGTTCTTCCAGCTTGGCCTTCGCCTCGCGGCGCACGCGTGCTTCTTCCTGCTTCAGGCGCTCGGTCTCGATGCGCTCTTCCTTCTCACGCTGCGCACGGATGGCATAGGCCTTGGCCAGATCCATCTCTTCGGCGCTGCGCGGCTTGCGCGGGCCCTGCTGGCCCGGGCCACGCGACTGGCCGGGCCTGCCCGGGCCACCGTGGCCATGCCCGCGACGCTCACCGGGCTTGTGCTCGCCCTTGCCAGCGCCCTGCGGCTTTCCATTGCCGTTGCCACCCTTGCCCTGCGGGCGGCCATCACGGCGGGGGCCATCATTCTTGCGCTCGGGCTTGGGCGCAGGCTTGAAGCCCAGGCCCAGCAGCTGGTCGCGGAGGGTATCGCTCATAGGATTCGGATCAGTAGTGCGGCGGCGGCGGTTCGCTCGCCGGATCGGAAGAATTCAATGCGTTGCGGACCTTGCCCAGGTCTTCCAGCAGCACGCGCAGCACATCGGCGTTGCGCATGCCCTGCATGCGGGCATCGGCCAGCGCATCGCTCAGTTCGGCCAGCGCCTGCTCCTGGAAGGACACGCGCATCTCCAGCTCGACCAGGCGCGCTTCCAGCGCCTGCTCGCGTTCGGTTGGCAGCAGGTCAGACATGCAGCGAGCGCCCCCGGCCGATGCCGTAATACGCCAGGCCCGCCGCTTCGACATCCGCCGGCTCGTACAGGTTGCGCCCGTCGAACACCACCGCGTCCTTCAGCTGCTCGCGCAGCTTCTGGAAATCGGGGCTGCGGAACTGCTTCCACTCGGTCACCACGACCAGTGCATCCGCGCCCTGCAGCGCCTCGTCGGCATTGCTGCAGAACACCAGGTCATCGCGTTCGCCGAAGATGCGCTGGGATTCGTGCATCGCTTCCGGATCGTAGGCACGCACCGTTGCACCACCTTCCCACAGCTGCGCCAGCAGTCGGCGGCTGGAGGCTTCGCGCATGTCATCGGTGTTCGGCTTGAAGGCCAGGCCCCACACGGCAAAGGTCTTGCCACGCACGCCCTCATCCTCGCCCTTGTCGTAATGACGCTGGATCAGCGCGAACAGATGTCCCTTCTGCGCATCGTTGACCGCTTCGACGGCGTTCAGCAGCTTCGGCTCCAGGCCAGCCTGCTGCGCAGTGCGGGCCAGTGCCTGCACATCCTTGGGGAAACACGAGCCGCCATAACCGGCGCCCGGGTAGATGAAGTGCCAGCCGATGCGCGGATCCGAGCCGATGCCCTGGCGGACCTGTTCCACATCGGCGCCGACACGCTCGGCGATGTTGGCGATTTCGTTCATGAACGAAATCTTGGTCGCCAGCATCGCGTTGGCGGCGTACTTGGTCAGCTCGGCCGAGCGCACGTCCATTTCCACCACGCGGTCGTGGTTGCGGTTGAACGGCGCGTACAGGCGCCGCATCACCGCCACCGATTCGGCGCTGGTCGCACCGATGATGATGCGGTCCGGGCGCATGCAGTCGGCAACGGCATCGCCTTCCTTCAGGAATTCCGGATTGGACACCACGTCGAAGGCGATGTCGGCCCCCCGTGCGGCGAGCTCGGCGGCGATGGCCGCGCGCACCTTGTCGGCGGTGCCCACCGGCACCGTCGACTTGTTGACCACCACGGTCGGCACGCTCATGTGCTGGCCGATGGTGCGGGCCACGGCCAGCACGTACTGCAGATCAGCGCTGCCATCCTCGTCCGGCGGCGTGCCGACGGCGATGAACACGACCTGGCCGTGGCCGATCGCGGCTGCGGCATCGGTGGTGAACGTCAGCCGCGACGCGGCGTGGTTGGCCTTCACCATCGGTTCCAGGCCCGGCTCATAGATCGGGATGATGCCCTGGTTGAGGCCGTCGACCTTGGCCTGGTCGATATCGACGCAGACCACCTGGTGGCCGACATCGGCCAGGCAGGTACCGGTCACCAGCCCTACATAACCGGTACCGAAAATCGCAACGCGCATGTCCGTGCTGGCTCCGTGGTCGCTTACGGCAGGACGCCCAGCAGCTCGACGTCGAACGTCAGAGTCGCGTTCGGGCCGATCGGGCCACCCGGGGTGCCGTTCTCACCGTAGGCGAGCTCGCCCGGGATCCAGAAGCGGTACTTCGAACCGACCGGCATCAGCGCGACGCCTTCGGTCCAGCCCTTGATCACCTGGTCCAGGCCGAACTCGGCCGGCTGGCGACCATAGGAGCTGTCGAACACGGTGCCGTTGAGCAGCTTGCCTTCGTAGTTCACGCGCACCTTGCTGCTCGGCAGCGGACGCTCGCCGCTGCCCGGGCGGATGACCTGGTACTGCAGGCCCGACGGGGTGGTCACCACGCCCGGCTGGGTCTTGTTCTTGGCCAGGAACGCGTTGCCTTCCTCGCGGTTGGTCTGCGCGGCGGCGGCGGCCTTGGCCTGCATTTCGGCCTGCTTGCTGCCCATGAACGCCTGGATGGTGGCGGTCGCGTCAGCTTCCGTCATCTTCGGCTGACCCTTGCTCAGGCCAGTGCTGATCGCGTCAAACAGCGAGGCGACGTCGATGTCGTCCTTCAGCTGTGCCAGCGACGGACCGACCGAGTAGGAACCGATCATCTGCGACACCTTGACGCGGTCGACCTTCGGCGGCTGCGAACCCGGCGCCATGCCCGGCACCTGCTGCCCGCTGCGGGCCATCACGACCTGGCGCAGTGCGGCATCGGTGGCCTTGGCCTGTTCCTGGGTGATCTGCGGCTGCAGGCCTTCGAACGAACGTTCCACGGCGGTGCGCAGCGCGGCCACATCGATCTCATCGGCGATCGGGGTGAACGACTTGGCGACGTCCAGGCCGATGGCGTAGCCCAGCTTCTGCTTGGGGGAATTCAAGGTTGCGGTCTCCTTGGCGGCTGCGGGGGCAGCCGGTTGTTGCGACAGAGCGACACCCGAAGTGCCCATCGCCAGAATCAGAACCGACGCCGCGGCGCCGCGCATTCCCATCTTCATTCGCTGCATTCCTGGAAGTGTCTGGGCGCCGACGTCGGCGCGAAAAGAAGCATTGTCGCACGCATGCCGTCGATGTCGAGGCATCCGTGCCGCATATCAATGCGTGGCGGCTGCCGCCAGCGCCTTGTCGATGGCGGCGGTCAGCTGCGGATCGTCCGGCGTCACCTTGCTGGCGAACTGGGCGATGACCTTGCCATCGCGGCCCACCAGGTACTTGTGGAAGTTCCAGCCCGGCGCCACGCCGGTGGCCGCGGTCAGCCGCTGGTACAGCGGCGTGGCCTCTGCGCCGACGACGTGCACCTTCTCGAACATCGGGAACTTGACGCCGTAGGTGAGCGTGCAGAAATCCTGGATCTGCTTCTCGTCACCCGGCTCCTGGCCCTTGAAATCGTTGGACGGGAAACCGAGCACGGCGAAGCCACGGCCGGCATAGCGCTTCTGCAGCGCCTCCAGGCCTTCGTACTGAGGGGTATAGCCGCACTTGCTTGCGGTATTGACCACCAGCAGCACCTGCCCGTGGTAGCGCTGCTGCAGGTTGACCTGCTGCTTGCTGGCCAGCGGGCGGTAGTCGAGGTCGAGAAGATCGGCCGCCAGCACGCGGGTGGAACCGGCCAGGCCGGCTACCAGCAGGGTCAGCAGGGACAGGCCGCGCAGGCGGCGCGGCATAACGGTCGGCAAGGGCATCGAGAGCAGTCCGCGGTGGCCATTCACAGGGCCGGCCGGTAGCGGCCGGAGTCGGCCGAACTATAGCACCGGGCCCCGTTCCCCCTTGTTGCAAGGGGCGCCTGTGGCTTTGCGCGGCGTGGCGCTTTCCTGCACGACCCGCCAGCAACGGCGCAGTAATGACATAGCATGGACAACACTGAATGGAAGGCGGGCCTGGGTCGGCCCTCGCCAGAACCTGATTTCCCTTCCGAATCAATCGGATAAACGGATATTTCAGCAATTTGACCACCCCTGCCATCAGTTGGGGACGGCAAGGGGTTGCACGTAGGCGTGCCGGTGTTATAGTTGCATACAACACCAGTCACCTGAGACAGGGGGAAGCCATGAACGCCCGGATCCGTCGCAACCTCACCGCACCCGCGGCCGCTGCTGTTTCGACCCTGATCGTGCTGGCCTGGCTGGCCACGCCCACCGCCCCCGCCTCGCCCGACAGTGCGCAGGATGCAATCGCTACACCGGCCGGGAACGCCGATTCCTCCCCCCCTCCCCCGCGTCGGCTGCACAGCTCCCTGTCCATGCCGTATTTCTCGTTCGCCCAGCCGCTGACCCCACGGAGCTGAATATGAGCGACATCCAGTGGAGCGACGGCGCTCCCATCTACCGTCAGTTGAAGGAGCGCGTGATCGCCATGATGCTCGACGGAATCCTCAAGCCGGGCGATGCCCTGCCTTCGGTGCGCCAGGTGGCCGCCGATTACCAACTGAACCCCATCACCGTTTCGCGCGCTTACCAGGAACTGGCCGACGAAGGCCTGGTCGAAAAGCGCCGCGGGCTGGGCATGTTCATGACCGAGCAGGCCGCCACGCAGCTGCGCAGCAGCGAGCGCGAGCGCTTCCTCAATGAAGAATGGCCGGCCGTGCTGGAGCGCATCCAGCGCCTGGGCCTGAGCCTCGACGAATTGCTGCCCCAGGGGAAAGTCTGATGAATAGCACCGCAAGCGAACCGGTCATCACCGCCCGCGGCCTGCGCAAGGCCTACAAGTCCACCGTTGCCCTCGACAGTGCCAGCTTCAGCATTCCGAGCGGGCGCATCGTCGGCCTGATCGGTCCCAATGGCGCCGGCAAGACCACCGCGCTGAAGGCCATTCTTGGCCTCACCTCGGTGGAAGGTGAGTTGAGCGTGCTCGGGCGCGACCCGCGGCTGCACCGCGACGAACTGATGAACGACATCTGCTTCATCGCCGACGTCGCCGTGCTGCCGCGCTGGCTGAAGGTGCGCGAAGCCATCGATTTCGTCGCCGGCGTGCATCCGCGCTTCGACCGCGCCCGCTGCGAGCGCTTCCTGGCCAACACCAAGCTGCAGCCGAAGCAGCGCGTGCGCGAGCTGTCCAAGGGCATGATCGTGCAGCTGCACCTGGCGCTGGTGATGGCCATCGATGCCCGCATCCTGGTACTGGACGAGCCCACCCTGGGCCTGGACATCCTGTACCGCAAAGAGTTCTACCAGCGCCTGCTGGAAGACTACTTCGACGAGCAGAAAACCATCATCGTCACCACCCACCAGGTGGAAGAGATCGAGCACATCCTCAGCGACGTCATGTTCATCCGTGATGGCCGAATCGTGCTCGATGCGGAAATGGACGAGGTCGGCCAGCGTTACACGGAACTGCTGGTCAACGCCGACCAGCTGGAGACCGCGCGCGCCCTGAAGCCGATCGACGAACGCAGCCTGGCGTTCGGCAAGACCGTGATGCTGTTCGACGGCGTACCGCGCGCCCAGCTTTCCACCCTTGGCGAGACCCGCAGCCCGGGCCTGGCCGACCTGTTCGTCGCCGTCATGAAGGGGACCTACGCATGAATGCCGTCAACCATCCCGTCAGCCCCCTCGGCACGCTGCGCTGGCTGCTCAAGCGCGAGTACTGGGAAAACCGCGGCGGTTTCCTGTATGCCCCGCTGATCGCCGGCCTGATCTCGCTGGTGATGAGCACCGTCGGCATCGCCTTCGGCCTGTTCGCGCTGAACCGCGCGGCGCGCAACGGTGCGCTGCATGTCGATGGCGAGAGCGTGAACGTCAATGGCCTGGACCTGGCGCTGCTCACCCGCAACATCGACGGCAAGGACCTTGCCGACCTCGGTAACGGCCTTGACCTGACCCTGGTGCTCAGCTCGGCATGGCCGTTCCTGGTGCTGGCCTTCGTGGTGTTCTTCTATTGCCTCGGCGCCCTGTACGACGACCGCCGCGACCGCAGCATCCTGTTCTGGAAGTCGTTGCCGCTGTCGGATACCCAGACCGTGCTGTCCAAGGTCATCAGCGCACTGATCGTGGCACCGCTGATCGCGGTGATTGCCGGCATCATCACCATGTTCGGCTTCATGCTGATCATCAGCATCGTCGCGCTGATGCACGGTGGCAGCCCGATGGCGCTGATCTGGGGGCCCGCCAGCCCGTTGACCCTGGCCGCTGGTCACCTGAGCTGGATTCCGGTCTACGCGCTTTGGGCCCTGCCCACTGCAGGGTGGCTGCTGCTGTGCTCGGCCTGGGCCAAGAGCAAGCCGTTCCTGTGGGCGGTGATGCTGCCACTGTTTGCCGGCGTCATCGTCAGCACCACCAAGATCATGCCGCTGTTCGGCCTGACCACCGGCTGGTTCTGGCAGAACATCGTCGGCCGCCTGCTGCTGGGCGGCGTGCCCGGCATGGACCTGCTGTACCGCCTCGGCGCAGGTGAAGGTTCGCGCCGCGACCTGGATTCGGTGGTCAGCCTGATGTCCCCCGCCTCGCAGCTGAAGTCGCTGGCGATGCCGGAGCTGTGGATCGGTGCGGCCGTCGGGGCACTGTTCATCTTCCTCGCCATCCGCCTGCGCAAGCGCGCCGGCGAGATCTGATTCCATCCACCCGGAGGCACCACCCATGCGTTCTCTGCTCGCCTGTTCTGCGTTGTTGCTGTTGCCGTTGTCGGCGCTGGCCGCCGATGCTCCGAACTGCAAGTTCACTGCCGCCCGCGCACTGAAGCTGGACGTGGCCGGTGCCAGGACGGTGGTGTTCGAGGTCAACCAGCATGACCTGAAGGTGGTCGCCAGCGCTGGCGGCGGCCAGCTGGACGGCCGCGCCTGCGCGTCCAGCCAGGAATGGCTGGACCAGCTGGTACTGGACCAGCGCAAGGTGGGCGACAAGCTGGTGGTGAGCCTGCGCCGCGACGGCCGCCAAAGCGGCATCAGCCTGGGCAACAGCTACGCCTGGCTGGATATCCGTGGCAGCGTGCCGGACAACCTGCCGCTGCAGTTCAAGGTCGGCTCGGGTGACGCCAGCGTGGAGAACGCACAGTCGCTCAGCGTGGACGTCGGCTCCGGTGACGCGGTGGCCCGCGGTACCCGTGGCAGCATCCACGCTGCAGTGGGTTCCGGCGACCTCAACATCGATGGCGGCAGTTCGCTGAATCTGCTGTCGCTGGGTTCGGGCGACGTCAATGCCCGCAACATCGGCGGCGATGCCATCACCGGCACTGTCGGTTCGGGTGACCTGAAGATCACCGATGTGCGTGGCAACGCACGCCTGGATACGGTCGGCTCCGGCGACATCGAGTTCAAGCGCGTGCAGGGCAGCGTCGAAGTCGGCGTGGTCGGCTCCGGTGGCATCGATCTGGCCGATATCGGCGGCAACGTGCATGTGCGCAGCCACGGCTCGGGCGACATCCAGGTGGACGGCGTACGCGGCAGCCTGACCGTCGATCACAGCGGCAGCGGCGATATCGAACACCGCAACGTCAGCGGCCGGGTCACCCTGCCGCGCAGCAAGTAATCCTCTTCCACACACGTCCAGGGGAACATCATGAACCTGTTGCGCCTGCTGCCCGCCACCCTGCTGTGCCTGCCGCTGATCGCCTGTGGTGGCACGTCCTCCGCCCCCGACAAGAGCGTCGGCAAGAGCGTCGCCGAAGCCACCAGCGGCGTCGGCCAGACCGTCAAGGAAGCCATGGACGATGCCCGCAAGGACATCGCCCAGGGCAACATCAAGATCTCGGCCGACAAGCAGCCGCGTGCGGAGATCACGCCGGATGGCCGCCTGCTGATCGCCGGCAAGGAGGTCGCCGCCAACGACGTCCAGCGCCGCCACCTGCAGGAGTACCGCGGTCACGTGGTCGCCGTTGCGATGGCGGGCATGGATGTCGGGCTGGCCGGCGCCAAGCTCGGCGCCAACGCCGCCGGTGAAGCGCTGAAGGGCATCTTCAGCGGCGACAGCGAAGGGGTGGAGAAGCGCATCAACGCCGAAGCCGCCAAGATCGAGGCCCAGGCCAAGCGCATCTGCGATCGCCTGCCGGCGATGCTGGCCAGCCAGCAGGCACTGGCGCGCGAGCTGCCGGCGTTCAAGCCCTACGCGACGATGGACCAGAGCGACGTGGACGACTGCGGCAAGGACAACTCGGTCACGTTCTCCAACTGAGACAAATCGACGCACCCGACCGGCTGCAGCCTTCCGTTGCCGGTCGGGCACTGTCGGCGGGCTTACAATGGGGCCCCCGGATGCCCCCGAACCGAACGCCATGAAGAAGTTGTTCCTGCTGCTGGCCACCCTGCTCTGCCTGGGCCTGGTCGGCTGCGACAAGGATTACCGCGATCACCGCGCCGAGCGCGGCAAGCCCAAGATTTCCGTCAGCGAAGGCATGGTGACCGTGCGCCGCCCGCCGGCACCGAACATCATCATCCTCGGCGACGGCACGATGAAAGTGGACGAGATCCAGATTCCACTGGACAACGGGCAGAAGCAGATGCTGCAGACGATGTTCGGCAAGCTGCAGGTACTGCGCCAGAACACGCTGGTGGCCGCGCCCGCCGATCCGAACATGCAGCCGGTGAAGATCCAGCCGCCGGAGGGCATGGAGGTGATCCCGGCCGACCTGATCCAGCGCATCCCCGAGTTCAAGGATTACACCGACACCTTCGGCAACATCGTCGCCGACCGTCGCTGAAGAAGAACGCCGCCCGAGGGCGGCGTTCTTCGTTTCCGTAGAGTCGAGCCATGCCCGACTCCGGAACAACCGTCGAGCGTGGCTCGACTCTGCAACCGGCAGATCACCCCCCGGCGCCACCACCGCCAGCCTGGATGCCACCAGCAGTCAGCGCAGTCGGGTCCAGCAGGCGACGCAGCTCGGCCTCGTCAAGCCCGCTGTCTTCCAGCGCCACGTCCAGCACCGGGCGCTGTTCCTTGTAGGCACGCTTGGCAATCGCCGCTGCCTTCTCGTAGCCGATGATCGGGTTCAGCGCGGTGACCAGGATCGGGTTGCGCGCCAGCGCCTCGGCCACGCGGTCCTCGCGCACCTTCAGCCCTGCGATCGCGCTGTCGGCCAGCAGCCTGGACACATTGGCCAGCAGGCCGATGCCATCGAGCAGGTTCACCGCGATCAACGGCAGGGTGACGTTGAGCTGGAAGTTGCCGGTCTGCCCGGCCACGGTGATCGCGGTGTGGTGGCCGATCACCTGCGCGCAGGCCATCACCGTGGCTTCCGGAATGACCGGGTTGACCTTGCCCGGCATGATCGAGCTGCCCGGCTGCAGTGCCGGCAGTTCGATCTCGCCCAGCCCGGCCAGCGGACCGGCGTTCATCCAGCGCAGGTCATTGGCGATCTTGATCAGTGCCACGGCCAGCGCATTGAGCTGGCCGGACAGTTCCACCGCATCGTCGTGAGCGGCCAGGCCTTCGAACTTGTTCTCGGCGCTGTCGAACTTGAAACCGGTCTGCTGCTTCAGCGCCTTGGCCACCTGCGCGCCGAAGCGCGGGTCGGCGTTGATGCCGGTACCGATGGCGGTGCCGCCCAGCGGCAACCGGCGCACGCGCTTGAGGCTGTCTTCGATACGCTCCTGCGCCGAGGCCAGCTGCGCCGACCACGCACCGAATTCCTGCTCGAAGGTGAGCGGCATCGCGTCCATCAGGTGGGTACGGCCGGTCTTGACCACCTTGCGCAGGCTGCGGCCCTTCTTGTCCAGGGTCCTGCGCAGGTGCACCAGCGCCGGCAGCAGCTGCTCATGCGTCGCCAGCACCGCCGACACGCGCAACGCGGTTGGAATCACGTCGTTGGAACTCTGCCCCTGGTTGACGTGGTCGTTGGGGTGCACCGCCGTCTTGCCCGCCTTGCCGGCACAGTTGGCCAGGGTGGCGATGACCTCATTGGCATTCATGTTCGACGACGTGCCCGAACCCGTCTGGTAGACATCGATCGGGAACTGCGCGTCCCAGTTGCCGGCGGCCACTTCGGCGGCAGCGGTCTGGATGGCCTTGGCCACGTTCTTCGGCAGGTGGCCCAGCTCCGCGTTGACGCCCGCGGCGGCGCCCTTGACCAGGCCCAGGGCACGGATGAAACCGCGCGGCATGCGCTGGCCCGAGACCGGGAAATTCTGCACGGCGCGCTGGGTCTGGGCGCCCCACAGGGCATCCGCAGGCACCTGCAGCTCGCCCATGCTGTCGTGTTCGATTCTGAAACCCTTGCTTGCAGCTTTGCTCATTGCATCAACTCCGCACTACTTCAGTTGGGGAAAGGGAAGCGGCGGCTGGCAGGGTGTCGCTTCCCGGGCTGGCGGCTGCGGCCACAATACTCCCTTGCCCGCAGCATGGGATGACGAGGGCGGGCCAGATCGTTCCACCTGCACGGCCGTTCTGCGCGCGCAAGGGTAGTGCCGGCCGCTGGCCGGCAACCACGCCCGGCCTACGCCGCCATGGCTTGCCGGCCAGCGGCCGGCACTACCTGACCGGCACGTCGTAGAATATGGCCCCCGCCGCTCGCCCCAGCCCTGCCGACATGTCCGATTCCGCCCTGCTCGCCCTGTCCCCGCTCGATGGCCGCTATGCCAGCAAGGTCGACGCCCTGCGCCCGATCTTCTCCGAGTACGGCCTGATCAAGGCCCGCATCACGGTCGAAGTGGAATGGCTGCTGGCGCTGGCCGCCGAGCCGGGCATCGTCGAGCTGGCGCCGTTCTCCGACGCCGCCGTCGCCCGCCTGCGCGCCCTGGCCGCCCGCTTCAGCCCGGCCCAGGCCGCGCGCGTGAAGGAGATCGAGCGCACCACCAACCATGACGTCAAGGCGGTGGAGTACTTCATCAAGGAACAGCTGAAGGACGACGCCGAGCTGGCCCCGGCGCTGGAATTCGTGCATTTCGCCTGCACCAGCGAAGACATCAACAACCTCAGCTATGGCCTGATGCTGGAACAGGCCCGCCGCGAGGTGCTGCTGCCGACCCTGGACGGCATCGCCACCGCACTGCGCACCCTGGCCCATGCCCAGGCCGGCCAGCCGATGCTGTCGCGCACCCATGGCCAGACCGCCTCGCCGACCACCCTGGGCAAGGAACTGGCCAACGTGGTCGCCCGCCTGGAGCGCCAGCGCAAGCAGATCGCCGCCGTCGAACTGACCGGCAAGATCAACGGCGCGGTGGGCAACTACAACGCCCACATCGCCAGCTACCCGGACGTGGACTGGCCGGCCTTCGCCGAGCGCTTCGTGACCGGCCTGGGCCTGGTGTTCAACCCGTACACCACGCAGATCGAGCCGCACGACAACATCGCCGAGATCGGCGATGCCGCGCGTCGCGCCAACATCATCCTGATCGACCTGGCCCGTGACATCTGGGGCTACGTTTCGCTGGGCTACTTCAAGCAGCGCCTGAAGGAAGGCGAAGTCGGCTCGTCGACGATGCCGCACAAGGTCAACCCGATCGACTTCGAGAATGCGGAAGGCAATTTCGGCATCGCCAACGCGCTGTTCGAGCACTTCAGCGCGAAGCTGCCGATCAGCCGCTGGCAGCGTGACCTGACCGACTCCACCGTGCTGCGTGCGCTGGGCACCGCGTTCGGCCACAGCCAGGTGGCGCTGGATTCGCTGGCCAAGGGCCTGGGCAAGCTGGAAGTGAACCCGCAGCGCCTGGATGCCGATCTGGACGCGGCCTGGGAAGTGCTGGCCGAAGCCGTGCAGACGGTAATGCGCCGCCATGGCCTGCCGAATCCGTACGAGCAGCTGAAGGCGCTGACCCGCGGCCAGGGCATCACCGCCGAGTCGATGCGTGCGTTCGTGCAGGGGCTGGAGCTGCCGGCGGATGCGAAGCAGCGCCTGCTGGAGATGACCCCGGGCAGCTACACCGGCCTGGCCGAGTCGCTGGCGAAGAAGATCTAAGGGTTTTCCTTTGCGGCGGCGGCCGCGGGCGCTGCCTGCGGCAGGCAACGGCAACATCAACGTCAAGAGCGGCTCTGGGTTATTGCCTCGCTTGGCGGGGCGGGTTGGGTTCGCGGGGGACGCCGTGAACCCGTCCCTGGGGGCTTGGCCGCGGCATCCATGCCGCGGACACCCCCGCGAACCCAACCCGCCCCACCTCTGACAGATTCCCGGTGACGGATCGAAGAGAATTGGGTTGTCGGGACGGAATTTGAAAGAGGGACGCGGCTTCGCCGCGTCCCTCTTTTGTTTTGGCACGAGCAAGCGCAGCGCGCGACCCGCTGTTGCTTTTGCTTTTCTTCTTCCATTCCGTGGCGGGCCGCGCAGGAAACTGCCAGGGGCCGGGCGGGGTGGGTTCGCGGGACCGTTGGCGCCATGGATGGCGCCATCGAGCCCCCATGGACGGGTTCACGGCGTGTCCCGCGAACCCACCCCGCCCGGCCAAACCCATGAAGCCGGTCGACTAACTGTGATCTCTCGGTAGGTTGTTCATCCGGGGCATCTTTGGAAAATGGTGGTTACCACACCTATCCAGTCCCCAAAGAGCCCGGATGAACCACCATAAAAATGCCCGTTTGACCGTCCATAGTCGAGCACTTCTTATTCGCCGCATCCTCCACGAGGGCCTGCGCCCAGAGGAAGCAGCCCAAGCATGCGGCGTAAGTGTGCGTACGGCCTACAAATGGCTGGCCCGATTCCGCCAGTTCGGGGCACCGGGGCTGGAAAACCGCAGCTCACGGCCTCACCAGACGCCGCATGCCACACCTGCTCCGGTAATCGAGCAAATCAAGGAGCACCGCCGTAAACGGCAGACCTACCTGACCATCTCCAAGGCGCTGGGGGTCGGCCACAGTACGATTTCAAGGCTGATGCGTGCCCACGGCCTCAATCGGCTGTGTCGGCTTGAACCGCCCAAGGAGGTCATCCGATACGAATACGATCAGCCCGGAGGCTGCTGCACCTGGACATCAAGAAGCTGGGCAACTTCCAGCGGCCAGGGCACAGAACCGATGCCAAACGTCGGGGAAACGCCGCTGGCGGTGGCTGGGGCTACGTCCACGTGGCCATCGACGATCACTCCCGGGTCGCCTTCAGCAGCGTCCACCCCAACGAACAGGCCGAAACCGCCTGCCATGCGCTGCTGGGCGCTCTGCAGTACTACGCCAGCCTGGGAATCACCTTCAAGCGGATCCTGACCGACAACGGTGCCTGCTATCGCTCCACCGCCTTTGCCAAGCTGCTCAAATCCCTTGGGATCAAGCACATCAGAACCAAGCCCTACACGCCGCGGACCAATGGCAAAGCCGAGCGCTTCATCCAAACCAGCCTGCGCGAATGGGCCTACGCCCGCGAATACGCCTCCTCGGACCAGCGCAATTCCGTGCTGACCCAATGGCTGCACCACTACAACTGGCACCGCCCTCACATGGGGATCGGTGGCCAGCCACCTATTTCCAGAGTCTTGCTGAACAACGTGGTGGGTTTACACAACTAACAGTCGACCCTACCCAGATGTCGCCACGAGGGGCTCCGCCGTTGGCCGGACACCCCGCGACAAACCCGCGCACGTGCGCAATCCCCACGAACGGCGGACAATGGAGATCTCAGGCGGCCCGCTGCGCCGCCCCTCCCGCTTTCCGCTGCAAGGATTCCCCCATGGCCGCCCGCAAGTCCTCCGCCCCCCTCATCGAAGTCACCGCCCGCCCCGGCCAGCCGCTGGGCATGGCGCCGGCCACCTTCCTGCGCGACTTCTGGCAAAAGCGCCCGCTGCTGATCCGCAACGCCTTCCCCGACTTCCAGACCCCGGTGCAGCCGGAAGACCTGGCCGGGCTGGCCTGCGAGGAAGGCGTGCTGGCGCGCCTGATCGAGCACGACAAGACCCAGGACGGCTGGCGCGTGCGCACCGGCCCGTTCCAGGAAGACGTGTTCCCCGCCCTGCCCGACCATGACTGGACACTGCTGGTACAGGACGTGGACAAGTGGGACCCGGACGTGCGCGCCCTGATCGAGCACTTCAGCTTCCTGCCGCGCTGGCGCATGGATGACGTGATGATCAGCTTCGCCGCCACCGGCGGCTCGGTCGGCGCCCACGTCGACCAGTACGACGTATTCCTGCTGCAGGCCCACGGCCACCGCCGCTGGCAGATCGATGCCAGCGAATCGATCAAGGGCAGGCAGCCGCCGCTGGGCTTCCGCCCCGACGTGGAGCTGAAGCTGCTGAAGGTGTTCAAGCCCACCCACGACTGGGTGCTGGCGCCGGGCGACATGCTCTACCTGCCGCCGAACGTGCCGCACCACGGCGTCGCCGAAGACCCCTGCCTGACCTTCTCCTTCGGCATGCGCGCGCCATCGTCGGCCGAACTGATCAGCGACTACCTGGACACCCTGATCGCCGATGCCGACGAGAACATCCGCTACCAGGATGCCGACCTGAAGGTGCCGGCCGACCCGAACGAGATCGACACGGTGGCGATGGCGCGGGTGATCACCGCGCTCAATGCCATCCGCATGAACGATCCGGACAAGCTGGGTGACTGGTTCGGCCGTTTCATCACCACCTACCGCGCGGCCGGCGAAGTGATGGCTCACCAGGCCGCACCGGCACTGGAGGAAGTGGCCCAGGCCCTGGCCTCGGGCCTGCTGCTGCAGCGTCATCCGTGGGCACGCCTGGCCTGGCGCCGGGCCAAGCGCGGCGCCAGCCTGTACGTCAGTGGCCAGGACTTCGCGCTGCCGGTGAAGGACGCGCAGCGCCTGGCCGGCGCCGAGCAGCTCGATGCCGCCGCCTATCGCGGCCTGTCCGACAAGGGCCGCGCGGTGGTCCAGCAGCTGTTGGTCGGTGGCGTGTTCCAGCTGATCGATCCGAACGAGGTGTATGACGCTGAAGATGAGGATGACGGCGAAGACGCCGTGGTGCTCGGCGAAGTGGTCGAAGGGCGTGACCGTGTCGACGCGATCGACGCCGACGCGGTGTCCGACGATGTCCACACCGTGACCGTGCACGACGACGGCATCGAGGTCATCGTCAACTTCGAGGATCACGACGAAGACGACAGCGACGACGGTCGCGCCTGAGCCCTGCCATGGTCCGGGTCCAGCAGGTCAGCCACGCCGACGCCCACGTTGCCATCCACGACGTGCGCCAACGCGTGTTCGTGCAGGAACAGGGCATCGCCGCCGAACTGGAACGCGATGCGCTGGACCCGTTCAGCGCCCATGTGTTGGCGCTGGACAGTGACAACCAGCCGGTCGGCACCGGTCGGCTGGCCCCGGACGGCCGCATCGGCCGCATGGCGGTGTTGGCCAGCCATCGCAGCCACGGGGTCGGTGAGGCCCTGCTGGAGGCACTGGTCGAGGCCGGGCGCAGGCTCGGCCTGGCCGAGCTGCACCTGCACGCCCAGCTGCCCGCCCGCGATTTCTATGCCCGCCAGGGCTTCCTGCCGGAAGGCGAGGTATTCGAGGAGGCCGGCATCGGCCACCAGCAGATGCGCCGCCGGTTGGGCGCGGCCAGTGCCATCGACAGTCGCGAGCAGGCGGTGGCCATCACCACGGCCATCGTCCACCGCGCCCGCCGCCAAGTGTGGCTGCACAGCCGTCAGCTGGACCCGGGACTGCTCGACGCGCCGCCGGTACAGGCCGCCCTGCGCCGCTTCGTCACCGCCCGCCACGACAAGCAGCTGCGGGTGATCGTGCACGACGCCGCCGCCATCGCGTCTGCCGGGGCGCCGCTGCTGGCCTTGGCCCAGCGCCTGCCCAGTGTGATCCAGTTCCGCGAGGCCGCCGATCCGGTCGACCGTGCGCTGGCCTCGGCCTGCCTGCTCAACGACGCCGGCGACTTCTACTTTCGTCTGATCGGTCATCGCCTCGACGGCGAGGCAGGCGTCGCACTGCCTGCACGTTCGCAGCCGTTCGAGCAGCAATTGCAGCGGGTCTGGGACCGTTCGCGCGATTGCAGCGAACTGCGTGCGCTCGGCATCTGAGCGGGTACCGCCTACTCAACCTGTCTGGAAGCGGCACCGGGGGACCCGGGATGCCCGTTTTGGTGCCCCTTCCTGTCCGGATGGGGGTACAATTTGGCTGTTTGAACGCGCCCGCGCAGGGCTATTCATCTTCCTGCCGGGTCCTTCTGAAGCCATACCCCACAAAGCGAATCAACACCCTCCATCGTGGACAATCAACTGAAGCAGTTTGCGCAATCTTCGCAGCTCGCCGGCGGCAACGCCTCCTATGTCGAGGACCTGTACGAGCAGTACCTGGTCTCCCCGGACAGTGTCGATCCCAAATGGAAGACCTACTTCGACGGCTTCAAGGGCCGCGAAGCAGGCGACATTCCGCACTCGGCCGTCATCTCCCACATTGCGGACGCGGCCAAGGAAGCGCTGAAGGCCGGCACCGCCAACGGTGCGGGCGACGAGCGTGAACGCAATGTCGGTCGTCTGATCACCGCCTACCGCTCGCGTGGCCACCTGGACGCCTGCCTCGATCCGCTGGGCCTGGCCGCGCCGGTCAACACCCCGGACCTGGGCCTGCCGTTCCACAGCCTGTCCGATGCCGACCTCAACAGCGAGTTCAGCACCGGCGGCGTCGGTGGCCAGCCGCGCATGAAGCTGCGCGACCTGCTGGCACGCCTGAAGGCGACCTACACCGGCTCGATCGGTGCGGAGTTCATGCACATCTCCGAGGTCGAGCAGCGCCAGTGGATCTACAAGAAGCTGGAAGCAGCCGGCGGCAACTACCAACTGGACGCTGACACCCAGCGCCGCACCCTGGAGCGCCTGACCGCGGCCGAAGGCCTGGAGCGCTACCTGCACACCAAGTACGTCGGCCAGAAGCGCTTCTCGCTGGAAGGCGGCGACTCGCTGATCCCGATGATGGACACCATCATCCGCAGCGCCGGCAAGGATAGCGTCAAGGACGTGGTGATCGGCATGGCCCACCGCGGCCGCCTGAACGTGCTGGTCAACACCCTCGGCAAGAACCCGCGCAAGCTGTTCGACGAGTTCGAAGGCAAGTTCGAGCACGACGAGCACGCTTCTGCCGGCGACGTGAAGTACCACATGGGCTTCTCGGCCGACGTGGCTACCGACGGCGGCCCGGTGCACCTGGCGCTGGCGTTCAACCCGTCGCACCTGGAAATCGCCGACCCGGTCGTGGCCGGTTCCGTGCGTTCGCGCCAGGAGCGCCGCAAGGACACCGCACGCAAGCAGGTCATGCCGATCCTGATCCACGGCGATGCGGCCTTCTCGGGCCAGGGCGTGGTCATGGAGCTGTTCCAGATGTCGCAGGCCCGCGGCTTCGCCGTCGGCGGCACCGTGCACATCGTGGTCAACAACCAGGTCGGCTTCACCACCTCCAACCCGCTGGACACGCGCTCCACGCGCTACGCCACCGACGTGGCGAAGATGATCGCCGCCCCGGTGCTGCACGTGAACGGCGATGATCCGGAAGCGGTGGTGTTCGCCGCGCAGCTGGCCTTCGAGTTCCGCCAGAAGTTCGCCAAGGACGTGGTCATCGACCTGATGTGCTACCGCCGTTGGGGCCACAACGAGGCCGACGAGCCGGCGATCACCCAGCCGCTGATGTACCAGGTGATCCGCAAGCACCCGACCACCCGCGAGATGTACGCCGAGCAGCTGGAAAAGGCAGGCGTGATCGCTGCCGGTGCCGGCAAGGCGATGGTCGATGCCTACCGCGAGAAGCTCGATGCCGGTGAGGTGACCACCGAGCTGGCCAAGGTCGAGAAGACCCCGCCGACCAGCCCGCTGTTCGTCGATTGGCCGAAGCTGCTGGAAGGCAAGCTGTCCGACCCGGTCTCGACCAAGGTCGAGAAGAACAAGCTGGTCGAACTGGCCAAGCTGATCAACACCATTCCCGAAGACGTGCAGCTGCACTCGCGCGTGGCCAAGGTCTATGACGACCGCCGCAAGATGGCCGCCGGCGAGATCCCGGGCGACTGGGGCTTTGCCGAGAACCTGGCCTACGCCACCCTGCTCGACGAAGGCCACGCACTGCGCCTGGTCGGCCAGGACGTCGGTCGCGGTACGTTCACCCACCGCCACGCGATCCTGCACGACCAGAAGACCGACAACTACTACATGCCGCTGCGGCAGCTGGTGGATTCGCCGGAGAAGGCCACCGTCATCGATTCGCTGCTGAGCGAAGAAGCGGTGATGGCCTACGAGTACGGCTTCTCCACCACCGATCCGAACACGCTGTGCATCTGGGAAGGCCAGTTCGGCGACTTCGCCAACGGCGCCCAGGTGGTGATCGACCAGTTCATCGCCGCCGGTGAAGCCAAGTGGGGCCGCATTTCCGGCCTGACCCTGCTGCTGCCGCATGGCTATGAAGGGCAAGGCCCGGAGCACAGCTCGGCGCGCCTGGAGCGCTTCCTGCAGCTGTGTGCACTGGAGAACATGCTGGTGGTGGTTCCGTCCACCCCGGCACAGGCCTTCCACATGCTGCGCCGCCAGCTGCACCTGACCACCCGCAAGCCGCTGGTGGTGATGTCGCCGAAGTCGCTGCTGCGCCACAAGCTGGCCGTGTCGACCCTGGACGAACTGGCCAACGGCGAGTTCCAGCACCTGATCGGCGACGCCAGTGCGGACGCCAAGAAGGTCAAGCGCGTGGTGCTGTGCTCGGGCAAGGTCTACTACGACCTGCTGGAAGACCAGACCAAGCGTGGCCAGGACGACGTGGCGATCATCCGCGTGGAGCAGCTGTATCCGTTCCCGCGTGCGCTGCTGGCTGCCGAGCTGAAGAAGTACGGCAAGGCCACCGACGTGGTGTGGACGCAGGAAGAACCGCAGAACCAGGGTGCGTGGTACCAGATCCGCCACCACCTGCAGTTCTGCCTGGCCGATGGCCAGAACCTGCACTACGCCGGTCGCGCACGTTCGGCGTCGCCGGCTGCCGGTCACATGGCTGACCACGTCCGCGAACAGCAGCAGCTGATCGCCGACGCGCTGGTCAACCCGTTCAACGACACGTTCGCTGAATAATCCTCCCCTAGTTAGAAGACAAACCAGGAAGCTCCCGCAATGGCCACCGAAGTCAAAGCCCCGGTACTGCCCGAATCCGTCGCCGACGGCACCATCGCCACCTGGCACAAGAAGGTGGGCGACGCCGTCAAGCGCGACGAAAACCTGCTTGACCTGGAAACCGACAAGGTCGTCCTGGAAGTGCCGTCGCCGGTCGACGGCGTGCTGAAGGAAATCAAGTTCGCTGAAGGCTCGACCGTGACCTCCAGCCAGGTCGTGGCGATCATCGAAGAAGGCGCCGTGGCTGCTGCCCCGGCTCCGGCTGCTGAAGCCGCTCCGGCAGCAGCCACTGCCCCGGCCGCTGCTGCTCCGACCGCTGCCGCCGCTCCGGCCCCGGCCGCCAAGTCGGCCGCCGATTCGCTGCCGCCGGGCGCCCGCTTCACCGCCATCACCGAAGGCGTGAACCCGGCCGACGTCGACGGCACCGGCCGTCGCGGCGCGGTGACCAAGGAAGACATCGTCAACTTCGCCCGCAACGGCGGCGCCGGCAAGGCCGGTGGCGCACGTCCGGAAGAGCGCGTGCCGATGACCCGCATCCGCAAGCGCATTGCCGAGCGCCTGATGGAGTCGAAGAACTCCACCGCCATGCTGACCACCTTCAACGAAGTCGACCTGTCCAAGGTGTCGGCGGCGCGCAAGGAACTGCAGGACGAGTTCGTCAAGGCCCACGGCATCAAGCTGGGCTTCATGAGCTTCTTCGTGAAGGCCGCCGCCAACGCGCTGCAGCGCTTCCCGCTGGTCAACGCCTCGATCGACGGCGACGACATCATCTACCACGGCTACTCGGACATCTCGATCGCCGTCTCGACCGAAAAGGGCCTGGTCACCCCGGTCCTGCGCAATGTCGAGCGCATGTCGTTCGCCGACATCGAGAAGACCATCGCCGACTACGCCAAGAAGGCGCGTGACGGCAAGCTGGGCCTGGATGAACTGCAGGGCGGCACCTTCACCGTGACCAACGGCGGCACCTTCGGTTCGCTGCTGTCGACCCCGATCATCAACCCGCCGCAGAGCGCCATCCTGGGCATGCACGCCATCAAGGAGCGTCCGATCGCCCAGAACGGCCAGGTCGTGATCGCGCCGATGATGTACCTGGCGCTGTCGTACGACCACCGCATCATCGACGGCAAGGATTCGGTGCAGTTCCTGGTGGACATCAAGAACCAGCTGGAAAACCCGGGCCGCATGCTGTTCGGCCTGTAAGACACCTCCCGCCCCTCCGCGCCTGCGCGGAGGGGTTCTGGTAATGCATCAAGGAATAATTCAATGGCTGAACAATTCGACGTCGTCGTCATCGGTGCCGGCCCGGCCGGTTACCACGCTGCCATCCGCGCGGCCCAGCTGGGCCTGAAGACCGCCTGCATCGACGCGGCGCTGGGCAAGGACGGCAAGCCGGCCCTCGGCGGCACCTGCCTGCGCGTGGGCTGCATCCCGTCCAAGGCGCTGCTGGATTCCTCGCGCCAGTTCTGGAACATGGGCCACATCTTTGGCGACCACGGCATCAGCTTCAAGGATGCCAAGATCGACGTCGAGGCGATGGTTGGCCGCAAGGACAAGATCGTCAAGCAGTTCACCGGCGGCATCGGCATGCTGTTCAAGGCCAACAAGGTCGCTGCCTATTATGGTTTTGGCGAACTGCAGCCGGGCAACGTGGTCAAGGTCACCCAGCATGACGGTTCCATCGTCGAGCTGAAGGGCACCAACGTCATCATCGCGGCCGGTTCGGATTCGATCGAACTGCCGTTCGCCAAGTTCGACGGCGAGACCATCGTCGACAACGTCGGCGGCCTGGACTTCACCGAAGTGCCAAACCGCCTGGCGGTGATCGGCGCCGGCGTCATCGGCCTGGAACTGGGCAGCGTGTGGAAGCGCCTGGGCGCGGAAGTCACCATCCTCGAAGCCATGCCGGAGTTCCTGGCGGCTGCCGACGCCGAAGTGGCCAAGACCGCTGCCAAGGAATTCAAGAAGCAGGGCCTGGACATCAAGCTCAATGCCAAGGTTTCCAAGACCGAGATCACCGGCAAGGGCAAGAAGAAGGAAGTCATCGTCACCTACACCGACGCTGAAGGCGAAAAGACCCTGACCGTGGACAAGCTGCTGGTGGCCGTTGGCCGTCGCGCCGCCACCAAGGGCCTGCTGGCCGAAGGCACCGGCGTCAAGATCAACGAGCGCGGCCAGATCGAAGTCGACGCGCACTGCCACACCGGCGTCAACGGCGTGTGGGCGGTCGGCGACTGCGTGCGCGGCCCGATGCTGGCGCACAAGGGCTTCGAGGAAGGCATCGCGGTGGCTGAGCTGATCGCCGGCCTGCCGGGCCACGTCAACTTCGACACCATTCCGTGGGTCATCTACACCGAGCCGGAACTGGCCTGGGTCGGCAAGACCGAAGCCCAGCTGAAGGCCGAAGGCATTCCGTACAAGGCCGGCAGCTTCCCGTTCGCCGCCAACGGCCGTGCCGTGGCGATGATCGAGCCGGCTGGCTTCGTGAAGATCCTGGCCCATGCCGAAACCGATCGCATCCTCGGCATGCACCTGGTCGGCGCCAACGTCTCCGAGCTGGTGCACGAAGGCGTGCTGACCATGGAGTTCAGTGGCTCGGCCGATGACCTGGCCCGCATCTGCCACGCCCACCCGTCGCTGTCGGAAGTGATCCACGACGCGGCGATGGCGGTCAGCAAGCGCGCCATCCACAAGGCGAACTGATCGGCATCATGGCAGGTGCCGACCGTTGGTCGGCACTCACCTGCAGACGAAAAACCCCGCCTTGGCGGGGTTTTTTGTTGCCCGTTTTCCTGCAGAGCCAAGCCCATGCTCGGCTCTCCGGTCGGCAGCCGCGGAGCGTGAAGCCGAGCGTGGGCTCGGTTCTACACCTTTCCAGCCGGCTTCTTCGGCGGATCGTCACAGATGCGGTGCTGGGCCACGGTTTCACCGGCCTTCCACTCCTTCACCACCCGGCAGCGCTCCTTGGGTTTGACCGCCTTGGCCGCTGCAGCATCCGCCTCATCGGCAGCGGCGGTCTGCTGGCGTTCCAGCCATGCGGACGGCGGCACCGGTGTGGCCAGTGCCGGCCCCGCGAGCAATGCCAGCGCGACCAGCAACACAGCCCTCATGCCGCCACCGGGCCGCCGCCGAGCAGGCGCGCGGGCAGCATGAACAGCGCGCGCAGGAACGCAAACAGCGCCGAGAAGGTGATGCCGACCAGGCGGAACGGCAGGCTCAGCAGCCACACGAACGGCCAGGCGATCAGGGCGAGGATCGCCAGCGGCCAGCACAGCACGAACAGCAGGCACCACACGCCGAGCGCGAACAGGGTCTTCATCACGGTCTCCTTGTGGCGGCACCTTGCCGCCTGCGGACACCTTGGCGCCCCGCTCTGGCCGCCCGCAAACGGTTTGCGACGAAACCCGGCTCGGGGCGATGAATCCGGTGGTGGGGAAACCGAAGATTGATCAGGTTGCCGGCCAGCGGCCGGCACGACCGAACGGATTCACAGCGGCACTGCGCCCGGGCGGCCGTGGATGACCTGGAAGCGCGCCGCAGTCCGCACCGACGCATCGGCGCGCAGCACGCTGTCGGCGAAGCGCAGCTCCGCATCCACGCTCTGCCGGTTCAGCTGCAGCTTCCACCAGCCGCGGCGGTCACCGTCGAAATAGCGGATGTGCGGGTTCTGCGCTATCGACGGCCCATAGTACGGCCCGTACGGTGTGTCGTCGCCGCCGCTGCTGATCGCCGGAGCGATGAATTCGGTGGCGACGACCGGCACGCTGGCCGCGTCGAAATCCAGCTTCAGGTCGTTGACGAAAGTGGAATGCCAGTCACCACCGAGCACGATGGCATTGCCCTGCCCGCCTGCCTGCATCGCCTGCAGCAATCGCTTGCGTGCGGCGGGATAGCCGTCCCAGGCATCGTTCCAGAAGCGCTCGCGCGGCGTGCCACCGTCCAGCCGCAGCTGCGCCATCAGCAACTGTTGCACCACCACGTTCCAGCGCGTGCCGCGTGCGGCCGCCATCGACTGCGCGAACCAGGCTTCCTGGCCCACGCCCAGCATGCTCATGCGTGGATCCAGCGCAGCGTCGCAGCGCAGCGACTCGCCCACCCCGCAGGGATTGGCCGGACGGAACTGGCGGCAGTCGAGCAGCGCAAGCTGTGCCAGATCGCCGTAACGCAGGCGCCGATGCACGCGCAGGCCACCGTTGCCCGCAGGCGTACTACGCATCGGCAGGTGTTCGTAGAACGCGCGGTAGGCCGCCGCGCGGCGAACGATAAAGTCCTCCGTCGAGACGCCGGGCTTCTCCGGATGGATGCCGGAGTAATCGTTCTGCACTTCGTGGTCGTCCCAGATCACCGCGAACGCGTGGGCGGCGTGCGCGGCCTGCAGATCCGGATCGAGCTTGTACAGCGCGTACTGGTCACGGTAGCGCTCCAGGCCGACGGTCTCGCCACTGAAGCGTTCCGCATCCAGCGTGCGTCCGCGCGCGTTCTGCAGTGGGCTGTACTCGTACAGGTAGTCACCGGCATGCAGCACCAGGTCGACATCACTCTTTGCGATATCGCGCAGCACCGGGTAGTAGCCACTGTTCCAGGCCTGGCAGGTGCACAGGGCCAGCCGCAGCTGCTGCAGCTGCGTGTCGGGCAGCGGCGCGGTGCGGAAGTGGCCGACCGCGCTTTCTTCGTCACCGTCGCAGGCAAAACGGTAGTAGTAGTCGCGGCCTGGGCGCAGGCCATTGACCTCCACGTGCACCGAATGGGCCAGCTCGGGCACTGCCGCGGCGACGCCACGCTGCACCAGCCGGCGCATGCCCGGGTCTTCGGCCACGAACCAGCGCACCGGCACCGCCCGCGATGGCATGCCGCCGCCGTTGAGCGGGTCCGGCGCCAGACGCGTCCACAGTACGGCTCCCTGCGGATCCGGATCGCCGGCGGCGACGCCCAGGGTGAACGGATCACGCCCCAACCGCGGGCGTGGGCCGGCCGTGACCAGCCCCGGCATCGCCGCCAGTGCGATCGCCGCCCCCGTGCCCTGCCACGCCATGCGCAACAGGCGACGACGGCTTTCCGGATCGACGGGGCCGCGCATCAGAAGTGCACGGTGGCGGTGGCCATCACCTGCCGCGGCGCGCCAACCTGCATGGTCGCCAGGCTGCGGGTCGGGTCGGCGGCGTAGGTGCCGTTGGTGTTGATCGAGGACAGGTAGCGCTTGTCGGTCAGGTTGGTCAGGTTCAGCGCCACGGTCAGGTTCTGCGCCGGGCCGAGCTTGCCGAAGTCATAGGCCACCGAAGCGTTGACCAGCCAGTAGCTGGGCACCGACACGTCGTTGGTATAGGTCACGTAACGCTTGCCGACATGGTTGGCGGCCAGGCGCAGGTCCCACGGGCCCGGGGTCCAGGCCAGGGTGCTGGCGAACATCCATTCCGGGGTGTCGACGGTCTTCTTGCCGCGGGTCGGCACCACGCCGTTGTTGACGTAGTCGTTGTCGTAGGTGCTGTTATTCCACGACAGCGCGTTGGACCAGGTCAGGTCCTGCATCGGCTTCAGCTGCAGGGTCGCCTCGGCGCCGCGGCTGGTTACCGAACCGACGTTGGAGAACAGCGCCGGGCAACCGAGGATGCCCACGCACTGCGCGATGGCCAGCAGACGGTTGTCGAACTTGACGTCGTACACCGCTACCGAGGCTTCATAGCCCTGGCCGTAGCCGCGCCAGCCCAGCTCGATGGTGCGCGACTGTTCCGGCTTCAGGTTCTTCGCGCTGGCATCGAAGGCGGCCTGCGGCACGTTGAACGGGCTGCCCACGCCCAGCGCGTAGGCGGCCACGTTCTTGGCGAACGAGCCGAAGATCTCGTTGCCCTCGTTGAGCTTGAAGTTGAAGCCCGCCTGCGGGAGCAGGCCCTTCTTCGAGGTCAGGCTGCTGTTGTTGGCATAGCTGCCCAGCGGCGTGCGCACGCGGGTGCGGGTGTGCGGCGACTTCGCGCCGATGTCGATGGTCAGGCGGTCATCGAACAGGCGGAAGCGGTCCTGCACGTAGAACTGGCGGGTGATGGTGGTGTAGCGCTGGTGCCACACGCGCTGGTCCGGATTGCGCAGGAAGAAGTCGTCAGTGATCGGGCCGTCGATGTAGTAGAAGTTGCGCTGCACGCTGTGGCCGTTGTCTTCGTACCACAGGCCCGCCTCCAGTTCGTGGCCCGCCACGTTCCAGGTGAACGCCGAGGTCACGCCGGTGCGGTCGATCGCATACTCGGTGGTGCGGATCGAGATCGGGATCTCGCGGCTGGTGCCCGGGTTGGACGGATTGGACGGGCTGAACCAGTGGCCCTGGCCACGGTTGCTGTGGTTGTAGACGTTGACCTTCAGGCGCATCGACTCGTTCAGGCCGAAATCACCGGCAATGCTGGACACATCGTCATTGCGCAGGCCGTGACCGGAGTAATAGGCGTCCCACGGGCTGTTGACGCCACCACTGTACTTTCCGCGTGCAGCAGCCACCGCGCGATCCCAGTCCGGCGCGTAGTTGTCCCAGTCCCAGCCGAGGCGATCGATCATCTCCAGCGACAGGTCCTGGTAGTCGGCCTCGACACGGCGCGAAGCGTTGAACAGCGCGGTGATCCTGCTGTCCGTGCCGAAGTTGTAGGTGGCCTTGCCGTTGAACTGCTTCAGTTCCTGCGAGCCCTTGCCCTTCCACTTGTCGCCTTCGGAATACACGCCGGACAGGTAAGCGGCAAAGCCCTGGTGGTCGCCGGTATCGAGGCGCGCATAGCTGCGGCGCGTATTGTCGCTGCCGAAGCTCTGTGCCAGCACGACCCCATATTCGGTGGACGGATCGATCGAGTAGAACTGGAACACGCCGCCGAGGTTGCTGGTGGACGGCGTACCCAGCGCACCAATGCCGGTGGAGACCTCCGCACCGCCCAGGTTCTCGCTGATCACCGCGCGGCTGATGTGCAGGCCGTTGCTGTTGCCGTAGGCCATGTTGCCCAGCGGGATGCCATCGAGGGTGTAGCCCAGGCGATTCTGGTTGAAGCCACGCAGGCTGATGCTGGTGGACCATTCGTAGGCGCCGGTGGCATCGGCCGATTCGAAATGCACGCCCGGCTTGGCCGCCAGCAGCTTCAGCGGGTTGGCACCGGGCGGCAGGACCTTCATGTCCTCGGCGGTCACGCGCTGCACCTGGCGGGCTTCGCCGCGGCCGATCACCGAGATCGAATCAAGGGTCGTGGCCGACTGCGCGTCGGTCGCGGGGGCGGTTTCAGCGACAGCCAGCGACGGCAGCGAAGCACAGACCAGCAGGGCCAGCAGATTGCGGCGAAGCGGAGCGTGGGACGGCATGGAGGCGGATTCCTTGGGCACGCTGGACGCCGAAGGGCGGCGTCGAAGAGCAGCAGCGGCGGAATCGTAGAAGCCTCGCGTTACATGTCATTTACACGCCACGTACGGAAGATTGGCGTTCTGAATGGTTTGCAAGCCGTGGGGTGGTTGCCGGCCAGCGGCCGGCACTACGGTTATTCGAATGAGCCGACCGAGTCGTGGGCCAGGTTGTCGAAGCGGGTGTACTCACCGAAGAACTTCAGCTTGCACGATCCGGTCGGGCCACCACGGTGCTTGCCGATGATGATCTCGGCCAGGCCCTTGTCCGGCGAATTTTCCTTGTTGTAGTAATCGTCGCGGTAGATGAACACGATCATGTCCGCGTCCTGCTCGATTGCACCCGATTCGCGAAGGTCGGCCATCACCGGGCGCTTGTCGGTACGTGTTTCCAGCGATCGGTTGAGCTGCGACAGCGCGATCACCGGCACGTGCAGTTCCTTGGCCAGGCCCTTCAGCGAACGCGAGATCTCCGAGATTTCGGTGGCGCGGTTTTCACTGTTGCCCGGCACGCTCATCAGCTGCAGGTAGTCGATCACCACCAGGCCCAGGTCGTGCTCGCGCTTGAGGCGGCGGCACTTGGAACGCAGCACTTCCGGCGACACGCCCGGCGTATCGTCGATGAAGATCTTGGTTTCCTTCAGCATCTTGATCGCGCTGGTGACGCGGCTCCAGTCTTCATCTTCCAGCTGGCCGGTACGCAGGCGCTGCGCGTTGATGCGGCCGTTGGAGGAGATCAGGCGCATCGCCAGCTGCGAGGCCGACATTTCCATCGAGAACACCGCCACGCCCTTCTTCGACTTGATCGCCGCGTACTCGGCAATGTTCAGTGCAAAAGTCGTCTTGCCCATGGCCGGGCGCGCGGCGAGGATGATCAGGTCGGTCGGCTGCAGGCCGGCAGTCATCGCATCGAAGTCGTTGTAGCCGGTCGGCAGGCCGGTGATGTTGCCGCCGTTCTCGAAGCGGTTGCGCAGTTCCTCGAAGGCATCCTTCAGCGCGCCAGGCATCGCCACGAAGTCGGTACGGCCGCGTGCACCCTGTTCAGCGATGGCGAACACGCTCTTCTCCGCAGAGGCCAGCAGCTCACTGCTGTCACGGCCCTCAGGCTGGAAGCCATCGTTGACGATGTCGGTGCCGACCTGGATCAGCTGCCGCAGCACGGCCTTGTCACGCACGATCTCGGCATAGGCCACGATGTTGGCCGCCGATGGCGTGGTGCTCGCCAGCTCGATCAGGTAGGCACCATCGCCCACCAGTTCCAGCTTGCCCTGTGATTCGAACCACTCGCCCAGGGTCACCGCGTCGAACGGCCGCTCGCGCTCGGACAGCTCACGGATCGCGCGGTAGATCATCTGGTGATCGCGGCGGTAGAAATCGCCCTCGGTCAGCTGGTCGTTGACCCGGTCGTAGGCCTCCGGCGCCAGCATCAGACCACCCAGCACCGCCTGCTCGGCTTCCACCGAATGCGGCGGAACGCGCAACTGGTCGATACGCGATTCGTCGCGATCACGATCAAAGCCATCACCGCGCTCTCTGCGGTTGGAACGGAAGCCGGAACGAGCGGACATGCTGCGGTGTTTCCTGCAAAAGTGGGCCGGACGAGTGTAGGCATGCGCCGACCCCGGCAGCCATGGACAAGCCTGTGGATAAGCCGTGGAGAAACGGGGGATATCCGCCAGTGCCTGGCCACTCTGGCGCGGGGGCGTCGCAGTGCCTGCGACGGGCGCCGTTGCGGCGCCCGGGTGGGTCATTATCGCAGATCAGGCGGCCAGGGTCGGATTCCGTGCAGCGCACGGGCTCCGGTGCTCAGCGGAACGTGGGGCCAGGGCCCGCCGCTGCGCGCCGGGATCCCGACCCGCGGCCTGGCTGCTGCTACCCCATCGGTCTCAGTCGCCCTTCACATGCACCGCGATCAGTGCCAGGAACCGGTCCACGTAGCCCTGCAGGAATTTCTGCGTGCCCTCGTTGTGGATCGTGCCGTCGGCGTCGATCAGGCCGTCCTTGAAATGGATGAACGCCTCGGGCTGGCCGAGCACGTGCATGTCCAGGAAGGCCAGGCTGTTGCGCAGGTGCTGCTGGGCCACGGCGGTGCCGATCTGGCCGATGGAGGCGCCGATCACCGCCGCCGGCTTGCCGGCAAACGCACTGTCACCGTAGGGGCGCGAGCCGATGTCGATGGCGTTCTTCAGCACGCCTGGCACCGACCGGTTGTATTCGGGGGTCACGAACAGCACCGCGTCGGCGGCGCGCACCTGATCCTTCAGCCGGGTGCCCTGAGGCGGGTACTGGCCATCGAAATCCTGGTCGTACAGCGGTAGATCACCAATCTGCACGTACTGAAAGCGCGCGCGGTCGCCAGCGATCTTCTCCAGCGCATGGGCCAGCTTGCGGTTGCAGGAATCCTTGCGCAGGCTGCCGACGAACACGGCGATGGTGGGGACGGACATAGGGACATACTCCTCACGGTGCGGGAGGCCCAGCCTAGACGCCGGGCCCGTGCCGTCCGGTGAAGATCAGCCCCCGGTCACGCGGGTCCGCACCTGCCGCCAATGCGCCTGCCAGGCCTGGAACATCAGCACGTTCCACAGGTGGGTATGCCACTTGCGCTGGCCGCCCAGGAACTGCTGCCACAGCGGCTGCACCGCCGCCGCCGACAGCACGCCTTCGCGCTCCAGGCGCGCCGGCTGCAACAGATCTTCGGCCCACGGCCGCAGGTCGCCCTTCAGCCAGTCGCTGACCGGCGCGCCGAACCCGCGCTTGGGCCGGTGCACCATCGACTGCGGCACGTAGCGGCCAAGCACGCGCTTGAGCAGCACCTTGCTGGTGGTTTCGCTGCGCTTGAAGCCCAGCGGCAGCGACCAGGCGAACTCGGCCACGCGCCAGTCCAGCAGCGGCGCGCGTGCCTCCAGGCTGACCGCCATCGAGGTGCGGTCGACCTTGCAGAGCAGGTCATCCGGCAGGTAGGTCACGTAATCGGCCAGCATCATCGCGTCGGCCGGCGTGCCGGCACCGTGCAGCGGATCGGCCAGGTCGTAGAAGCTGCCGGCGGCCTGTGCGCCGGGCACTGCCGCGGCGGGGTCGCGCCAGCGCGAGATGCGGTTGCGGTACACGTCGCCAATGCCACGCGCGCCGGACTCGGCCAACAGCGCGGCCAGTCCGCCGGTCCGCGAGGCCTCGCCCTGGTGCTGCGCGCGCGCGCCCATCCAGCGTCGCAGCGGGCCCGGCACGCGGCCCAGCATCTGCCAGTTGCGCAGCGCGCGCACGTAGCGGGTATAGCCGAAGAACAGCTCATCACCGCCGTCGCCAGACAACGCCACGGTCACGCCCTGCCGCGCCAGCCGGGCGACCAGCGCGGTCGGCACCTGCGAGGCATCGGCAAAGGGTTCGTCGAACATTGCAGGCAGCTGCGGCACGACTGCCAGTGCATCCGCGCCGCTGACGTAGAGCTCGGTATGGTCGCAGCCCAGATGCGTGGCCAGTTCCCTGGCCAGCGGTGCCTCGTCGTGGCCCGAATCGGTGAAGCCGATGCTGAAGCTGTGCACCGGCTGCCCGCTCTGCGCCTGCATCAGCGCCGCCACCAGCGACGAATCGGTACCGCCGGACAGGAACACGCCCACCGGCACGTCGGCCACCATGCGCAGCGCCACCGCGTCGCGCAGCAGCCCGTCCAGCTGCTCCTCTGCCTCCTCGATGCGGCCCTGGAACGGCGCAGCCAGTGCCGCCTGCATGCGTGCACGCGCATCCCAGTACGGGCGCTGCGCCTGCTCCGGGCGATGCGCCGATGCACCCGCCGCTACGGCTTCGGCGTCCAGGCGCAGCACGCGGCCGGGCATCAGCTTGTAGCAGCGCTGGTGGATGCTGTGCGGGGCCGGAATGTAATCCAACCGCAGCAACAGGGTCAGCGCGTCGCGGTCGATGTCGTTGTCGAACGCCGGGTGCTGCCACAGCGCTTTCAGTTCGGAACCGAACACCAGAGTGTCACCGGCCCAGCCGTAGTACAGCGGCTTCTTGCCAACGCGGTCGCGTGCCAGCCACAGGCACTGCGCCTGGCGATCCCACAGCGCGATGGCGAACATGCCGTTGCAACGCTGCAGGGTTTCTTCCATGCCCCACTGCAGGATCGCCGCGAGCAGCACTTCGGTGTCGGAATGGCCACGGAAAGCATGCCCCAGCGGCTCCAGTTCGGCACGCAGGGCGGCGAAGTTGTAGACCTCGCCGTTGTAGGCCATCACGTAGCGGCCATCGGACGAGGCCATCGGCTGGTGGCCCAGCGGCGACAGATCGAGAATGCTCAGCCGACGGTGCGCCAGCGCGATGCCTGCCGCGGCATCGACCCAGCTGCCGCCATCATCCGGCCCGCGGTGGTGCAGCGCCTCGCCCATGGCCAGGACCTGCGCCTGCAGCACCTCGGCCGACGCCACCGGCGCCGGCAACAACATTCCCGCCAATCCACACATGCATCAAGGTTCCTGCGCCAGTTCAAGGGCGGCGCCAATCACCGCATTGTCGCTTGGAAGCCCGAACATTGCTGCCCCTGCCAGCGGGGTATAGGTATCGGCGCCGCAGACCCGGCGCAGCGGCAGGTGGCCGAAACCGGCCTCGACCAGTGCGGTGACCACGCCCTCGCCCACCCCTCCACTGTGGCGGCCCTCGTCCAGCACCAGCACGCGCCGTGCGCTGGCGGCCTGGCTGGCGATGAAGCCGGCATCCAGCGGCACCAGCCAGCGCAGGTCGACCACCCGTACCTGCCAGCCCAGCTGCTGTTCGATGGCCCGCGCTGCGCGCAGCGCCATCGGCACGCCATTGCCGTAGGTGTAGACCACCAGGTCGCCAGCCTCCGGCCCGTAAACACGGCCTTCGCCCGGCACCAGTGCCCGGCCCTGGGCCGGGTAGTCGAACAGCCACTGGCCATCGCCCGGCTCATGCAGGTCCTTGCTCATGTACAGCGCGATCGGCTCGAGGAACACCGCCACGCGCCCATCCACCCGGGCCAGCGCCGCCAGCGTGCGCAGCATCATCACCGCATCGTCGCCGCGCGATGGGCAGCCGACCACCAGCCCGGGGATGTCGCGCAGGGCGGTGACCGAGTTGTCGTTGTGGAAATGGCCGCCGAAACCCTTCTGGTAGCCCAGCCCGGCCACCCGCACCAGCATCGGGTTGCGGTACTGGTCGTTGGAGAAGAACTGCAGCGAACAGGCTTCGCCACGCAGCTGGTCGATGGCGTTGTGCAGGTAGGCAAGGTACTGGATCTCCGGGATCGGCAGCATGCCCATGTTGGCCAGGCCCTGCGCCATGCCCAGGATCATGGTCTCGTCCAGCAGGGTGTTGAACACCCGGCGCGGCCCGAAGCGGCGCAGCAGATCCTTGGTGACGGTGTAGACACCGCCCTTCTGCGCCACGTCCTCGCCGAACAGCAGGCTCTGCGGATACTTGGCCAGCAGCTCCTGCAGACCATGGTTGATCTGGATTGCGAGATGCCGCGGCACCTGTCGTTCCGGCAATGCCTCGGCGCCGCCATAGAGTGCCTCGCGTGCTTCGGCAGCGACCTCGCGCTGTGCTTCGGCCTGCACCGCTACAGGGGTGTACGGTGCCAGCGGCGCCATCACCTCCCGCAGCGACTGCAGCTTCGCACTGCCTTCGGCATCGGCGGCAGCGGCCATGCAGCGCGCGCGCATCGTTTCGTAGGCCACTTCGATGGCGGCCGCATCCATCCAGCCTGATTCCAGCGCGATCTGCGCCGAGCGCAGCAGCGGATCCTGCGCCTCGGCCGCGCACAGTTCCGGCAGCGCGCGCCATTCCACTTCAAAGTCGGTGCCGGCATGACCCATCAGGCGCGTGGTGCGCAGATGCAGGAATGTCGGCCGCCGCGTGCGCCGGCAGTGTTCCACCGCCGCCTGCACCTGGGCGTGCCCGGTGGCCAGGTCGAGGCCATCGGCAAAGAAATAGTCCAGCCCCGGCTGGTGGCTGAAGCGCTCGGCGATCCAGCCATCGGGGGTCTTCACCGAGATGCCCAGGCCGTTGTCCTCGCAGACGAACAGGATCGGCGCCGGTAGTTTCTGGTAGGCCGACCACATCGCGGTATTGAAGGCGGTCTGCGCGGTGGCGTGGTTGGCCGACGCATCGCCGAACGAGCACAGCACGATGCTGTCGGTGGGAATGGGCAGCGCCTGCCCCAGCCGCTTGCCACTCTCGATGGCCAGCGCGGTACCCAGCGCCTTGGGCAGGTGCGACGCAATCGTCGAGGTCTGCGGCAGCACCCACAATGGCTTGCTGCCCCACACCTTGTGGCGGCCACCGCTGGCCGGATCATCCGCGCTGGCGGCGAAGGACAGTGCCGCATCGCGCAGCGGATCGATACCCGGCACCTGCCGCGAACGCTCGGCCATGAAGGCGCCGGAACGATAGTGCAGGAAGGCAGGATCGGTGTACCGGCAGGCCCGCGCCAGCAGCGCGTTGCCTTCATGGCCGGACGAACCAATGGTGTAGAAGACCTTGTTCTGCACGCGCAGCACGCGCGCCATCAGGTCCAGCTGGCGGCTGGCCAGCTGCGAGTCGAACAGTTCATCGAAGGCGGCAGCGGTGAGCGTACTGCCGGGCAGGATCGGAGCATCTGCCGCGGGTCGCGGGCGCGGCGTCCCGCGCCACCCGCGCACCGCCTCAAGGAAATTGACGTCGCACACCTCGGCGCGGTTGAGCCCCCGCATGCGCGCGGGAATCGGATCCGGAACCACAGCGAACATCGAACACCCTCCGTGTCGTTGTTGCGTTCCGCCCGGCAATACCGGGCGCTACCCTGTGGGCATCAGGCCGCCTCGAAGCGCGAGCGCACCTCGGCGGTCACCGCCGGCATCGGCAGGAAGCGCGGCTGCGCACGCACCCGCTGCAGCCAGGCGCGAACTTCCGGGAACGGCTCCAGGTTGATGCCGCCCTCGCCCGCCACATCGGTATAGGCAAACAGGGCGATATCGGCAATGCCGTATCCGCTGCCGGTGAACCACTGCGCTTCGCGCAGGTGCTGCTCCATCACCGCCAACGCGGTGGCGGCACGCTCGTGCAGGCGTGGCAGTTCGGCACGGCGTGGCGAGTCGGGCGCCGTCCAGCCCCGGATGAAGCGCGCTACCGCCACGCACGGCTCGTGCGTGTACTGCTCGAAGAACATCCAGCTCAACGCCTGCGCACGCTCCCAGCCATCGCTGGGCAGGTAGGGCGTGCCTTCGGCCAGCCAGAACAGGATCGCGTTGGACTCGGTCAGCACGCGGCCGTCGTCGCGGACGATCAGCGGCACCTTGGCATTCGGGTTGAGCGCCAGGAATTCGGGCGTGTGGGTCTGGCCATGGGCACTGTCCACTTCCACCCAGCGGTAACGGCTGCCGAGCTGCTCAAGCAGCAGCCGGACCTTGTGGCAATTGCCCGAGACCGACATGCCATGCACCGTCAGCGGGACGCGCTCTTCCACCATTGCCTGCTCCATCGGATCCGGCCGGCGGCCGGCTGCGTGCAGTCTGGCAAGTGCGCCAGGGAATGCCAAGCGCGGATGCAGCATGGCACCCCGGTAGTGCCGGCCGCTGGCCGGCATCCTCCATGCAGCTGGATCCAAGCGATTGCCGGCCAGCGGCCGGCACTACCGGGCCACGTTCAGCGTGCACGCTGCCGCCACTGTTCGCGCGACTGGCCCCAGATCTGCATCGGTTTGTCGTTGTACGGCGGCGGCAGTTCGCCCATCCGCAGCAACGTGCTGCCCAGCTTGCGCGCGACCGCCCGCGAGTTGTCGTTGTTCTCGGCGATGGTATGGATCACCTCGTGCCAACCCAGCGTGTCGAAGGCCCAGTCGATCGCCGCGACCGCCGCTTCCGGCGCATAGCCCCGGCCCCAGCTGGCGCGGCGGATGCCCCAGCCGACCTCGGTACCCGGCCAGTCCTGCGGTTGCCAGGGGCCCATCCGCCCGATCCAGTCCCCGCTGGATTTTTCGATCACGCTGAACATCGAAAAGCCGAACAGCTGCCAGGCGCCAGCCAGGCTGCAGAAGCCGCGCCAGGCTACCGAAGGCGGCTGCACGCCACCGAGGGTGCGCATCGTTTCCTCGTCGGCGCAGAACGCCAGATAGGGTTCGTAGTCCTCGCGCAGCAGCGGACGCAGGATCAGGCGCTCGGTTTCCAGGCGCAGGTCGAAGATGCTCATGCCGACTCCATGTCGAAGGGGCCACCATGATGGTGGATTCCGCCTCCACACGGATGAATGCCCGCGCTCACAACGAAACGGGCCGGCATGCGCCGGCCCGTCGGGTACAGCACGTATTCTGGATTACTGGCGCGTGGCCGCAGTGGCGCCGGCAGCAGCGGTCTGCGTGACCAGCTGGCCATCGACCACCGGCAGGCGATCGCTGGCCGGCTTGTTGTCCATGCGCACGGTCTTCTCGGCGCCGTCGTAGCGGTAGGTCACGTTGTAGCCCTTCACCACGTCATTGGTGCCCATGGCGATGCGGTTGCCCGGCTTGCTGGCCATGCGCATGGTGCCGGTGGTGCCGTCCTCGTTGCGGTAGGTCACGTTGTAGCCGGTAACACGGCTCGACTCGGAGGTGGCGGTCTCGGTGTGGCACTGGCGCTCGGTGCGGTTGACCACGCGGCCACCCACATGGCGCTTGTCGATCTGGTTGCCGATGAAGCCACCGGCCACGGCACCGGCTGCGGTCGCGGCCTTCTTGCCGTTGCCACCGCCGACCTGGTTGCCGAGCAGGCCGCCGACCACCGCGCCGACCACGGTGCCGCCGACGTTGCCGTCACGCTCCGGCAGGCGCTCCTGCACGGTCACGTCCTGGCAGACCTCGTGCGGGGTCTGGGTGGTGGAGGTCTCGCGCACGGGATCGGTGCCGATCACGGTGGCGTAGGCTTTCTGCTTCTCGGTGATCGGGTCGACCTTCAGCACGTCGGCGTATTCCAGCCCGCGCGGTGCAGACGGGTCGAGCTTGTCACCACGCGCGCCATCGTCAACGGCATTGCCGTCAACCAGCCGCGATTCACCGTTGGGGGTTCCGGCGCTGATGGAATCAGGCGACTTGTCGCCGCTCTTCATGAAGGCGGCGGTGGCGATGCCACCGACCAGCAGCGCGCCCGCTGCGACCAGGACAGTTGTAGTTGTGCTTTTCATGACCTGCTCCTTGCGGACCATCCGCAACGTTCTCGGCCCAGATTGCAGCATGCACTGCCTGAACGGAATCTCCACATTTCCTGCTCATTCCTGTAACCCATTCAGCATCGGGAAATGCTGGGCCCGTGGTAGCGTTTGCATATTCCCCACGAGGATCCACGCCATGGCCAACCCGATGCTGCTGCCGGTACTGCAATGGGCCCGCCGGCTGCGCTACCCCACCCTGTTCAAGCTGACCGCCGGCCTGTTCGTGCTGACCCTGTTCATTCCCGACCCGATTCCGTTCGTCGACGAGCTGGTACTGGGCTTCGGCACCCTGCTGCTGGCCAACTGGAAGAGCCGCAATACAGTCCCGGCCCCGCCGCCGCTGGAACAGCGTTGATCCCGCTGGTCGACAGCCACTGCCATCTGGATGCCAGTGAATTCGATGCTGACCGCACGGCGGTGATCGAGCGCGCGGGCGCCGCGGGCGTGCGCAAGCAGGTGGTACCGGCCGTCACGGCCGCCAGCTGGCCGAAGCTGCGCGAGGTCTGCCGGCAGGCACCGGGGCTGTACCCGGCCTACGGCCTGCATCCGATGTTCCTGGCCGAGCACCGGCCCGACCATCTGCCGCTGCTGCGCGAATGGATCGTTCGCGAACGCCCGTGCGCGATCGGCGAATGCGGGCTGGACTTCTTCGTCGAGGGACTGGATGCAGAGGCGCAACAGGCGTACTTCATCGGCCAGCTGCAACTGGCCCGCGAGTTCGAGCTGCCGGTGATCGTGCATGCGCGACGCGCGGTGGATGCGGTCATTGCCGCGATCCGTCGCGTCGGCGGCCTGCGCGGCGTGGTGCACAGCTTTTCCGGCAGCCCGGAACAGGCCGCGCAACTGCATCGGCAAGGCTTCCTGCTCGGTCTCGGCGGTCCGCTGACCTACGAACGCGCGCAACGGCTGCAGCGCCTGGTGCGCGGGATGCCGCTGGAACAGCTGCTGCTGGAGACCGACGCGCCCGACCAGCCTGACGCCGGCATCCGCGGCCAGCGCAACGAACCAGCGCGACTGGCAGTCATCGCCCGCCACGTGGCCGCACTGCGCGGGATGGAGCTGGACGCGGTGGCCCAGGCCACGACGGAGAATGCGCGGCGCCTGTTCGCGCTGCCGGCAATGTAACGGGTAGGTACCGGCCGCTGGCCGGCACCATCCATCACACCTCGCTGGACTCGACCACTTCGGCCTTCACCTTCTTCGGCTCCAGCAGCATTTCAAGCGCCTTGCCGACCGCCGCGAAGGCGAAGGCACCGGTGATGTGGGTTGCCGCACCGAGGCCTGCGCCACAGTCCAGTTTCAATGCAGCATCCGCACCGAGGTTCGGGCGGATGCCGCAGACGCTGCCATCGGCCTGCGGATACTTCACGTTTTCCAGCGAGTACACCGCCGGTACGCCAAAATAGCGCTTGGCATTCTTCGGGAAATTGAACTCGCTGCGCAGCTTCTTGCGGATCAGCGCCAGCATGGCGTCGTGCTCGGTGCGCGAGACATCGCGGATGCGCACCAGGGTCGGATCGGTGCGACCACCAGCAGCCCCCACGGTCAGCAGCGGCAGCTTGCGGCGGCGGCACCAGGCGATCGTCTCGACCTTCACCCGGAAGCTGTCGCAGGCATCGATCACCAGGTCGAATCGACGGTCCAGCAACTCGGCCATGTTCGACACGGTCAGGAATGCCTGCACGGCATCGACCTCGATGTCCGGGTTGATCGCACGGCAACGCTCGGCCATCGCCTCGGCCTTGTTGCGGCCGTAGTTGCCTTCCATCGCCGGCAGCTGCCGGTTGGTGTTGGACACGCAGATGTCATCGGCGTCGATCAGGGTCAGGTGGCCGACCGCCGAACGCGCCAGCGCTTCCACCACCCACGAGCCGACCCCGCCCATGCCCACCACTGCCACGCGGCTGCCCTGCAGGCGCTCGAGCGCACCTACGCCATACAGCCGTTCGATGCCGGCGAAGCGTTGTTTGACCTGTTCGTTCATGCGGCTATTTTAACGTGCAGGCGCCAGTGCCTACAGCGCGCCGGCATCGAACCCACCGTTGCACGCCCGGAGAGCCCGCCATGAACGCCAGCCCGCCCCGCCGCCCGTCCACTGCCCAGCGGTACCTGTTCGTGCTGTGCCTGGGCCTGCTGATCGGCCTGGTCGCCACGGTCGTGGTCGGCCGCGCCCTGCAGGCCCGCCGCGACCCGTTCCCTGACAGCCTGATGCAGGTGATGCAGCGGCAATCGCAGCTGCTGCAGCAGGCCCAGCAGCAGAACCGCTGCAGCCTGGCCGACAGCGTGCCGCGGCTGCAGGCCCTGCGCCTTCTGTCCAACGATTTCGACCTGGCCTTTCCCGGGCTGAAGGACAACGGCCGGTTCCAGCAGCACGCCAGCCAACTGCGCGGCAACCTCAACGCCGCATTGGCGGCTCCGCCCAGTGACTGCACCGCCCTGGCCAAGGTCGTGGAAACCGTGCAGGCCGATTGCCGCGCCTGCCACCAGGACTTCCGCTGACGCGCATTCATCCTGTAGCCGGGCAAGGCACGCCTGGTTGGCACCTTGTTCACGTTCGAAAGGAGAGGATTCGTCCACCCTGCTGCATGACGCAGTACCACCCAACACACCCGCCTTCACGGCCAGGAGACGCTCCATGAAGATCCAGCTCATTGCCGCCAGCGCCATCGCTACCCTCGCCCTGGCTGGCTGTGCCACCTCGCCCGGCTACGGTGGCGGTGGTTACAACAACGGCTACAACAATGGTGGCTACGGCAACAACGGCGGTTACAACCAGGGCCGTTGCGCTGACTGTGGCATCGTCACCCGCATCAACACCGTGCCGTCGGGCCGCACCGCGCCCAGCGCGACCGGCGCCATCCTCGGCGGCATCGTCGGTGCCGTGGCCGGCCATGAGATCTCCGATCACACCGGTGGCAGCCGTGGCAACAAGAACATCGCTGCGGCCGCAGGCGCGGTCGGTGGCGCGCTGGCCGGCAACCAGATCCAGAAGAACGTCACCAGCGATACCTACGACATCAGCGTGCGCATGGACGATGGCCGCACCATCGTGGTCAACCAGCGCGACCTCGGCGGCATCCGTGAAAACACCTACGTGCGCGTGGTCAACGGCAAGGTCATCCTGCGCTGACCTGCGCCGGGCCGGCGGCAAAGAAAAAGGCCCGCTTGCGCGGGCCTTTTTCATGTGACGGCTTGCAGCGCGATCAGGTCGGCTGCACGGCGTCGGCCTGCAGGCCCTTCTGGCCCTGCACGACGGTGAAGGTGACCTTCTGGCCTTCCTTCAGGCTCTTGAAGCCCTGGGTCTGGATGGCACGGAAGTGCACGAACACGTCTTCGCCGTTTTCACGGCTGATGAAGCCGAAGCCCTTTGCATCGTTGAACCACTTGACGGTACCGGTCTCGCGATCAGACATCTCACTAACTCCCTGGTGACTCTCTCTTGTTGTTGGAAACGCCTGGTGGGCGGCTGACAAGCAAGGGGGAAGCGAGGTGCATCGATGCAGCGGATCGGGAAGATCTTGCTTCATCAGGCCACGATCCACGGTGACCTTGCCAAGCTCAGCGACTGCAACTTAACCCGCCCAAAACGAAAAAGCAACTGGCAAAATCTTTCACTGTCAACCCCAAAACGGCGACCATACGGGACAGCATGGGACTCTCATTCATCTTATATCTGCTAGCGGTCATTTTTGTCCTTGTCGGCATCGCCGGAATCATCCTGCCGGCCCTGCCCGGCATCCCGCTGGTGTTCATCGGACTGCTGCTGGCGGCCTGGGCGGACGGCTTCACCCACGTCGGCTGGCCGACCCTGGTCGCGCTGGGCGTACTGACCGTCCTCTCGCTGCTGGTGGACGTGCTGGCCACGGTGGTGGGTGCGCAGCGGGTCGGTGCCAGCCGCAAGGCGCTGTGGGGTACGTTCGTCGGCAGCATCGTCGGCCTGTTCTTCATGCCGATCGGCCTCTTTGCAGGCCCCCTGATCGGCGCCCTGGCCGGCGAGTACTGGCACACCCGCGAGCTGGGCCGCTCGACCAAGGTCGGCCTGGCCACCTGGCTCGGCATCCTGCTCGGCCTGGCGCTGAAACTGGCGGTGGTGATCGCGATGCTGGGGCTGTTCGCCTTCGCCTGGTTCCTGTAACCCGCACTGCCTTCACGCCGCGCGCACGCGGTGCCCGTGCATAAACCGTGGGGGCTGGCCGTGAACCGGTGCAGCCGCCACACTGTGCGATTCCCGTATTCACCTAAGGGCCTGCTGCAATGACCCTGTCTCCGCTGCTTCCCCGTCTCGCGCCGCTGGCGCTGGCCCTGGCCAGTGCGCCGCTGGCCGCGCAGGAGTTCGCGCCCAGCGCCGAAGCCTCGCCGGCCGCGTGCGCGGCGATTACCACCGATGCTGCCCGCCTGGCCTGTTATGACCGCCAGTTCGGCCGTACCCCGCAGGCCACTGCCGAGGCCGACGCTGCGGCCGAGGCGGCCGCGCAGGCCCGTCGCGAAGAACGCCAGACTGCACGCGTGAGCCAGGGCGAAGAGAAGCTGCGCGAGCGGGTCAGCGATCTGTTCCGTCCAGCAGCCCCTGACAGCGCACTGGCCAATGCTGGCCGCGGTTCGCTGCTGGACAGCCGCTGGGAACTGGCCGAGGACTCCAAGCTGGGCCCGTTCCAGCTGCGCGCCTACAAGCCGGTGTACCTGCTGCCGGCGTTCTGGACCAGCGACCGCAACACCACGCCGCATTCGCCGAACCCGGCCAACACGGTCACCACGCCGCAGGTGCTGGACAGTGCCGAACTGAAGTTCCAGATCAGCTTCAAGACCAAGGTCGCCGAGAACCTGTTCGGCGACAACGGCGATATCTGGGCCGGCTACACCCAGAGCTCGCGCTGGCAGGCCTACAACGGCGAGGATTCGCGCCCGTTCCGCGAAACCAATTACGAGCCGGAAGTGATGATGGTGTTCCGCAACGGCTATTCGATCGGTGGCTGGCGCGGGCGCATGACCGGCATCGCGCTGAACCACCAGTCCAATGGCCGCGCTGATCCGCTGTCGCGCAGCTGGAACCGGGTGATGCTCAACATCGGCCTGGACCGCGAGAACTGGGCGCTGGTGCTGCGCCCCTGGTACCGCATTCCCGAGACCCGCAGCGACGACAACAACCCGGACATCGAGGATTACATGGGCCGCGGTGATGCGACCCTGACCTGGAACCGCAACGGCCACGAAGTCTCGCTGATGGCGCGCCATTCGCTGCGCACCGGCAGCCGCTCGCACGGTGCCCTGCAGCTGGATTACGGTTTCCCGATCAGCAACCTGCTGCGCGGGCATGTGCAGGTGTTCGACGGTTATGGCGAAAGCCTGATCGACTACAACCACAAGGCCACCTACGTGGGCGTGGGCGTGTCGCTGCTGGAGTGGTTCTGATGCCCGTGACGATCTGGCACAACCCGACCTGCAGCAACTCGCGCGGCGCATTGAAGCTGATACGTGATGCCGGCTTTGATCCAGTGGTGATCGAGTACCTCGGCAATCCACCCGATGTGGCCACACTGCGCCAGGTGCTGGCCGAATCAGAATTGAGCGCACGTGATCTGGTGCGCAGCAAGGAAGCGCAGTTCGCCGAACTGGGCCTGGAAGGTGCGGACGAGGCCACGCTGCTGGCCGCGATGGCCGAACACCCGCGACTGATCAACCGCCCCGTGGTGCGCACGGACAAGGGCACACGCCTGTGCCGTCCACCGGAAACAGTGCTGGAGATCCTGTAACCCGCCTCGCCGCCGCGTAGCGGAGCGTGTTGGTAGAGTCGACTGTTGGTAGAGTCGACTGTTAGTCGACTCCCTCCTCACCCTTCATATGCATCCGCGGAAAAGCCCGCACTGCGTGCGATAGTCGACTGACAGTCGACTCTACCCCAGCGCCCCCCTTCTACCCGGACGCCCTCCTCCCCGGCTGGCTTACAGCCAGTCGGTGATGCCTTCGCGGCGGTACACCTCGGCGAACGCCGGGCGCGCCTTCATCAACGTGGCGTGCGCCTTCAGTACCGGCCAGGTGTCGGTGGGCCTGGGCATGTTGCGCGACCAGCGCATCAGCATCACCAGCATGTAGTCGACCACGCAGGGCGTGGCGCCCAGCAGGTAGGGGCCATGTGCATGCAGGTGCGCGGCCACATGCTGCCAGGCCGCTTCCAGGCGCTGCCGTGCCATGCCGCGGCTGGCCTCGATATTCGCCTCGCCCGCCATTTCGTGTGGATAGAACCAGGCTCGATAGGCCGGCTGCAGCGTATTGGCACACCAGAACATCCAGCGGTAGGCATCGGCGCGCTGCGGCGTGCCCAGCGCGGGCAGCAGGTTGGCGTCCGGATGGCGATCAGCCAGGTACAACGCAATGGCCGCCGCTTCGGTCAGTACCAGGCCATCGATCAGCAGGGTCGGCACCACACCGGCCGGATTCAGCGCCAGGTACTGCGCCGACTTGTGCTCGCGCGCGTCGAAATCCAGCAGCACCAGTTCATGCTCGATGCCCAGCTCGATCAGCAGCCAGTGCACCACCAGCGCGGCGGTACTGGTCGAACCATACAGCGTGGTGCTCATGCAGAAGATCCTGTACAGGTGGATCAGCCGATTATGCGCCCGCGCGCACGATCGTTGCTCAGCCGCAGCTGCTCATGCAGGAATCCCGGCGTTCGCCGCAGGACATCATCGGCGCGCGCATCGTGCAGTCATGCGTCTTCAGTTCGCAGGCACGGCGCAGGTCCGGGTTGCCCACGTCCTTGCAGCGCTTGTCCGGCGCCGGCACCATCCGCTGCTCGCAATTGCTCTGGCGGCTGCCGAGAGAGTCATTCTGCGCCATGCAGCTGCGATAGCCGGCCTGGCACTGCACGCGGCACTGCGCCGATGCAGGGAAATCCGCGCCTTCGTACGACGCTGGGGTGCTGCAGCCGGCCAGCGCCAGCAGCATGCCTATCGCGATGAATCGATGCAGGGCCATGGACACGTCCTGTGCGAGGGTGTGCCGACCGTAGCAGAGCAAGGGCTACAGGCGCGTTAATCCTCCCCCCGGATACAACAACGGCGCCACCCGGGCGCCGTTGTCTGGACCGGAGCGCGCGGGGAGTTACTCCACCACCACCGGAATCTTGCCGATGCGGGCCTGCCATTCGCGCGGGCCGGTCTTGTGCACCGATTCACCGGTGGAGTCGACTGCCACGGTCACCGGCATGTCCTGCACGGTGAACTCGTAGATCGCCTCCATGCCCAGGTCAGCGAAACCAACCACCTTGGCGGCCTTGATCGCCTTGGACACCAGGTAGGCCGAGCCACCCACGGCCATCAGGTAGGCCGACTTGTGCTTCTTGATCGCCTCGATCGCGGCCGGGCCGCGCTCGGCCTTGCCGACCATGCCCAGCAGGCCGGTCTGTGCCAGCACCTGCTCGGTGAACTTGTCCATGCGGGTGGCGGTGGTCGGGCCGGCCGGGCCCACCACTTCGTCGCGCACCGGATCGACCGGGCCGACGTAGTAGATGAAGCGGCCCTTCAGATCGACCGGCAGTTGCTCGCCCTTGTTGAGCATGTCGACCATGCGCTTGTGCGCGGCATCGCGGCCGGTCAGCAGCTTGCCGTTGAGCAGCAGGGTCTGGCCCGGCTTCCAGCTGGCCACGTCTTCCGGCGTGATCGTGTCCAGGTCCACGCGGGTGCCCTTGGACGCGTCGTAGGTCAGCTTCGGCCAGTCTTCCAGCGACGGCGGGTCCAGCATCACCGGGCCGCTGCCATCGAGGGTGAAGTGCGCATGGCGGGTGGCCGCGCAGTTCGGGATCATCGCCACCGGCAGGTTGGCCGCGTGGGTCGGATAGTCGTTGATCTTGATGTCGAGCACGGTGGTCAGGCCACCCAGGCCCTGCGCACCGATGCCCAGCGCGTTGACCTTGTCGTACAGCTCCAGGCGCAGCTCTTCGATGCGGTTGGACGCACCACGGGCCTGCAGCTCGGTGATGTCGATCGGCTCCATCAGCGCTTCCTTGGCCAGCAGCATCGCCTTCTCGGCGGTGCCACCGATGCCGATGCCGAGCATGCCCGGCGGGCACCAGCCGGCGCCCATGGTCGGCACGGTCTTCAGCACCCAGTCGACGATCGAGTCGGACGGGTTGAGCATGGCGAACTTGGTCTTCGCTTCCGAACCACCGCCCTTGGCGGCGACGATCACGTCGACCTTGTTGCCCGGCACCACCTTGACGTTGACCACGCCCGGGGTGTTGTCCTTGGTGTTGATGCGCTTGCCGGCCGGATCAGCCAGCACCGAAGCGCGCAGCTTGTTGTCCGGGTGCATGTAGGCACGGCGCACGCCTTCATTGGCCATGTCTTCCACGCCCATGGTGGCGTCGTCCCAGCGCACGTCCATGCCGATTTCCAGGAACACGGTGACGATGCCGGTGTCCTGGCAGATCGGACGGTGGCCTTCGGCGCACATCCGCGAATTGATCAGGATCTGGGCCATTGCTTCCTTTGCGGCCGGCGACTCCTCGCGCTCGTAAGCGGCGGCGAGGTTCTTGATGTAGTCGACCGGGTGGTAGTACGAGATGTACTGCAGCGCGTCGGCGATGGACTGGATGAGGTCTTCCTGCTTGATCGATGTCACGTCTTGCTCGCTTGCTCGAGGCTGGCGGGGGTAATCCGCCCATTTTACCCCCTCCCCCGGCCCCGGGGTGGTAGTGCCGGCCGCTGGCCGGCAAGATTCCCCCGCCGCTCTGTCACGCCACGCGCCACTGCGGCGTCCTTGCCCACATGAACGCCGAAACCGCTTTCCAGACCCACCGCCCGCGCCTGATGGCCCTGGCCTACCGCCTGCTTGGCAGCCGCGCCGACGCCGAAGACGTGGTCCAGGATGCCTGGATGCGCTGGTCCGGCGCCGACCCGGCGGCCGTCCGCGACCCCGAAGCCTGGCTGGTCACCACCACCACCCGGCTCGGCCTGGACCGGCTGCGCGCGGCCAAGCGCGAGCGCGTGCACTACGTCGGCCCATGGCTGGCCGAGCCGCTGGCGGTCACCCTCGAGCCCGACCCGGCGCCCGGCCCGGCCCAGCTGCATGCCCTGGCCGACGACGTTTCGGTCGCCTTCCTGACCCTGCTTGAACAGCTCGGCCCCGAGGAACGCGCCGCCTTCCTGCTGAAGGAGGCCTTCGACCACGACTACCGCGAGATCGCCGAGCTGATCGGCCACAGCGAGGCCAACTGCCGGCAGCTGGTGCACCGCGCCCGGCAGCGCCTGCAGGCCGGACGGCCGCGCTTCAACGCCGATGCCAGCCAGCACCGGCAGCTGCTGGCGCGCTTCATGGATGCCTCGCAGCGCGGCGACAGCGAGGCGATCCAGGCCCTGCTGCACACCAACGCGTTGCTGGTGTCCGACGGCGGCGGTGTGGTCACCGCAGCAGTGCGCCCGCTGCTGGGCGCCGAGCGCATCGGTCGCCTGTTCTGGGCCATTGCCCGCCGCGGCGCGGTGCATCCGGCGCAGTTGGGCTACGTCAACGGCGAGCCGGCGATCCTGCGCTTTGTCGGTGATCGCTTGCACTCGGTCACCACCATCGAGGTGGTCGATGGCCGCATCGCCAACGTGTACAGCGTGTTGAATCCGGAAAAGCTGCCGGGGGTTGTCACGCGCGGCGACGCTGCGGCGTCCTTGTAATGAAAGGCGGCCATCGTGGCCGCCGTGGAGCCCCCGATGTCCAATCACACTTCTCCCCGCGTCCCCTACACCCGCCTGGCCGCCGAGGCCTTCAAGGGCCTGCTGGCCACCAGCCAGGTGGTGCATGACAGCTCGATCGATCCGACCCTGATGGAATTGGTGTTCCTGCGCGTGTCGCAGCTCAACGGCTGCGGCTACTGCATGGACATGCACGGCACGGCGCTGCGCAAGGGCGGCATCGAGCCGCGCAAGCTGGACACACTGCCGGCATGGCACGAGAGCCGCTTCTTCGACGAACGCGAGCGCGCGGCGCTGGGCTGGGCCGAGGCACTGACCCGGCTGACCGACGGTGCGCCGTCGCAGGCGGCGTTCGATGCGTTGGCGCCGCACTTCGATGAGAAGGGCATCAGTGACCTGAGCATGGGCATCGCGGTGATCAACGCCTGGAACCGGCTGGGTGCGGGCCTGCTGCCGCCGCTGCCGGCCTGACCCACCCCGCCTTCGACAGTTCATCGGTGCTGCTGGTAGGTGTCGACCTTGGTCGACACGGTAGATCCACGCTACGCGTGGATGCGGGAGAGTCGGATCCCTTCGCTTCGCGAAGGGCTCTGACCCGCTGTGGGTCGCTGGGGTCAGAGCCCTTTGCCGCGCAAAGGGATCTGACCCCGGTGCCGGCCACACGCCTGCACTGACCCCCTCTGCACGTATCAGGCGCGCACAATACGCGCATGCCTGCCACCCCCGCCGCTGGCGCTGACGCCGCGAAGAAACCCAGCCTGCGCCAGCGCTTCAGGGCGATGCGCAACCTGCCGCCGTTCCTGCGCATGGTCTGGAAGACCAGTCCCGCGCTCACCCTGGCCAGCCTCGGGCTGCGCCTGATCCGCGCGCTGCTGCCGGTGGCGATGCTGTACGTCGGCAAGCTGATCATCGACAGCGCCCTGCACCTGAGCCAGCACGACGCGGGCTTCCCGCCGCTGGGCGAAGCGCTGTCCAGCGGCGTGCTGAATCCGCTGCTGGGCCTGCTGGCGCTGGAATTCGGCCTGGCCATCGCCTCGGACCTGCTCGGCCGGCTGGTCAGCTACGCCGATGCCCTGCTCTCCGAGCTGTTCGCCAACGTCACCAGCATCCGGCTGATGGAACACGCGGCGACGCTGGATCTGGAGGACTTCGAGGACCCGGACCTGCAGGACAAGCTGGACCGTGCGCGGCGCCAGACCATGGGCCGGATGAACCTGATGAGCCAGCTGTTCGGCCAGGTCCAGGACGCAATCACCGTGGCCAGCCTCGCCGTCGGCCTGCTGGTCTACGCGCCGTGGCTGATCCTGCTGCTGGCGCTGGCACTGGTGCCGGCCTTCATCGGTGAATCGCACTTCAACGCGGCCGGCTACAGCCTCAACTTCCAGTGGACGCCCGAGCGCCGCCAGCTCGACTACCTGCGCCAGCTCGGTGCCAGCGTGGAAACGGCCAAGGAAGTGAAGATCTACAACCTGCACCGCTTCCTGGTGGAACGCTACCGGCGGCTGTCGGTGGCGCTGTTCCAGGCCAACCGTGCACTGGCCCGGCGCCGCGCGTTCTGGGGCACGCTGCTGGCTGCGCTGGGCACGCTGGGGTATTACACCGCCTACGCCTACATTGCCTGGCGCACGGTGCGCGGCGACTTTTCGATCGGCGACCTGACCTTCCTTGCCGGCAGCTTCCTGCGCCTGCGCCAGCTGCTGGAAGGCCTGCTGATCGGCTTCTCGCAGGTGGCCAGCCAGGCGCTGTACCTGGACGACCTGTTCTCGTTCTTCCAGATCGAGCCGGAAATCCACTCGCGCGAAGGTGCGGTGCGCGTGCCGCAGCCGATCCAGCAGGGTTTCGTGTTCGAGAACGTCGGTTTCTGCTATCCCGATGCCGAACAGTGGGCGGTGCGCCACCTCGATTTCCAGCTGCAGGCCGGCGAAGTGCTGGCCCTGGTCGGCGAGAACGGCGCGGGCAAGACCACGCTGGTGAAACTGCTGGCACGGCTGTACGAGCCCGACGAAGGCCGCATCCTGCTCGACGGCCGCGACCTGCGCGACTACGACCTGGACGACCTGCGCGCCAACCTCGGGGTGATCTTCCAGGACTTCGTGCGCTACAACCTCAGCGCCGGCGAGAACATCGGCGTCGGCCAGGTCGAGGCGATGGACGACCAGGCAAGAATCGCCGATGCCGCGCGACGAGGCATGGCCGAGGAAGTAATCGACGACCTGCCCGGCGGCTACGACCAGCTGATCGGGCGCCGCTTCAAGCAGGGCGTGGACCTGTCCGGTGGCCAGTGGCAGAAGATCGCCATTGCCCGCGCGTGGATGCGCAATGCGCAGGTGATGATCCTGGATGAGCCAACGGCAGCGCTGGATGCGCGCAGTGAGTTCGAAGTGTTCCAGCGGTTCAGGGAGCTGGCGGATAATCGTACGGCAGTGCTGATTTCCCACCGTTTCTCTTCGGTACGCATGGCCGATCGCATCCTGGTGCTGGCCGATGGCCGCATCGAGGCCAGCGGCACCCATGCGCAGCTGATGGCCCAGGGAGGACGGTACGCCGAGCTGTTCGAGCTGCAGGCGGCGGGTTACCGCTGAGAACGCCTCTCGTTCCGCCCAATGAGAACCCGTCTCATTTGAGATAGAATCACCCCCGACGACTTTCGATAGATACGCCCATGTCCTCCGCTTTCGGCGCCGAAACGGTGCTTGAGGTCCGTCACTGGACCGATGCCTACTTCAGTTTCACCACTACCCGCGACAGCGGCTTCCGCTTCGAGAACGGCCAGTTCGTGATGATCGGCCTGGAAACCGAGGCACGGCCGCTGCTGCGCGCCTATTCCATCGCCAGCGCCAACTGGGAAGAGCACCTGGAGTTCTTCAGCATCAAGGTGCAGGACGGCCCGCTGACCTCGCGCCTGCAGCACATCAAGCCGGGCGACAAGGTGCTGGTCGGCAAGAAGCCCACCGGCACCCTGCTGATCAGCGACCTGCACCCGGGCAGGAACCTGTACCTGCTGGGCACGGGCACCGGCATGGCGCCGTGGCTGTCGGTCATCAAGGACCCGGAGACCTACGAGCGCTTCGAGAAGGTGATCCTCTGCCACGGCGTGCGCTACGAGAAGGATCTGGCCTACCGCGATTACTTCGAGAAGGAACTGCGTGAGCACGAGTTCCTGGGAGAGATGATCGGCGACAAGCTGCTGTACTACCCCGCGGTCACCCGCGAGCCGTTCGCCAACCAGGGCCGCCTGACCCAGCTGATGGAAAGCGGCCAGATGCAGCGCACCCTCGGCCTGCCGGAGCTGAGCCCGGAAAACGACCGCGCGATGATCTGCGGCAGCCCGCAGATGCTGGCTGATCTGCGCAGCGTGCTCGATGCCCGCGGCTTCCAGGTCTCGCCGCGCATCGGCCAGCCGGGCCACTACGTGTTCGAGCGCGCGTTCGTCGAGAAATGATCTGCAACGGCAGCCGGCCGCCGGCCGGCTCTCCGTGCGCTCCGGGATTGCCGGCCAGCGGCCGGCACTACCCCCTTCACAGCAGCGCTTCGATCGCGCTGCGCAGCTGTTCCGGCCTGGTGGTTGGCGCAAAGCGCGCAGCCACCCGCCCTTGGCGATCGACCAGGAACTTGCTGAAATTCCACTTGATGCGGGCGCTACCCAGCAGGCCGCGCTTCTCGCGTGACAGCCATGCCCACAACGGATCAGCCCCCTCGCCGTTGACCTCGATCTTCTCCGAAAGCGGGAAGCTGACCGGATAATCCAGCGAACAGAACTGGCGGATCTGCGCGGCGTCCCCCGGCTCCTGCGCGCCGAACTGGTTGCATGGGAAGCCGATCACCACCAGGCCACGCTCGCGATACTCCTGCCACAGCTGTTCCAGCCCGGTGTACTGCGGGGTGAAGCCACAGCGGCTGGCGACATTGACCAGCAACAGCGGGTGACCCCGGTACCCGGCGAGGGCCTGTGGCTGGCCGTCGAGGTCGCGGAAGCTGAAATCGTAGGCAGTGGTCATGGCGGTGAACCGTGGGCGGTGAATGCATGGTACCCGCGCCCGGCCGCGGCAACATGCCTTTTGACACAAGTGCGGGCGCCGCCGGCCGGGTTACCCTCGGGCCCTTGTTTGCCTTACCGGAGTTCCTGCCTTGACCACCCGCCTTGCCCTTGCCGTGGCCATGTCCCTCGGCCTTGCCCTGCCCGCCTTCTCGGCCGGCGCCGCCACCCCGGCCGCCAGCAGCACCGCCCAGCAGGCCAATCCCTTCTTCGCCGAAAGCCCGCTGCCGCTGCACTTCCCGCAGTTCGACAAGATCAAGGACAGCGACTTCGCCCCGGCCTTCGACGCCGGCATGGCGCAGCAGCTGAAGGAAGTGGAGGCCATCGCCAACAACAAGGCCAAGCCGACCTTCGACAACACCATCATCGCCCTGGAAAAGAGCGGTGATGTCCTCGACCGCGCGACCACCGTGTTCTTCAGCCTGGTCGGTGCCGACACCAACGACACCCGCAAGAAGCTGCAGGCCGACTACTCGGCGAAGTTCGCCGCGCACAGCGATGCGATCGCGCTGAACGGCAAGCTGTTCGCCCGCATCCAGGCGCTGTATGACACCCGCAGCCAGCTGGGCCTGGACGCCGAAGGCGTGCGCCTGGTCGAGAAGTACTACGACAACTACGTGCGCGCAGGCGCCAAGCTGTCCGACGCCGACAAGGCCAAGCTGAAGGAGATGAACGCCGAGCTGGCCAACCTGGGTACCAAGTTCAGCCAGAACGTGCAGTCGGAGGTGAACGCTTCGGCGATCACCGTCGACGACGTCAAGCAACTGGACGGCCTGTCCAAGGAGCAGATCGCCGCCGCCGCCGAAGCCGCCAAGGCCCGCGGCCAGGACGGCAAGTACGTGATCACCCTGCTCAACACCACCGGCCAGCCGCCGCTGACCAACCTGGCCAACCGCGCCCTGCGCCAGAAGATCTACGAAGCATCGGTGAGCCGCGGCAGCCGCGGCGGTGAGTTCGACAACACCGCGCTGGTCTCGCGCATCATGCAGCTGCGCGCCGACAAGGCCAAGCTGATGGGCTTCCCGAACTTCGCCGCCTACAACCTGACCAACCAGACCGCCAAGACCCCCGAAGCGGTCAACGCGATGCTGGGCAAGCTGGCCCCGGCCGCGGTGGCCAACGCCAAGCGTGAAGCCGCCGACCTGCAGGCGATGATCGACCAGGAACAGAAGGCCGCTGGCAAGCCGACGTTCAAGCTGGAACCGTGGGACTGGGCCTTCTACAGCGAGAAGGTGCGCCAGGCCAAGTACAACTTCGACGAGTCGCAGCTGAAGCCGTACTTCGAAATGAAGAACGTGCTGGAGAACGGCGTGTTCTACGCCGCGGGCCAGGAATTCGGCCTGACCTTTAAGCAGCGCACCGACCTGCCGGTCTACCACGATGACGTCACCGTCTACGACGTGTTCGACGCCGACGGCAGCCAGCTGGCGATCTTCATCTTCGACCCGTATGCACGCGCCTCCAAGCGCGGTGGCGCGTGGATGAACTCCTACGTCTCGCAGTCCAAGCTGACCGGCTTCAAGCCGGTGGTCGCCAATCACCTGAACATTCCGAAGCCGCCGGCCGGCCAGCCGACCCTGCTGACCTGGGACGAGGTGAACACCACGTTCCACGAGTTCGGCCACGCCCTGCACGGCATGTTCTCCAACGTGAAGTACCCGTACTTCTCGGGCACCTCGGTGCCGCGTGACTTCGTCGAGTTCCCCTCGCAGGTCAACGAGATGTGGGCCGACAACCCGGTCATCCTGAAGAACTACGCCAAGCACTACCAGAATGGTTCGGCGATGCCGCAGGCACTGCTGGACAAGGTGCTGGCGGCAGCCAAGTTCAACCAGGGCTTCGCTACCACCGAGTACCTGGGTGCGGCCATGCTGGACCAGCGCTGGCACCAGATCGGCGCCGACCAGGTGCCGGCCGCCAAGGACGTGATGGCCTTCGAGCGCGCCGCGCTGGAGAAGGACGGCATCTACTACGCGCCGGTGCCGCCGCGCTACAAGACCCCGTACTTCAGCCACATCATGGGCGGCTATTCGGCCGGTTACTACGCCTACATCTGGTCGGAAGTGCTCGACGCCAACACCCAGAAGTGGTTCAAGGACAACGGCGGCCTGAGCCGCAAGAACGGCGACCACTTCCGCGCCACCCTGCTGTCCAAGGGCGGCAGCGTCGACGCGATGCAGCTGTTCCGCGATTTCGCCGGCCACGAGCCGCAGATCGAACCGCTGCTGGAAAAGCGTGGCCTGACCGGCGCCGGCAACTGATCGCCCGCGCAGTAGCCTGAAACGAAAAACCGCCCGGGAAACCGGGCGGTTTTTTTGTTGGGACATCCACGCATGGCGTGGATCTACTGGTGGGTGCCGACCGTTGGTCGGCACGATCCATTCGCGCCACGAACCCCGGCATCATCGATCCACACATGACGCACTCCAGTAGATCCGCGCCATGCGTGGATGCGCTTCCAGATCAGCGCCGAAACAGTCGCTCCCACCACCGTCGTTTCGGCGCACCGGGCGCGGCAGCGGCAGTCGATGCGATATCCGGGTGCGCCGCCACGAACTCCGCCAGCTGGGCCGCTGCGGCTTCCGCATAAAGGATCGCGCCATCCGGCGCGCAGTTCAGCAGATTGCTCAAGCTGGTCGATGCATTGAGATCCATCGGGTTCGGCTCGACCACCTCGCTGGCCTCCAGCAATCCGCATCCGCTGGCGATCGCTTCATCGACAACACGCCAGAAAACGACCAGGCGTCCATCGGAGAACAGCTCCTCCAGGCGCGCAGCAAGTGCGCTGTCCACTGCATAATCAGCGCGTAATTGCTTCAGCCGGGCATGCGTGATGAACACGCCACCACCATAGTTTTCACGTAGATGGTTGCCGGCGGCAGCATCCGCCCACTGCAACGGCACCAGTTGCCGCCAGTCCGCGAAATACCGGGCGACCACCGGATCGTCGATGAAAAACGAAAGGGCGCTCCCGCGGAGATAGTGATACCGCCGAAGGTGGCCGGCCACGATCGCCAGGTACAAAGCGTGCCCCTTCTCGAAAGGCACGTCGGCGCTGATCGAGCGAGCCTCGTCGATGCGTTCCTGCAACTGCTCCATGCAGAACGGCTCGATCCGGAACCGCTGTTGCAGCGCCTCGACCAGCGTCACGTCCTCCAGAGCACGGAAATAGATGTCACGGACCTCCGAATCCGCGACTGGATGGTAGGTGATGTCCCAACCCATGCTGCAACGCCTTCAGGAATGCGGTAATCCCGCCGACCCAACAGCGTAGCGTCGACGACGCCCACGCGCGGAGCTGACCGTGCAACACACGGATTTGGCGTCAGTAAGTATCGCATCCGGCCTGATCTACCCCTGCGCACCCTCAGCGTGGCGCCACGTACCCACCCGGTACGCCTTCCGGCGACAGCACCAGCTGCCACAGCTGCGCGTGCCGGCAGCGGAAGGTGGCCATCGATCCGGCCAGGTAGAACCGCCACATGCGGCGGAAATGCTCGTCGTAGCGCGCGTCCAGCTGCGGCCACGCCGCTTCCACGTTGCGTCGCCAAGCCTGCAGGGTGAGGTCGTAGTCGGTGCCGAAGTTGTGCCAGTCCTCCAGCACGAAGCGCCCTTCGAACGCCTTGCTGATCTGCACCGCCGACGGCAGCATTGAATTGGGGAAGATGTAGCGCGCGATCCACGGATCGGTGCGATGCCGCGAGATGTTGGTGCCGATGGTGTGCAGCAGCAGCAACCCGCGCGAAGACAGGCAGCGCCTGGCCACCTCGAAGAAACTGGCGTAGTTCTTGTCGCCGACATGCTCGAACATGCCGATCGAGAAGATCGCATCGAACGGCTCATCCAGTTCGCGATAGTCCTGCAGGCGGATCTCGATCGGCAGGCCGGCGCACAGTTCGCGTGCGAACCCGGCCTGTTCCTGCGAAATGGTCACGCCGACGCCGCTGACGCCGTAGCGCTCTGCTGCGAACTTCAGGGCCTCACCCCAGCCACAGCCGATGTCCAGCACACGCTGCCCGGGGCGCAGCCCCAGCTTGCGGCAGACCAGGTCCAGCTTGGCCTCCTGCGCGGCATCGAGATCACCGGCATGGCGCCAGTAGCCGCAGCTGTACACCAGGCGTTGGCCGAGCATGGCCTGGTAGAGGTCGTTGCCAAGATCGTAGTGGCGGCGGCCCACTTCGTAGCTGCCCTGCCCGACCTGCAGGTTGAACAGGCGCGCCTTCAGCGCATCGGCCACTTCGCGCCAACCGTGCACCCGTTCATCCAGGTGTGCCTGCATCAGGTGGACGAGGAATTCATCGAGGACGTTGGCATCCCACCAACCGTCCATGTAGCTCTCGCCGAGGCCGAGCGAGCCGTGCGCCATGACCCGCGCGAAGAAACGCGGGTCATGCACCTGGATGTCCTGTGGCTGGGTGCCGCCGATGCGGACCCCGGCTTCCTGCAGCAGGCCGGCGACCCGCTCCTGCAACCCTGTATCCACGCCACCTCCTCGACTGCGGTCAACCGCGTGCGAACAGCTCCACGTAGTCCTTGGCCACGTGCGGCAACAGCACCGCCGCCGGTACGTCGGCGGTCTGGGTGCCGTCCGAGTATGGACCCACCTGGTACGGCGGGAAAACAAAGCGCAGCGCGGTGATCTGCCCCTTGTCGTTGGTCAGCGGCTGGAACTGGCTGAAATTGTCGGCCTGGGGGCCGGTACCGTCGGCGATCATGCGCGATGCGTTACGCAGCGATTCCTGCAGCTGGGCCGGGTCCATGTCCTCGCCACTGAGGCGGGTGGCCACGCGTTCGCGCAGCTGGTCGGCGACGAAATCACTGATCGCCTTCCAGCCCTTGGCATCGGCCACCAGCTTGTCGGCACTGAGCATCTGCTGCTGCGCCGGCAGCCACACGAAACGCGCCACCAGCGGCTCGCCGTGGGCGCCACCGGTATAGCGGCTGCCATCGGCACTGACCACCACCAGCTGCGGCGTTTCCAGCAGCTTCTCGAAGCTCAGCGACAGTTCGTAGGGCATGGTCGGCTTGTCATTGCCGAGCCCGTCCAGTGCCTGCTGCAGGTCGCTGCGTGCGCTGGTTGCGTAGTTCTGCAGCGCGCGCGCCAGGCCCGGGTAGCGATCGATGCCGGCCGGGTAGCTGATGCCCACCACTTCGCGCTCGTTGTTCTCGATCACGTCGCGCAGGTCCAGCGGCGCTTCCGTGGCCGGCGTTTCACCTGCGGCAGTGGCCTCGGCGGCGGGGGCCGCGTCGGTCGCCGGTGCCGGCTCGCTTTCACGCTGGCAACCGGCCAGCAACAGCACGCCCACCACGCCGGCCAGCACGCTGCCGTGCAATGGCCGGTTGTTTCCAATCTTCATCGGGATCCCCTGTTCATGTTTGCACATCATCGCCTGCCATGGCTGAAGCGTGGCCCGCTGGCATTCAGCCAGCGAGCAGGTCGTGGTACTCCTCGTGCCGCTGCAGGAAGGCCTCGGCGTAGGAACATGCCGGCACCACCTTGTACTTCTGCTCGCGGGCAAAGCGCAGTGCCACGCGGGTCAGCTCACCTGCGATGCCACGGCCGGCAATCGGCTCAGGTACCTCGGTGTGGGTGATGACCATGCGCCTGCGCTTGATCTGGTAATCGAGCACCGCCAGCTGTCCGCGCACACGGGCGGTGAAGCGATGGTTGGCCAGGTCGTGTTCGACCTCGTAGGCCAGACCGGGGGGCGTGACCGAAGCCATGGAACTGTCTCCTGCGGCGACTGCGTGGATGGTGCGCAGCCGGGCGCCATGATCGCGTGAAGCCTGAACAGGGGCAAGTCCAATCCATTCACGTCAGTTTTCGACCCTCAAGCTGGAGCGAGGGCGGCCGCTATCGCCTGTGGAGGGGTACGGCCATGCTGGCACGGCCCTTGCGACCGTTGATCATGCGCACCACCGCGGAGGCTCCGATGCACCCCAGCGATTCCCATTCCGACACCGACCGCGCCCTGCTGGAGGGCCTGCTGCAGCTGGCGGTGGAAGGGCAGACCGAAGATCAGGATTTCCAGCGCATCGGCGAAGAGGTATTCGCCCGCCTGCTGGACACCTACGGCCAGCAGACCCGCGCCTGACCAGGAGCGGGTCCCTGCCCCCGGGGGCGGATCCAGTGGATCCGACCCCGGCCCCTCAACCGCCGCCGAGGCGGAAGGTCGGGTTGGAAAGCTCGCGCAGGAAGTGGGTGAAGATGCTCGGCTGCATGGCCAGCATGAAGATCACACCGAACGCCGCGCCCGCCAGGTGGGCGCTGTGGTTGATGCGATCACCACCGCGCTTGTCCATCCAGATGCTGTAGCCCACGTAGAACGCGGCATAGACAATGGCCGGTGCCGGGATGAAGAACACCAGGATGATCGACCACGGCTTGATCAGGATGAAGGCGAACAACACCGCCGACACCGCCCCGGACGCGCCTAGGCTCAGGTAGTTCGGGTTCTTCTGGTTCTTCAGGTAGCTGGGCAGGATCGAGACCAGCAGCGCACCGATGTAGAACGCCGGGTAGGTCAGGTAGCTGCCGGTCAGCTGCACCATCACGCTCTCGATGAATCCCCCGAAGAAGAACAGGGTGATCATGTTGAAGATCAGGTGCGACCAGTCGGCGTGGATGAAGCCATAGGTCACCAGCCGGTCGTACTGGCGGTGACGGTCGATGGCCGGCGGCCACAGGATCAGGCGGTCGGCCAGCTTGCGGTTGTTGAACGCCATCCACGACAGGAGGGCGGTGATGGCGATCAACAGCAGATTGACGGGGGTCATGTCAGGCTCAGGCGCTACGGTAGTTGTCGACCATACGATAGCGTTTCGCGTACCAACCGAAGGCCAACGCCGCGACGAAGGCGAAACCGGCGAAGAAGAACATCAGGAATGCCGCCTCGCTCAGGCCCGTACTGGCGATCTTGTGGGTCACCGCATCGTTGCGCACAGCAGCGTTGGACAGCAGCACCCACAGGTTGCCGATGGTGGTGGTCAGGTTCCAGAAGCTCATCACCACGCCCTTCATCGCCTGCGGCGCCTGGCTGTAGGCGAACTCCAGGCCGGTGGCCGAGACCAGCACCTCACCGAAGGTCAGCAGCGCATACGGCAGCATCTGCCAGAAGATCGACATGGCATTGCCACCGTCCATCACCACCTGGATGCCGCCGACCACGATCCAGGCCAGGCCGCTGAAGGCGATGCCGGCGGTCATGCGGCGCAGCGCGGTCGGCTCGAAGCCGAAGCGGCGCAGGGCCGGGTACAGCACCAGGTTGTTGAACGGAATCAGGATCATCACCAGCAGCGGGTTCAGCGCCTGCATCTGCGAGGCGGTGAACCAGCTCGGCATCTGCATCTGCTGGCCCTGCAGGACCCAGGTCGAGGCCTTCTGGTCGAACAGCGAGAAGAACGGCGTGGTCAGGGCGAAGATCACCAGCACGCGCAGCACCGAGCGCACGCCTTCAACCGCTTCGGCCGGATGCTGGCCACGGGCGCGATCAAGCTGCAGCCAGGTGCCACCGCCGATGCCCGCCAGGATCGACACCAGCGCCAGGCACAGGCAGATGACGATGCCCAGCGAGCCGACCAAGCCGAACGAGGCCGCTGCCAGCACCAGGCCGAGCACGGCGATCACCAGGCCCGGACGGCCCTGGCCGGCCACGCGCGTGGTCAGTGCGGTACGCACCACGTTGGCGAACGAATGCGGGTCCTTCGGCGGCAGCGGTACCAGCACGTAGCGCTTGCGACCCAGCCAGAACACGAAAGTGGCGATGAACATCAGGATGCCCGGGATGCCGAACGCCCACTGCGGGCCCCAGTTCTTCAGCACCAGCGGGATCAGCAGCGAGGCGAACAGCGAGCCGAAGTTGATGATCCAGTAGAAGGCGTCGAAAACGATCTTGGCCAGGTGCTTGTTGCTCTGGTCGAACTGGTCGCCCATGAACGAGGCCACCAGCGGCTTGATGCCACCGGCACCCAGCGCAATCAGGCCCAGGCCGAGGAAGAAGCCCTCGCGGCTGTTCTCGAACAGCGCCAGGCACAGATGGCCGGCACAGTAGACCAGGCTGAACCAGAGAATGGTGTGGTACTTGCCGAAGAACCTGTCGGCCAGCCAGCCTCCGAGCAGCGGGAAGAAATACACGCCGATCATGAAGCTGTGCATGATGTCCTTGGCTTCACCGGCACGGCCTTCCGCAGTGATTTCCTGCAGCAGCAGCGAGGTGATCAGGAACTGCACCAGGATGTTGCGCATCCCGTAGAAACTGAACCTCTCGCAGGCCTCATTGCCGATGATGTACGGGATCTGGCGCGGCATCTTTCCCTGGCCGGCGATGGGGGCAACTGCGTCGTGGCTCATCCTGTAAGGCAATCCTGCAAAGCGAAAGGCGCAAGGTTACCGGAAGCGGGGCTTGCGAAGCACGCTGCAGGGCTGCATGACAACGGTGCCAATCCGTGGCAGGCAACGTCACTACATGCCGGAAGTCACGGCACCTGCACGACAAAAGCGTAAACTTATCGTTATGCGCCCCCTCGCCCACGCCCGTCTCCTGCTCAGCTGTCTCGTGCTGCTGCTGGCGTTGCAGGCACAGGCGCGGCCGCAGGCACCGGCCGCCGCCAGCGGTGAGGCCGAGCCCCGGCAGCTGACCGTGGCCGCGCTGGAACTGCCCAGCCGCGATGATGCGCAGTGGAAGCAGCGCCGCGAACAGGTGGCGCACCTGCTCACCGAGCTGCAGCCGGACGTGATCTCCGTACAGCAGGTGCTGCAGCAGCAGGGCCGCAATCCGGCCTGCTGGCTGGCCAGCCGGCTACGCTACAGCTGCGACTTCGTTACCGCCGATCCGCCCAGCCAGCCGTTGCGGCATGGCAACGCGATGCTGACCCGGCTGCCGGTCAGCGAGGATGGCGTGACCCTGCTGCACCCACCCGGCACCTTCAGCGCCGCCGGCATGATGCGGCTGAAGCTGGGCGAGGCACTGGTCAACATCTATGTGGCACGGCTGCGCCCGGACCCGGACGAGGCCACCGCCCGCCAGCATCAGACCAGCGACCTGATGACCTGGATCGGCGCCACCGCCGAGGGCATGCCCAGCCTGATCGCCGGCGATTTCTCGGCAACCACCGTCGAGCTCGTGCGCAGCACCCCGGGGTTCCAGCCCGCCCGGCGCAATCCTGGCGGTCGCGCCGAGGCGCCTGCGGCCAGTGGTGGCGGCAGCAGCGGTCATGGCCTGGATGTGCTGTTCCAGGTCAAGCACTTCGGCGGCATCCGCCAGCAGCCGATCCTGCTGCCGGCCGACGGCGACCTGCCCGGCCTGCGCCTGGGCGTGATGGCCACCCTGCGCCTGCAGGGCGATACAGCCACCGCCGAATAGCCCCGCCTTCGGCCCCGGTGGGTGCCGACCTTGGTCGGTACATTCCCACCGCGCTCGCACCCTCTCCCGTGCCGACCAAGGTCGGCACCCACCAGGTCCCGCCCGACGTCCAGAAGCTGGCAAACAAAAAGGCCGGGGTCTCCCCCGGCCTTTTCAGTTCATCCCATCACCGCGATCAGGCGATCGCTTCCTGGTAACGGCGCTCGACCTCGTTCCAGTCGATGACGTTGAAGAACGCGCCGATATATTCCGGACGGCGGTTCTGGTACTTCAGGTAGTACGCGTGTTCCCACACGTCCAGGCCGAGGATCGGCGTGTTGCCTTCCATCAGCGGGCTGTCCTGGTTACCGGTGCTCTCGACCACGACCTTCTTGTCTGGGGTCACGCTCAGCCACGCCCAGCCGCTGCCGAAACGGGTCAGCGCAGCCTTGGTGAAGGCGTCCTTGAACTTGTCGAAGCCGCCCAGGTCCTTGTCGATGGCCTTGGCCACGTCGCCCACCGGGTTGCCGCCAGCATTCGGAGCCATCACGGTCCAGAACAGCGAGTGGTTGGCATGGCCGCCACCGTTGTTGCGCACCGGACCCTGCAGGTTCTCCGGCAGCGACTTGAGCTTCTTCACCAGTTCTTCGACCGGCAGGTCAGCGTACTCGGTGCCTTCCAGCGCCGCGTTGACGTTGTTGATGTAGGTCTGGTGATGCTTGGTGTGATGGATTTCCATCGTCGCCGCATCGATATGCGGTTCCAGCGCGTCGTAGGCGTAGGACAGCTTGGGCAGGGTATAGGCCATGATGCATCTCCTGATTGCGAGGGCACCCGACGGTGTCGGGCGTTGCGCGGTGAATGATGGGGACAGACCGCCAGATTACCAAGGGGGATGTAAAGGAAATTGCGTCCTGCCGGTGAGCACGACGGCAATTGTTACGCAGCGGTGACGCAGCGCCGTCCTCATGCACCGTGCAGCGCGCAGGCGCTACAGTGCGAGCACCACCCTCGCCCGCTTCCTTGCCCATGCGCAACCCCCGGCTGCTGATCACCGCCATCGCCCTGCTGCTGCTCGGCCTGGTCGTCAACCATTTCATGCAGCGCCCGCCGGCGCCGCAGTTCGCGCCGGACCTGCAGGGTGCGCCTGCCGCGCGCGCACCGGCCACGGCCACGCCCGGCAAGGACAATGGCCTGCCCGCGTTCCTGCCCGCCGAAGCCCGGCAGACCATCGCGCTGATCCAGCGCGGCGGGCCGTTCCCGCACCGCCAGGATGGCAGCGCCTTCGGCAACCGCGAACAGCAGCTGCCGCAGCGTCCGCGCGGTTACTACCGCGAATACACCGTGGACACCCCCGGCGCGCGCACCCGTGGCACGCGCCGCATCGTCACCGGCGGCGATCCGCCGGAGGCGTGGTACTACACCGACGACCACTACGAATCGTTCCGCAGCTTCACCGTACCGGCCCAGGGAGCGCAGTGATGAGCCACGACGATTTCGGCCTCGGCCTGCATGACATCAACAATGCCGGCGTCTACGCCATCGACAGCGACGACATCGGCGCACTGGCCGCAGCGATGCGCGATGCCGGCCTGAAGGTGATCCGCATCGACCTGGAAGGCGTCGCCGACAAGCGCACCCTGCTCGCCCGGCTGGCGGCGCAGCTGGATTTCCCGGCTGGCTTCGGCGGCAACTGGGATGCACTGTCGGACAACCTGCGTGATCTGCAATGGCTGCCGGCCGACGGTTACGCGCTGTTCCTGGCCGATGTGGATGCGCTGCGTGCCGCCACGCAGAAGGACTTCGACACCCTTCTGGACGTGCTGGATGAAGCCAGCCGCGATTGGGTCGGTCGCGACGTGCCGTTCTGGGTGTTCCTGTCACAGAGCGCGTAAGGGCAACGCCCTGGCAGGCGCCGCCCCTGGTCGACGCGCATGCTCCGGTAGATGCCGACCTTGGTCGGCGCTTCTGTGCCAACCAAGGTTGGCCCCTACCAAAGCGCGAGCCGGCCAACGTGTGGGGCGCGGCTCCCCTGCCTAGCGGCTCCCGTTGTCTTCCTGCAGTTCCTTCTTGAATGGAATGTCCGGTGGCGGCCGCGCCACCGCCGGCTGGTCCTGCATGTTCGGATTGGTGAGGCCGCAGCCGCCACCCGCCTGCAGGATCGAGATCACGCAGGAGATCTTCGTACCGGTGCCCGGCAACGGAATCTCCATCGACTTGATGCCCTTGCGCACCCATTCGGCCAGCAGTGATTCCTGCGGCACCCAGTACTTGTCGAACGAGGTCGGCGTGTAGTCGTACGGCGGTCGCTTCAACCAGGTGCCAGACTGCGCGATGCGCTCCTTGCTCCAGCCATCGTTGGCGCCACCGGGGGCACCACGTTCGGCGTGACCGCCACCTTCCTGCCCCGGCACGCGCACGCTGCCGTCGGCATTGAACAGGCCATTGCCCTTGCCGGCGGCACTGGCCTGGCTTGCGCCCCTGCTGGCGCCGTCGTGGTTGCGGCTCGACGCGCCCCAGTCGTCGCCCTTGGCAGGCGTAGCCCAGTTGCCCGGGTTGGGAGCCGGACGCGCGCCGGCCTGGGCCGGTGTCGTGCTGGAGGTGGATGGCCGTGGCGTGCTGCTGTTGGCCTGGGTTGCAGTGCTACTGGCCGCAGGCGCGGGCGTTGCCGCTGGCGCGCTGCCACTGGACGTTGAAGGCGCCGCCGCGGGTGCCGACGCAACTTCGCGCTCGCGCACCTGCAGGTCACGGCCTGCCGGCGCACGCACGGTCGGCTCGCGCCCGGCCACAGCAGCCATCCGTACCTGCGGATCGACCACGGCCTGCACTTCGCGCTCGCGCACCTGCACATCGCGCTGCGGCACACGGACCTGTACATCGGCCGTGCGCAGCGGCTGCGATATCGCCGGTGCATCGACCGTACTGATTTCACGCTCCTGCACCGGGATGTCACGCAGCTGCGGCGTCCGCACCGCGATCTCCGGCGCACGCAGTGCGGCCGGGGCCGGCGGCACCTGCACCGGCTGCACACTGCGCTCGCGCACCGTCGGTACCGTGTCGCGCGGCACGATGCTGATCTCCGTGCGCGGCACGCTGACAGGTGGCACCACGAAATCCGCACTGGCCTCGGCTACTTCGGTGGCCTGCACCGGAGACGGCGGCGGTGCCGCGACCGGCGCCGGCTCGGATTCGGCGGGCGGCGGTGGCACGCTGGCCACTGCAGCCGGAGCGGGTGCGGACGCAGCTGCCGACGCGGACGCCGGACGCGGCTCAGGCGCCGTTGCGGCCCCTGCGTTCTGGCCAGCTGCAACCTGGCCCGGCGGTGCAGCGGCCGCCGCTTCCGCACCTGGCTGATCGCCACCGCCCTCCTGGGTAGCGCGACCGACGAACTCCACCTCCACGCGCTCGCCCTCGGCGCCTTGTTCTTCCGGTGCCGAGGTGCGGATCACTGCCACCCATAGCAGCAGCATGAAGAACAGCAGATGCAGCAGCGCACTGGCCAAGGCCGAGACCCAACGCATCCAGCGCTGGTCGCGCGGCGCAGCATCCCAGTCCTGCCAGAACAGACGGCGCAACGCTTGCCAGGGTGACAGCCGGGGCAACTGCCCGGGTGGCCCTGGCAGCGGACGCGGCAGCAGCACCGCGATCAACTCGCTGGCGTGCAGCGGCCGCGGCAACGGACCGAGCGAGCGCAGCCACAGCGCCCAGCCATACGGCAGGCGCGTGGTTTTCTCGAGGACGGCCCTGGGCTGCTGGCGGGCCAGCAGCAGGTCGATGAACTGCTCGGCCCGGGTCAGAGGCACGCGTCAGCGATCAGGCGGCGTTGCCGCGAGGGATATACGGCGCGTGGCCACTGTCGTGGTCGGTCGCGTCGCGCACGGCGGTCACGCCCGGCACGCGGCCCATCAGGGTCTTTTCAATGCCCTGCTTGAGGGTCACGTCGGCCATGCCGCAGCCCTGGCAACCGCCACCGAAGCGCAGCAGCACCACGCCTTCGGCCGAAACTTCCTGCACGGCCACCTTGCCGCCATGCGAGGCCAGCTGCGGATTGATTTCGTTTTCCACCACCCAGTGCACGCGCTCGACCAGCGAAGCGGCATCGCCGGGCGCTTCGCCCTTGATGCGCGGCGCCTTGATGGTCAGCTGCTGGGTACCGGCACTGCCGGCGACGATGTCGATCTCGGCGCCATCGAGCCAACCGACGCTGCCGGCATCAACGTAAAGCGTGAAACCATCGCAGTCCACCGCCCACTCGTCGCCGAGCAGGTCGGTCGGTTCGGCGAACTCCAGCCGGGCGTCGGCGCGCGGGGTGCCGGGATCGACCGCGCTCAAGCGCACACCCATGCCGGGCACGCCCTCGCGTTCGATCAGCTTGCGGAAATGGGTCTGGGCAGTGTCGGAGATCTGGATCATCAGGCTATTCTAGCCAAGTAAGCGTCAGCCGCTCATTCGATTTATACACCGTCCGGCGCATTGTTCAGTCAACACGAGGTGGAGATTCCCATGGCCGACCTGATTCCACTGGCCCAGGCCCGTTGCGTGCCGCGCAAAGGCAGCGACCACAAGCTCGGCGAAGCCCGCCTGGCCGAACTGCTGCCGCAGATTCCCGGCTGGGAGCTGAGCGAGGGCGGACAGGCCCTGACGCGCACCTTCCGCTTCAAGGATTACTACGCCACCATGGCCTTCGTGAACGCGCTGGCCTGGATTGCCCACCGCGAGGACCACCATCCGGACCTGGGCGTGCACTACGACCGCGCCGTGGTGCGCTTTTCCACCCACGACGTGGGCGGCCTGAGCGAGAACGACTTCATCTGCGCTGCGAAGACTTCGGCCCTGACGGAGCAACTGCCATGAACGTACGCTTGCTGAGCCTGTCCCTGATTGCTGCGACCGGCCTGGCCGGCTGTGGCCCGTCGGAACCGCCGGCACCACCGCCGCCGCCGCCGACCGAAGTGGCCGCGGTGAAGACGCCGCCACCGCAGTACCCGCTTGAACTGGCCTGCATGGGCGTAGGCGGCACCAGCACCTTCAAGGTGACCATCGGCACCGACGGCAAGCCAAGCGAGGTCGCCCTGCTGACCGGCGCCGGCAACCCGCAGCTGGACGAACTGGCCAAAACGGCCGTTCAGGGCTGGCAGTTCAAGGCCGCCACCCGCAATGGCGCTGCCGTGCCGGCCACCATCCAGGTGCCGGTCAGCTTCAACCCGCCGCAGCCGAAGCCCGATCAGTGCTTCGCCATCGAAGAACGCCTGCGCCGCGGCGGCTGATCGCGCGCGCCCCGACGAGGCCAGCCGACGCCCGCCTCGCCCTCCCCGCCCCGGGCTCATCCGGGGCGGCTGTCTGTTGACCAGGACCGCGTCGGTACATGCTGCAGATTCCCCCCGAAAATGTCTGGATCGCACTGGCGGTCACCCTCGCGGCCGGCCTGGCCACTGCCATCGGCAGCCTGCTGGTGCTGTTCTCGCGCCGCCCCAATCCGCGCCTGCTGGCGTTCGGCCTGGCCTTCGCCGGCGGCGCGATGGTCTACGTGTCGCTATCGGAAATCCTCAACAAATCCATCGCCTCGTTCGCCCTGGCCTATGGCGAGCGCACCGGCTTCACCTACGGCACGCTGGCCTTCCTGGCCGGCGTGATCGTGATCGTGCTGATCGATCACTTCATTCCCAATCCGCATGACAGCCTGGACAAACAGGACCCTGCGTTCCGCGAGAACAGCCGCGAGTACCTGAAGCGGGTCGCGCTGCTGACCTCGGTGGCGATCACCGCGCACAATTTCCCGGAAGGCCTGGCGACCTTCTTCGCTACGCTGGAAAGCCCGTCGGTGGGCATGCCGCTGGCCTTCGCCATCGCCATCCACAACATTCCCGAGGGCATCGCGATCGCGGTGCCGGTGTACTTCGCCACCCAGAACAAGTTCTATGCGTTCAGTGCCAGCCTGCTGTCCGGCCTGGCTGAGCCGGTGGGCGCGGTGCTGGGCTACTGGTTGTTGTCAGGATCGCTGTCGCACGCCACGTTTGGCTGGGTGTTCGGACTGATCGCCGGCGTGATGGTGTTCCTGGCGCTGGACGAGCTGCTGCCGGCAGCCAAGCGCTATGCCAAGGGCCACGAGACGGTATATGGCCTGGTGGCCGGCATGGGCACCCTGGCGATCAGTCTGGTGCTGTTCAAGTGGTGAGGGGTTCCCGGCCAACGGGCTGAGCCCCCTCGCGGCTGGCACGTTCCGCAGTATCGAAAGGTCACGGGCGGGGCCGGCTTGCAGGGGACGCCGTGAACCCGTCCATGGGGGCTTGTCCGCGGCATCCATGCCGCAGACACCCCTGCAAGCCGGCCCCGCCCGTGCCCCGTCATTCTTCCGTGCACGCCAGCCGCGCGATGAAAAGATTGAAGAGCGAAGCGCGCGCTGCGCGCGTGAGTCGAGTACGACTCGAGTCTACAAAGGCTGCGTGCGGGTATGGGCCTACGCTGCGGATGTCCGGGTCCGCCTTGTAGCGAGCCGAGCACCGCAGGTCCGGCGAGGGCGAAGAGGCGCGGGTGTCTGAGCGCTGCGAATGGCGCCGACCAAGCGCCCGGCGCCGCCGAACTGCCGTCAGCGCAGGCGGTCCAGCGCCTCGACCAGCTCATCGGCCAGCGGCGCGTTCAGCACATACGGGCTCTTGCCGTCGTCCAGCGCGAACTCCAGCGAGGCCGCGTGCAGGAACAGACGCTTCAGCCCGATCTGCTCACGAAGCCGCTTGTTGACCGCCGGATCGCCGTATTTGTCGTCGCCGGCCACCGGATGCCCCAGGTGCTGGGCATGCACGCGGATCTGGTGGGTACGGCCGGTCTCGATGCGCACCTCGCAATAGGAATGGCCGCCGCGGCGCTCCAGCACCCGGAAGTGGCTGATCGATTCCTTGCCGATCGCGTTGACCTGCACATGGCGCTCGCCGCCCTGGCGCAGGCCGACATGCAGCGGCGCATCGACCGTCATCACCCCGTCGGGCATGCGCCCGGCCAGCAGGGTCAGGTAGCGCTTGCGGATGCCGGCGCCGTGGTCTTCACGCAGCAGCGCCTGCAGTTCGCTCAGCGCCGAGCGCTTCTTGGCCACGATCAGCAGGCCCGAGGTGTCGCGATCCAGCCGGTGGACCAGCTCCAGGGTCTGCCCCGGGCGCAGCGCGCGCAGGGTCTCGATGGCGCCGAAGCTGATGCCGCTGCCGCCGTGGCTGGCCACGCCGGTGGGCTTGTTCAGGGCCAGCAGGCGCGCGTCCTCGAAGACGATGGCCTGCTCCAGCCGGCGCATGAATGCCTCCGGGGGACCCACCTTGTCTCCCTCTTCGGTGAGACGAACCGGCGGCACGCGCACTTCGTCGCCCGCCTCCAGCTTGCGCTCGGCCTTGGCGCGGCCGCCGTTCACCCGTACCTGGCCACTGCGCACCAGCTTGTAGACCAGGCTGCGCGGGGCACCCTTCAGCTGGCCGAGCAGGAAGTTGTCCAGGCGCTGGCCGGCGCGGTCGGCGGGAACGGTGATCATGCGCACGGAAGGCTTGTCGCCAGCGGGCTTGGTGGGGTCTTGGGCGGTCATCAGGCTGTTTATTCTGTTACACTCGGGGGGCGAGATAAGGGATTGATTTCGTTGGAAGTTACTCAGGGCCAGAAGCCCAGCTTCCGACGAATCCGGCACAGTGCGCGACCACCGCCCGCGGGGCGGCCATGTTAGCGGCTCACCGGCCTTCCCGGCCATCGCCGGATGCCTGACACGCAACCGTGCTGAACATGTCCCGCGTGGCGCTCCAGCCTGGCTGACAGCTGCCTGCGGCCCTGCAACACCCAAAAACCATAAGAGTGAAGCGCTCCCGCGGCCTGCCGTGGTGTCGTAGCGCTGGAAACCCAAGCCGCCCTCCCCGCGCTTGCGCGAATGGGCGGCGAGCCGTGTCCAGAGGCGAAACCCCATGGCGTTCCGCGCGGTAGCCGCTTGCGAGGAACGCAACAATGAAGCGAATGCTGATCAACGCCACGCAGGCTGAAGAGCTGCGTGTTGCCATCGTGGATGGCCAGTCGTTGTATGACATCGACATCGAACAGCCGTCGAAGGAACAGAAGAAGTCCAACATCTACAAGGGCCGGATCTTCCGCATCGAGCCCTCGCTGGAAGCGGCCTTCGTCGAGTACGGCGGTGGCCGCCATGGCTTCCTGCCGCTGAAGGAAATCTCCCGCGACTACTTCCAGGCCGGTGTCGACCACAACAAGGCCGGCATCCGCGAGCTGCTGAAGGAAGGCCAGGAGATCGTCGTCCAGGTCGACAAGGAAGAGCGTGGCAACAAGGGCGCCGCCCTGACCACGTTCATTTCGCTGGCCGGCCGCTACATGGTGCTGATGCCGAACTCGCCCAGCGCCGGCGGTGTGTCGCGCCGCATCGAGGGCGAAGACCGGGCCGCGCTGAAGGACGCCCTGGACAAGCTGAACATCCCCGACGACATGGGCGTGATCATCCGTACCGCCGGCGTCGGCCGCGATGCGGAAGAACTGCAGTGGGACCTGGACTACCTGCTCAATGTCTGGCGCGCCATTGCCGAAGCGGCACTGAGCAAGCCCGCCCCGTTCCTGATCTACCAGGAATCGCGCCTGATCGTGCGCGCCCTGCGTGACTACCTGCGCGCCGACATCGGCGAGATCCTGGTGGACACCGAGGAGATGTACGAGCACGCCCGCGAATTCATGCAGCAGGTGATGCCGCAGACCCTGCGCAAGCTCAAGCACTACAAGGACGACATTCCGCTGTTCAACCGCTTCCAGATCGAATCGCAGATCGAAGGCGCCTACGAGCGCAACGTGCGCCTGCCGTCGGGCGGCTCGATCGTGGTCGACCAGACTGAAGCGCTGACCGCCGTCGACGTGAACTCCTCGCGCGCCACCAAGGGCAGCGACATCGAGGACACCGCGTTCCAGACCAACCTGGAAGCGGCCGAGGAAGTGGCCCGCCAGCTGCGCCTGCGTGACCTGGGCGGCCTGGTGGTGATCGACTTCATCGACATGGCCTCCAACAAGCACCAGCGCGAAGTCGAGAACCGCCTCGCCAACGCGCTGAAGTACGACCGCGCGCGCGTGCAGGTCGGCCGCATCTCGCGCTTCGGCCTGCTGGAAATGAGCCGCCAGCGCCTGCGCCCGAGCCTGGGCGAGTCCAGCCAGATCGTCTGCCCGCGTTGTGACGGCCACGGCCGCATGCGCAGCGTCGAGTCGCTGTCGCTGTCGATCATCCGCGTGGCTGAAGAGCATGCGATGAAGGAGAACACCGGGCAGGTGCTGGTGCAGGCCCCGGTGGAGATCGCCAATTACCTGCTGAACGAGAAGCGCAGCGCCCTGCGCGAGATCGAACAGCGCCACGAGGCGCCGATCGTGATCGTCGCCGACGAGCAGCTGCACACCCCGCACTACACCGTGACCCGCCTGCGCGAGAACGAGCTGGGTGAAGAAAGCAGCAAGCCCAGCTACCAGCGCGGCACCCCGCGCAAGCTGCCGGTGCACGCGCTGACCAAGGGCCAGCTGAACATCCCGCCGCCGGCGGTGACCCAGGTCAAGCACACCTCCCCGGCCCCGGTGCGCGAGGAAGTGGAGCCGGCCGCGGCCGCTCCGGCCCCGGTCGCTGCAGCCCCTGTTGCGCCGGCCCCGGCGGGCGGCGTGATCGGTTGGCTCAAGCGCGTGTTCGGTGGCGAACCGGCGCCCGCGCCGGCACCGGCTGCCCCGGCTGCACGCCAGCAGCAGGACGGCGGTCGCAAGGACCGCAACAAGGATCGCAACAAGGACCGCAAGGACCGTCGCGACGACAATCGTGGCAATGGCAACGCGCAGCAGCAGAAGGATGGCGGCAACCGCAAGGACCGCGGCGAGCAGCGCAAGGACGGCCGCAACGGCAATAACGGCAATGCGCAGCAGCAGCCGCAGCAGGGCAAGCAGAAGGAGCCGCAGCACAAGGATGGCCAGCAGCCGCCGCAGCAGCAGAACAAGCCGCGCAACGAGCAGCAGGGCCAGAACCAGAACCAGCAACCGAAGCTGAAGCAGCCCAAGCAGCCGCGCCCGCAGCAGCAGGACGGTGACAAGCCGGCCGAGAAGCCGCAGCGCAATGCCGCCGAAGCACCTGCCGAAGCCGTGACCGCAGCTGCAGCCGTAGCCGCTACGGCCGTCGCCGCCAATGGGGTGAACGCGCAGGAAGCCACCGCCCCGGTCGCCCCGGTCGCCCCGGTGGAAGCGGCCGCACCGGTCGACGCCGCTGCCAATGCGGCCAGTGCGACCGACGTGGTCGCAGTTGCCGCTGAAGAGGCTGCAACCGACGCCAATGGCGAGCAGGCTGGCGAAGGCGCAACCCGCCGTCGCCGTGGCCGTCGTGGTGGCCGTCGTCGTCGCCGCGGTGGCGCCGAGAACGCCGCCGGCAGCGACGCCCTGGGTGATGACCAGGACGAGGGTGATGACAGTGATGACGCCGACGGCGCCGAGCCGAACATCGACAGCACTGCCGGCACTGCGCCGGTCGCGGCTGTGCAGCCCACGCGTTCGCAGCCGGAGTTCGACTTCGATGACGAAGCCGAGCCGGTCGCTGTCGAAGCCGAGAAGCCAGCCCGTGCTGCCGCCGCTGTTGTCGCCGCGCCGGTTGCCGTGGTGAGCAGCGCTGTGGTCGAAGCCGCCGCCCCGGTCGTGGCTGAAGTGCAGGCACCGGTCGAAGTTGCGAAGACCGAAGTGGTGTCCTCGCCGGTGCAGACCAGCATGCTCGATGCCATCGACGCCGCGACCCCGGTCCAGCCGGTCGCCGCTGCCGCACCGGTCGCCAACGCCACTCCGGTGGTGGACGCTGCTGCGCCGGCCATCGAAGCAAAGCCGGTTGTGGCTGAAACGGCCGCGGTGGTTGAAGCCGCTCCGGTGATCGAAGCGAAGCCGGTCGCAGTCGAGGCCGCGCCGGTCGTGGAATCGAAGCCGCAGGTGGTTGAAGCAACCCCGGTGGTTGAAACCAAGCCGGTGGCCAGTGAGAGTGCCCCGGTGGTGGAGGCCGCCCCGGCCGTTGAAGCCACGCCGGCCGTTGAAGCCACGCCGGTCGTCGAGACTGCGCCGATCGTGGAACAGCCGGTCGCTCCGGTGGCGGTCGAAGCCGCACCGATCGAAGCCGCCGCCCCGAGCGCTGATGCGGTGGTGACGCCGTCGATCGATCCGGTCGCCGATGGCCATGCCGACGCTGCAGCCCAGGCTGCAGAAGCCAAGGCTGATGAAGAAGACGAAGAGGCCGCCAAGCGCACGCCGCCGGCGAACTGATCGCTCCTTGATAGCGTGAAAACGAACCGGCGGGGATCAATGATCCCCGCCGTTTTTGTTTGTGCTTCGGGCCGAACCGTGCCAACCAAGGTTGGCACCCACCAGGGCACAACCCGCGCACGGTCACCGCTTTGGTAGAGGCCAACCTTGGTTGGCGCCGTTGATCGAGTGCACGCGGACACGCCCGTGCCAACCAAGGTTGGCACCTACCCAGGCGTGTCCCGTCAGGGTTTCGGCGCGAACTGCAGGCGGGTCCACACGCCGTAGTGGTCCGAGGCCCAGCGACCGCTGTCGTCGGGCTGGTCGAACAGGATCTTCGCCTCGCGCGCGACCATCTCGTCCTGCTGGAAGAAGATGTGGTCGATCCGCGACGTCGCCTGGTAATAGTGGCGGTTGAGCGTACTGACCCCGGACAGATCGGTGTTGACGTGCACGCTACCGTAACTGTCGCCGTAGTGGCTGCGCAGCTCGCTCAGATCGCCGGCATCCACCAGTGCATTGAAGTCACCTGCGATCACCACCGGCGCGCCCGCCGACGTCGCGCTGATGAAGCGCAGCAGGTCCTCGACCTGGCTGCGACGGATGCGTTGTCCGCTCTCATCACTGCGCTCGTTCAGATGCGTGGCGTAGACGTTTACCGGCGTGCCATCGACGTCGATGCGCAGGTGGGCCACGGTGCGGTAGTCGTCCAAGGGCTGCAGCAGATGATCCCCCTGGGCAAGGATCGGCCGCCGGGTCAGAAGCGCATTGCCGTAGCGCTTGGGCGCGCCGACCGCATCGGTGGACACGAACACGTACTTGTAGCCAAGTTGGCTGGCCAGCCATTGCGCCTGGTTTCGCACGTTGCGGCGTTGGATCACCTCCTGCAGGGCAACCGCATCCGGCTGCAGGCGCTTGAGTTCGGCCAGGATGGTGCGGCGCCGGCGTGGCCAGTCCTCGCGGTCATGATGCAGATTGAAGGTGACCATGCTCATGCCTGGCGCGGTGGCGACATCAGCCGCTGCCCCGGCGGCTGGATCGGCCGCCATCACGGCGCCCGGCAGTGCCAATGCAATGGCCAGCCCCAGGGCGCGCACGATCGTGCGCACTCTTGCCCCCTGCTGCTTCATCGTTACTGCCCCTTGCGCTCGGCGCGGCGCACCGCGCTCGGTACATCGATCTCGACCCGCGCCGGCAGCTGGTGCACGTGCAGTTCCTTGTTGACCCATTCGGCCGCTTCGCCGTTGATCGTCGCCTCGGCCGGATCACCGGCGTACGGCCACGGCAACACCACGCCACCGACCGGTGGCACCAGGCCCGGCTGCACCTCCAGCACCAGCTGCCTGTCGCTGCGCTGCAGGCGGTAGTTGAGCTGGCCCTGCGGCGTGCGCAGGCCCTGCACGGCGATGCCCTCGCCCTGCAGCCAGGCGCTCGGAATGCCGGCGGCCAGCACCAGCGCATCGTCCATGTCACGACTGTACGCGAACATGTCCAAGGCCGAGCGCACGAAGTCCGAGGCTACCCAGGCGTGCGGCAGGTCACCGACGAAGAACGGCTTGCGCGGCGTGCGCGAGACCACCTCGGCCCACTGGTTCCAGGCCTGCGGCGCACGGTCCCTGAAGAAGAACTCGGTGGCCTGCCAGGCGCGGTCACGCCAGCCCAGGCGTACGAACGCCGCCACGTTGCGCCACTCGTACGGGGTGTAGTCCTTCCACTCACGCTTGCCGTCGCGGCGGGCCACGAACTCCTTCCAATAGCGCTCGAAGGTGGCCTCCAGCGCCTGTTGGGGCAGTCGGCCCTGCTCGCCGCCCGGCGCCAGCGCGATGGTGGTCGAGGTCGCATCGAAATCGCCCAACTCGGCCGAGCCCGGCAGGTAGTCGATGTCGTGCTGCTGCATCGCCGACAGCAGCGAGGCCTGCAGGTCATCACGGAACTGGTCACGCGATCCGGCGATCTGCATCGCCTCGACCTTGCCCAGCTGGGCCGCCAGCGATGCCGCGTCCTTGTAGCCGCGCAACGCCCAGAAATTATCCCAGTACGAATGCATCGGCTTGGCCGAATAGCCTTCGTGGCTGATCGAGGCCGGCATCATCCCGTAGAAGGCAGGATTGCGTGCGCGGTTCTCCTCGGTGCGCTCGCTGGCGCGCAGCTGCTCCATGTAGTTGTAGGCGCCCTGCACGTGCGGCCACATCAGCTCGGTGAACGTGCTGTCGCCGGTGTAGCGTCCATACTCGGCAATGCTGTAGATCAGTTCGCCATGGCTGTCGTTCTCCGGTACCGGGTCGCTGCCGCGCGCGTCGACGCAGCACGGCACCTTGCCGTTCTCGAACTGGTACGGCGCATACCAGTTGATGTAGTCACGCACGGCATCGCTGCGCCCCATGCGCAGCAGGCCCTCGGAAATCATCGCGCCATCGCGGATCCAGCTGCGCGCGTACGAGCGCGTGCCCGGCTGCAGGCGTGGGCCAACCCGCGAGATCAGCATGTGCGCGACGGCCGTGCGCAGGGTATCGACCAGTGCCTGGCCCGCAGCCGGCACCTGCAGCGAGACCACGCCCAGCTTCTGCCGCCATTGATCGGCCACCTGCGCCTGCGCCTTGGCCACGTCCAGCGCCTGCGGCGCCCAGCCACCGGTCTGCGGCAGCACCACCGCCACTTCGCGGCTCTGCCCGGGCTCGAGCTTGATCGTGTACATCAGCGCACCCGACGCCATGCCGGTGCTGTCCTTCACTGCGGTCGTGGCCGGGTACTTGCCGCTTTCCAGATGCATCGCATCGAGCTTGCCATCGAACGTACTGGCAAAGCGCGCATCCGGCACCTGCAGCGGATAGATGCGCGGCTCACCGTTGACCCGAACCAGCTGTTCGCCCACATCCAGTGCATCGATGCGGCTGAAGCCACCGACGGTGTTGAGGAACTGGGTGGGCGGGTTGACCTGCCACGGACGGATTGCCAGCGCCAGGGTGTACTCGTGCGCGACCTTGTCCGGATTGCTCAGCCGGTAGCGGCCGATCAGCTGCGCGCGCTCGGGCGTGCCCTGCACGAAACTGGTCACCGAAAGCCCGGCCTTCTCATGCACCCAGTCGACGGTGGCGATCGGCAGGTAGTGATCCTGCAGCGACTGGGTGATGGCGACCTTCGACCAGTCCAGCAGCTTGCCGTCCAGGCGGATGAACGGCTCGATGCTGAAGCTGCCCTTGGCCGGCTCCAGCGCGCCATCTTCGCTGATCAGCGCCTGCTCCTGGCCACCATCAAGGCCGAGCAGGGTCCAGTACGGCTGTTCGCCCACATAGGCACGCGGCAACGAGCCACGCGGCAGATCGGCGGCCACCGAGGACAGGAAGGCATTGGGCGTTGCGGCGAACGCCAGCGGCTTGAGCGCGATGTCACGGATGCCGTAGCGCCAGTTCGGGCCATCGCGCAGATCGAAACGCACGTAGCGCGCGTCGGTATCCGGCAGCGCCAGCCAATCGCGCCCCCCCGCACCGCCGGTCACCTCGCGCACAGTGCGCCAGTCCCGGCCATCCTCGGACGTCCGCACGGTGTAGCGATTGGCTTCCAGGTTCGGCAGCCAATCGATCACTACACCGCCGATCTCGCGGCTCTTGTGCAGGTCCAGGCTGATGGTCTGCTGCTTGACGCCACCGCTGATCCAGAACGTGTCGCTCTTGCCGTCGATCATGCGGTCCTGCAGCGCGGTGGCCGTATCGGCAATCACCGATGGCACCAACGCCGAATCATCCTGCGGCGGCAGGCCCTGCAGGGTCAGCTTGTCGAAGCACACCGTGCCGCGGCCACCGACCTTGCTGTAGATCGTGAACTCGACGGCGGCGCTTCGTGCCATCTCCTTCTCGGGCGAGGGACCCCACGCCTTGTCGATCTGGCGGCGGCGGTACTCGACCGGCGTCCACGCCTTGGGGAAGCTGTAGCCGGGCCGGTTGACCCACCAGACGTTGTCGCCGCTGGCATCGATCAACTTGAACTGCAGGTCGTTGCCCGGCGATTCGCCACGCAGCTGGAATCCGAAGCGGTAATTGACCGGGTATTCGATGTTCAGCGCGCGGCGGATGCCGACGTAGCCGGAGACATCGTGGAAGTCATAGTCCAGGCACAGCGCGCGGCCACCACCGGCACCACTGACCGGGCGCAGCGAACCGCTGACCTGGTCGGACAGCACCAGCGTCCAGGCTGCGATGTCGTCGAAGTCGTCCAGCACCTTCGGTGCTGGCAGCGCCGGTGGTGCGGCGATCGCCAGGGAAGTCCACAACAGGCACAGTCCAACGGCGATCGTTCGCTTCATCCCTTGACGCTCCCCAGCAACAGACCTTGGATGTAGTACCGCTGCAGCACCAGGAACAGCGCCAGCACCGGGACCACGGTGACCACCGCGCCAGCCATCATCATTTCCACGTCCATGATGTGCTCGCGCGAGAGGGTGGCCAGTGCCACCGGCAAAGTGTAGTGCTCCTGGTCGGTCAGCACGATCAATGGCCACATGAAATCGTTCCATGCGCCCATGAAGGTGAAGATCGCCAGGGTCACCAGCACCGGCTTGAGCATCGGCAGCACGATCTGGAAGAAAATGCGCAGCTCCCCTGCCCCGTCGATGCGCGCCGCTTCCAGCAGTTCGTCCGGGATGGAACGCGCGTACTGGCGTACCAGGAAGATGCCGAACACGCTGGCCAGCGCTGGCACGATCACGCCACCGAAGCTGTTGACCAGGCCCAGCTGCTTCATCAGCAGGAACAGCGGCAGCATCGCCACCTGCGCCGGAATCACCAGCGCCGCCATCAGCACCTGGAACAGGCGCTCGCGGCCGACGAAGTTGAGCTTGGCGAACGCGTAGCCGGCCATGGTGTTGAGCAGCAGCGAACCGACCGTGATGCCGAGCGACACCAGCAGGCTGTTGGCGAAGTTGCCGCCCATGCCAGTGCGCGCGAACAGCTCATGGTAGTTGTGCGTGGTGATGCTGGAAGGCAGCAGCGGCGGCGGGAAATGGCTGGCCTCGCCCTGCGGCATGAACGAGACCGAGAGCATCCACAACAGCGGTGCCAGGCTGACCAGGGCCAGCACCAGCAACGCACCATTGATCAACCACGGGTACCAGCGCGACTGGCCGATTTCACGACTCATACCAACTGCCTCTTGCGGCCGAAACGCAGCATCACGGTGGTCACCGCCAGGATGATCAGGAACAGCAGGAACGCCACGGCGGAGGCGCGTCCCAGGTTCCACCACTTGAAGCCTTCCTCGAACATGAAATACAGCACGCTGACGGTGCTCTGCAGTGGGTCGCCGCGGGTCATCACGTAGGGTTCGGCGAACAGCTGGAAGTAGCCGGACACGGTGATCACGCCGACCACCAGCAGCACCGGGCCGAGCATCGGCAGGGTGATGTGCAGGAACTGCTTCCAGCGCGAGGCACCGTCGATGCGCGCGGCCTCGTACAGGTCATGCGGGATCGCCTGCAGGCCGGCCAGGAAGATCACCATGTTGTAGCCGAAGTTCTTCCACACCGCGAACAGCATGATGGTCGGCATCGCCCAGTTGGGATCGCCCAGCCAGTCGATCGGGCTGATGCCCAGATGGCCCAGGCCGTAGTTCACCAGGCCGTAGCTGGTATGGAACAGGTAGCGCCAGATCACCGCCACCGCCACCAGCGTGGTCACCACCGGCGCGAACAACGCAGTGCGGAACAGCGCCTTGAAGCGCGCGGCCGGCGCATTCAGCAGCATTGCCGCGCCCAGCGACACGCCGATCGACAAGGGCACGCCGATCAACACGAAGTAAGTGGTATTCCACAGCGACTTCCAGAACATCGGTGTCTGCAGCAGATCGATGTAGTTGCCGAGGCCGACAAAGCGCAGGTTGCTGCTGTCAGCCAGGGCATACAGGTCGAAGTCGGTCACGCTCAGCGCCAGCGCCGAAGCCACCGGCAGGCCGAAGAACACGCCCAGCACGATCAGCGAGGGACCGGCGAAAATCCAGCCGGCGAGTGAAGTACGTTTCATTGCGCGCTCCCGGCGGCCACGGCACTGCTCGATTGCGGCGACGGAACGCGCTGCTGCAGGCGTTGTTGTTCATGCATCCAGCGGCGCTTTGCCAGCACCTTGTCCACGCGCTGGTCGAGTTCTTCGACGGCCTTGTCCTGCGGCAGGCCACCGCGCACCACCTTCTCGGTGACGATGCGCATTTCCTGCACGATGCGCTCCCATTCGAGCACCTTCGGCGTCGGCTTGACCCGCTCCAGCTGGTCACGGAACGCTGCGGCCAGCGGATCGTTGGCCAGCGACGGCGCACTCCACGTGCTGCGGCGTGGCGGCAGGTCGCCGATGATCGAATGGAAACGTGCCTGGATCTGCGGGCGCGACAGGAACTCGATCAGCTTCCACGACGCCTCCTTGTGCTGCGACTTGCGGAAGATCACCAGGCTGGTGCCACCGGCGATGCCCGCGCCCGGACCATCCGGCCCCGGCAGCGCTGCGGTGCCCCACAGCCCTTCCAGTTCCTTCGGCTGCAGCTTCTTGAACTCGCGGATGTTCCATGGGCCGGAAATGTAGAAGACGTTGAAGCCGCGGAAGAACTCATCCCAGACGTTTGAGATCTGCGTCTCGGACATCTTCGGCGCCCAGCCCTGCTCGAACATGTTGGCGTAGAACGCCAGCGTGCGGCGGAAGCCGGGGCTGCTGAAGTTGCCGCGGGTGTCATCATCGCGCAGCAGCGGATCGGGCTGCTGCAGTGCCAGCGACAGCTGCTGCTCGAACTCGTTGATCGGCATCAGCACCGCATAGCGGTTCGGGCCCTGCATGCGCTTGATCGCTGCCATCTGCTCATCCCACTCCTGCCACGTGCGCGGCGGGTGGTCGTAGCCGGCCTTGGCCAGCAGGTCCTTGCGGTAGTAGATCAGGCGCGTATCGACATACCACGGCACGCCGACCAGCTCGCCGTGGATCACGTTGGTGTCCCAGATGCCCTGGAAATAGTCCTTCTCATCGACCACGGCAGAGTGATCGACGAACGGCTGCAACGGGGTCAGCGCATCGAGCTCGGCGAACTCCGGCACCCAGGTGTTGCCGAGCTGGCACACGTCCGGCAGGCCGTCGGCGGCGAACGCGGTCAGCAGCTTTTCGTGCGCAGCGGTCCACGGGATGTTCTGCACGTCCACCTTGATGCCCGGGTTCTCGGCTTCGAACTCATGGATCAGTTCGCTGACCACCTCGGCTTCCCGGCCCATTGCCCAGAAGCGCACAGTGGTGGTGCCCGGTTCGGTGCGGGCGCAGCCGGCCACGGCCAGTGCGGCCAGGGTTGGCAGTGTCCAGCGGCGCAGACGGTCGATCCAGTTCGGCATCGGGTTACTTGCCCTGGCCTGTGTTGCGGTTGGCATTGTTCTTCTGTTCCTGCGCGGCAGCCGCGCGTGATTCGGCGATACCCACCGCGCGTGCCGCCGCGGCCTTTTCGTCTTTCTGCAGTTCCAGCGGCTGGAACGAACCTTCCGGCGCCAGCCAGCCACCACTGAACCCCGCCCGCTCCAGGCCCTTGCGGATGTACGGGTTCTTCTTCATCACTTCCCAGACGAAATCATTGCGATAGTTGGCGATCATGGTCAGGATCGGCCCCTGGTCGATGGCGATGTAGTCGCTGGCGACCCAGCCACGATCCGGCACCACGCGGCCGGTCTTGATCGGGATGTCGTAGTTGAAGCTGGGATTGAACGAATCCAGGAAGCCGTAGCTGGAATAGATGTAATCGCCGTAGCGCTTGTGCATCTCCAGCGTGGCCGGGATCACCTGTTCCGGCGCGAACACCACCGACGCGATCGCGGCGGTCGGAGCGATGGTGCCGTCATCGAAGTTTTCGCGCAGGCCAGCGCCGCGCGAAGAGTAATGGCGGAACTGGCGCTGCTCGCCACGGTATTCCTGCGTGGTGTTCTGCGGGCCATCGCTGGCGGTCAGGCCCCAGACGTTCTCGCCGTAATCCTTCCACTGCATCGGGTTGGCGATGGCGTACTCGCGCTGGGCCAGTGCGGCCGAGCGGCTGTTGAGGAAGTAGGTGCTGCCGCGCTCGCGCATGTAGGCGTCCTGGATGTCGCGGAAGTCGATCCAGACGTGGCTGTACTGGTGGCCGAACAGTGGGCCGAAGGACAGGTATTCCTGGCCTTGGTAGACCCCCCAGTCGTTGTCATAGGTGCGCGTCCACACCGTCCACGCATCCGGGCTGACCGGGTGCGTCGGCGAACCGAGGGCAAGGATGTAGACCATCATGGCCTCGTTGTAGCCCATCCAGTCGTGGTCGATGAAACCGCTCTCGGGGAACCAGCCCATCGAGATCAGCGGCGCACGCTGCTGCAGCCAGGGCCAGTCGACCTTCCTGTACAACGTGTCGGCGATCTGGCGGATTTCCTTCTCGCGCGGATCGTCACCGTCGTAGTACGACTGCGCGAACAGCACCCCCATCATCAGCAGCGCGGTATCCACCGAGGACAGTTCGACCCAGCTGTCGTAGCGACGGCCTTCCTGCATGTCCAGGAAGTGGTAATAGAAGCCCTTGTAACCCGCCTTGCCGGTACGCTGCGGGCCCATCGGCACGTCGCGGAAGAATTTCAGGGTAGTCAGGGTGCGGTCGATCGCCTGGTTGCGGCTGACCCAGCCGTTCTCGATGCCGATCGGATACGCGGTCAGTGCGAAGCCGACCGAGGCGATGCTGGCGAACGGCCGCGACGGATAGCGGTCCGGGGTCAGGCCATTGATCTCGTTGGTGGTATCCCAGAAGAACTGGAAGGTGCGGCGCTCGATGTCATCGAACAGCGGCGGCAGCTCAGGTTTCATCGGCCGCGGCGGTGCATCGGCCTCGATCAGGATCACCGGCGGCCGCGGCTTGGCAGGCTCCTGCTGGGCCGGCTGGCAGGCGGCCACGGCCAGGCTCAACGCTGCGGCGGACAACAGATGACGTGCCTGCATGGCGCGATTTCTCCGGTGGTCTGATCGATGGGAAAGCATACCGTCCAATGATCTGAAATCGTTTACAAGGTGCGTTCTTAAAAAACCACGAAAAACGTGGTTTGACACCGCGATCATTGCCCATGCCGATGCCCCCTGACCGGCAGCGGCATGGGCAATGGACCGGCACAGGGCCGGCCATTGCTGTTTTCACGCGCCCGATGCCGCCGGCGGAGCGGCGGCATCGGGGTCATGCATCCATCCGGGCTTAGAAGCGGAAGCCCACTTCGGCCTTGACCTGGCGCGGCGTACCGACGATGTCGCCGGTCTCGTTGTAGCTCGCGGTCAACTTGCCATTCTTGTAGTAGTTGTAGTTCGAGAAATTGTCGAAGTTGAACACATTGATGATGTCGATACGCGCATACAGCTCGGTATCGCCCGGCATCTTGAACGTCTTCGTCGCCTGCAGGTCGACCGAGCGATAACCGAAGATCTTGCCACCCAGCAGGAACTTGCCGTTGCCACCCGGAACCGCCGCCATCGGGGTCGGCAGGTCGAAGCCATTGGCCTGCGGCACGCCGTACCAGTCGTTGATCGCGGTCGGGGTGGCCAGGGTGATCTTGCCACCGAAGGTGATGCCCCAGAAGCCCGCATACGAACCGGTCACCACCAGGCGGTGACGCGGCGCGCCGTTGGAGCGGATGGTCGGGTAGTCACCGATCACGCCACGGTCGAACGCGTAGTGCTCGTTGATGTCACGGTTGTGGCGGGCGGTGGTCCAGGTATAGGCGATGGAGGTGCCCCAGCCGCTTTCCTGGGTGAACGGCTTCTGCGCCGACAACAGGATCTGGGTAGCACGGGTCTTGATGCCCTGCTGGCCGATGATCAGGCTGCCGAAGCCCGGCACGTTGCAGCTCCACGCCTGGCCCAGACCGGCTTCGGTGCCACCGCACAGACGCGGATCGTCGAAGAAGTTGCCGGTCGGGTAGCGGTTGCCCAGGGTGAAGGCGAAGCCGTCATAGGTGAGCGTGCGCGAGATGGTGGCGTCGGTCAGCCAGTCGCCGATCTGGTTGCTCATGCCCAGGCTAAACTGGTCAGCGTAGGGCACCTTCAGATTGTTGTTCAGCAGGTCGACTTCCAAGCCGGCATTGCTGGTCGAACCGACCAGGCTCTGGAGGTTGCCGATACCGTTGAGCAGGTTCGGGTTCCAGTCATAGCACGCGGCGTTGCCCTGGAAGCACTGACCGGTTGCCGGATTGCGGAAGTAGATCGTCGGCTGCGGCAGGGCCAGCTTGGTGGTTTCCAGCTGCAGGTAGTCGAACAGGTCGCGGTCGTAGGAACGACCGGCACCACCGTGGATCACGTGCTGCTCGTCGGCATTGATGTCATACGAGAAACCCAGACGCGGCTGCCAGGCATTCTTGAATGCCTTGCGGTTGTGGCCGTTGCTGATGTAATCGTTGATGTTCAGGCCGCTCAGCGCCAGCGTGTAGCGTGTAGCGTGTAGCGTAGCTCTGGCCAGCGGCGGCACGCGGATCCTGCGCGAACAGCGCATTGACCACTTCCGGCGGGGTCACGAAGTCCAGATAGGACGGGTTCTTCTCGTAGTCCCAGCGCAGGCCGAGGTTCAGCTGCAGGTGGTCGTTGACCTGCCAGTCATCCTGGATGAACAGACCGATCTGCTTCACCTTCGAGCGCACTTCGCCGGACACGCCGGACACGCCGGTGACCGGCTTCACGAACTGTGCCTTGTACGGGATGCTGTCCGGGAAAGTCGGGTTGTCGATGGTGTAGTAGAACTGCGGATTGATCTGCGCCGCATCGGAGGCGTACAGGTCGATCTGCTTGTACTTGGCACCCATCTTGATGGTGTGGTCGCCCGCCCACTGGATGCCATCCAGGGTCAGGTTGTCTTCGATCGACCAGCCCTTCTGGCCCTTCACCTGCGACGACATTGCCGAGGAACCACCGATCGAGACGATGGCGCGCTCCTCGTTCTTGCCGTCCGGCGCGGTGTAGTTGAAACCGTTGCCCATGCTCAGCGGCTTGGGATTGTTGAACGAATCCTCGTGGGTAACCATCAGCTCGTTGTAGTAACGCTCACCGCTGTGGTTCCAGCGCAGCGCGTAACGGCGGTCAGTGTTCTTGGTTTCCTTGCCGTGCATCGGCGCGGTCTGGTCCGAGAACTGCTGCTGGGTTTCATCACGGTCCTGGAAGGTCAGTTCCAGGCGATCGTTGTCGGTCGGCTCGAAGTCGACCTTGGCGAAGATCAGGTCCTGCTGGAACGGCTGGCTGGCCGGGCCCAGGCCGGCCTGGGCATCAGCCGGGACGCGGTTGGCCTTGTTGGTCACCGAACCATGCGGGGCGATGGTCACCGGCAGATCGAAGCGCTTGGCTTCATAGGTCACGAAGAAGTGGGCCTTGTCCTTGACGATCGGGCCGCCCAGGGCGAAGCCGTATTCCTTCTCGGCCGAATCCTCCTTGCCCTTGCCCGGCTGACGCTCGGCCGGGGTCATCGCGCGCATGCTGTCGTTGGTATAACGGTAGAAGGTTTCACCCTTGAACTCGTTGGTACCCGACTTGGTCGCGGCCGTGACCGCTGCACTGGACACCTGGCCGTACTCGGCCTTGTAGTTGCCGGTGATGACCTTGTACTCGCCGATGGCCAGCTGCGGGAACGGGTTACCGGCACTGCCGGACTGACCGGCCACGCCGCCGCCCTTGACGTAGCTCTTCTGGCCCACACCGTCGATGTACACGTTGGTGCCGTCGGAGTTGGTGGCACCGCCGCGCAGCGAGGTGTTGCCCTTGGCGTCGCGGGTGAAGATCATGCCCGGCACCGCGTCGGCGAACTCCAGGAAGTTGCGCGAGACCTGCGGGGTGGTCTGGATCTGCTGCAGGCTGACGGTCTTGCCGACTTCGGACGTGCGCACTTCCTGCAGCAGGGTCGGCGCGACGACGTTGACAGTGTCCAGGTTGGTGGCTGCGGTCGTACCCGGGGTGCTGCTGGCAGCGCCGGCAAAGTTCAGGGTAGCGGTCGAGGCCACGGTGACGGTGACCTTCTGCGACTGGCCGTTGGCGACCACGTCATAGGTGCCCGGGTCCAGGCCCATCAGCGAGTAGCTTCCATCGGCACGGACGGTACCGCGACGGACGGTGCCGGTGGCCACGTTGGTGGCGGTCACCTCGGCGCCGGCCTGCGCGCCGGAAACCTGGCCGCGCAGGCTGGCATTGGCCGACTGCGCCATGACGTTCGGAGCAGCAGCCAGCATCAGGCAGCTGACCAGTGCGGTGCTCAGCAGCCGGCGCGCCGGCGTGCGGAAGGTGGTGTGCATCATCAACTCAATCTCCGGGTGGCGGTAACCGCTTGCGCGGTCCCTGCGATCAATCAAAAAAGAAGGAACGCCTCCGGCTTCAACGGCCGGATGGCGGAGTGGTGGAATCGCGAACTATCAAGCGGGGAACCAGGGTCTGCTTGTCCCCTGTCCCATCCGTGGAGGTGCCGTCCATCAACTGCATCAGGCGCGTCATGGCCCGATCGCCGAGTTCGGCGATGCTGACCTGCATGGTGGTCAGCGACGGGTGGACGAAACGCGCCAGTGGAATGTCATCGAAACCGGCCAGGGCGACGTCGGACGGAACGTGGACACCTGCCTGCGTGAACGCATACAGGCAACCCAGCGCCATCATGTCGTTGGCGGCGAACACGGCATCAGGCAGCGCTCCGGCTGCCAACAACTCCTGACCGGCGCGATGGCCGGAAGCTTCGTCGAAATCACCGGGCAGCTCGATGCCTTCGGCGTCACTGCCGAAAGCCGCCAACGCGTCACGGAAGCCACGCAGGCGCTCGCGCGCGTCGAAGTTGAGGTCCGGGCCAGAAATGAAAGCGATACGGCGGTGACCCGCGTCAAGCAGATGGCGGGTCATCGCCATCGCACCGGCATGGTCATCGATGCTCAGCACCGGGTGGTCCTGCCCGGGCAGATAGGTGTTGATCAACACCGTTGGCAACGACTGCGGCAGGTTGTCGGTCAGGAATCCCGGGCTCTCCGCATAGGGCGAGAGCACCAGCAGGCCGTCGACGCGGCCGCGCATGGCGCGCAGGGCAGCGCCCTGCTGCTCCTGGTCACCGTGGTAACTGGACACCAGCAGGTGCTGGCGGCGGTTGCGGGCGACGTTGTCGATGCCGCGCATCAGCTCGGAGAAGAATTCGCCGTACAGGTCAGGCAGTACCACGCCCACCGTATTGGTGCGACGGCTGCTGAGGCTGCGGGCGGCGGCGTGCGGGGTGTAACGCAGCCGTGCGGCCACCTCCAGCACAAGCTGGCGGACCGGTTCGGCGACATTTTCATGCCCGTTGAGCGCGCGGGAAACCGTGGCCACGGAGACCCGGGCTTCGCGAGCGACGTCTTTGATTGTGATAGCTGCCTTGTTCACGAAGCCGCCCTCCACGGCTTGGACCTACCAGCATTGGCGCGGAATGTAAGCGTTTCCATCTGGGCTTGTAAACAGTCCGTTAGGCGAATGTCCTGAAATGGACATGGAAATCTGTCTGTGGCGGGCCCGCTGACGGACCCGCCAGGACAGTGTGGGACAAGGGCTCAGCCCTGTTCTGACGGGGTCAATGCACGAATGGACAGCGCGTGGATGTCGGTCTCCATCATCGCGCCCAGCGCGGCATAGACCGCGCGATGCCGGGCCAGTGGCCCCAGTCCGGCGAAGCGTTCACTGACCACATGCACGTTGAAATGACCGCGGCCATCGCGCGCACCGGCGTGGCCTGCATGACGATGACTGTCGTCTTCGATTTCCAGCACGCTCGGGGCCAGCGCCTGCTGCAGTGCGTCACGCATCCGCTCGATCCGCTCCGCGTTCACGGCAGGACCTTGCGGAACGGACGCACCTGTACATGGGTGTAGACGCCCGCGGCTACGTAAGGGTCGGCATCAGCCCAGGCCTGGGCCTGCACGAGCGACTCGAACTGCGCGATCACCACCGAACCACTGAAGCCGGCCGGGCCCGGGTCCTCGCTGTCTACTGCCGGGCACGGTCCGGCCAGCAGCAGGCGGCCTTCGTCGCGCAGCGCGTACAGGCGCGCCAGGTGTTCCGGACGTGCTTGCAGTCGCTGTGCCAGCACGTCCTGGCCGTCATAGCCTTCAATCACATACCACACGGCATTTCCTCGCTTGCGTTGTCGGGTGCGCAGATTCTAGCCAATGCCGCCCTCGCCCCAGCCCGGCTGGACACTGGCGCGACAAAGGCTTACCCTAGACACCATTGCACGTGGCTGGATGCAGCAGCCCGTCGGTTTCTGCGGCCAATGCAGCCCCCGACGACCGTCCCGCTGCTTCGAACCGGACCACTTGGCCGGGCCACGTAGACGACCTCCCCGTAGTTCCGTCGCTGCCGTTTCCTGCGGCGCGTCCTGCTGTTTGATATGTGTGGAATCGCGCCGATCCCGGCGTGTCTGGTGCCGTGGGGCGCCGTGGCGTTGGCCCGGTGAACCCGCTGCCGCGACTGGTCCGATGCAATCCTGATGTCCATTAGATGACTTCCGAACTCGCGCTCGACGCGAACCCGCCAACCCGGCCGCCCGCCCCCCAGCAGCAGGAAATGCCGCTGGCCGTGGTGCATGGGCAACCGGTCCTGCAGATTCCGCAGGACCTGTACATCCCGCCGGACGCGCTGGAAGTCATCCTGGATGCCTTCGAAGGCCCGCTGGACCTGCTGTTGTACCTGATCCGCCGCCAGAACCTGGACGTACTGGACATTCCCGTGGCCGAGATCACCCGGCAGTACGTGGAATACATCACCGTGATGCGCGAGCTGCGCTTCGAGCTGGCCGCCGAGTACCTGGTCATGGCCGCGATCCTGGCCGAGGTGAAGTCGCGCATGCTGCTGCCGCGCCCGGTCAGCGAGGAAGGCGATGAGGCCGACCCGCGCGCCGAACTGGTGCGCCGCCTGCAGGAGTACGAACGCTTCAAGCAGGCCGCCGAGGACATCGACGCCCTGCCCCGCCAGGACCGCGACACCACGGTGGCACACGCCTTCATGCCCGAACGTGCTGCGGTGAAGCTGCCGCCGCCGGTGGACCTGAAGGAAATGCTGCTGGCCCTGCACGACGTGCTCAAGCGCGCCGAGCTGTTCAGTGGCCACGCCATCAAGCGCGAGGCGCTGAGCGTGCGGCAACGCATGGGCGAAGTGCTGGGCCGGCTTGAAGATGGCAAGTTCTACCGTTTTGAAGGGCTGTTCACCGCAGAAGAAGGCAAGCTGGGCGTGCTGGTCACGTTCCTGGCGGTGCTGGAACTGGCCAAGGAACAGCTGCTGGACATCGTCCAGGAAGAGCCGCTGGCACCGATCTACGTGAAGTCCCTGGCCGCCGGCAACACCAATGCCCCGCTGCAGTTCAGCAGCGAGTTCGACGACAACGACGCCGCCAACGAGAACGAGTGAGCGCTGACTGCCGATGGACCAAACGCTGATCAACCGCATTGTCGAGGGTGCCCTGCTGGCCTCCAGCCAGCCGCTCACCCTGGCCCAGCTGAAAGACCTGTTCCCGGAAGAGGAGCCGGCACCGCCGGGCAGCATCGAACGTGCGCTTGAGCGCCTGCGCGAAGCCTGCGAAGGCCGTGGCGTGGAACTGGTCGAGGTCGCCTCCGGCTTCCGCTACCAGGTGACCGGCGAAGTGCATGGCTGGATCAGCCGGCTGTGGACCGAACGCAAGACCCGCTATACCCGTGCCACCCTGGAAACCCTGGCGCTGATCGCCTATCGGCAGCCGATCACCCGTGGCGAGATCGAGCAGGTGCGCGGCGTGGCGGTCAGCAGCAACATCATCCAGGCGCTGGAGGAACGCGAGTGGATCCGCGTGGTCGGCCACCGCGACGTGCCCGGCAAGCCTGCCCTGTTCGGCACCACCAAGGGCTTCCTGGACTACTTCGGCCTGAAGCGCCTGGACGAGTTGCCGCCGCTGTCGGAACTGAAGGACCTGGGCGAGCTGGAACCCCAGCTGGCCCTGGACCGCGACGCACCGGCCGCCGCCAGTGCCGAGGGTCCGGACATTTCGGCTGGCGCCGATGGCGCTGCTGCCAACGATGACGCCGGCCTGGCCGGCAGCGACACCCCCGATTCCGCCGACGCAGCGTCTGCGTCGGCTTCCGATGAGCAAGCACCTTCGCCCCTTGATGATGGGCACCCCGATTCCGCGCCGGGCGAGCGCGCGGTGCCCCTGAACGAACGCGAAGACAACGCCGTCGCGATGACGACCGTGGCTGTTGACCAAGCCGATTCCGAACCAGAGGCCGACCCCGAAACCGTCGGCCGGAGCAAAACTGATGAGTGACACCCCCCGTAACAAGCTCTCGCTCAAGCGCGAAGCCACCTCCGAACAGTTCAAGCTGGAAGAGCGCCTGCACAAGGTGCTGGCCCAGGCCGGCCTGGGTTCGCGCCGCGCGCTGGAACAGCGCATCGCCGAAGGCCTGGTCAAGGTCAACGGTGAAGTCGCGCAGACCGGCATGTCGGTCAAGAGCGGCGACAAGATCGAGCTGGATGGCCGCGGCTTCGTCGCCACCGCCCTGGCCGAACCGTCGCGCGTGCTGGTCTACAACAAGCCGGAAGGCGAAGTGACCACCCGCGAAGACCCCGAAGGCCGCCCGACCGTGTTCGAATCGCTGCCGCCGCTGAAGGGCGCGCGCTGGATCGCCATCGGCCGCCTGGACATCAACACCACCGGCCTGCTGCTGGCCACCACCGACGGTGAACTGGCCAACGCCATGATGCACCCGTCGTTCGAGGTCGAGCGCGAGTACGTGGTGCGCGTGCGCGCCCCGGAAGGCGAGGAGAAGGTCTCCGACGCCATCGTCGACCGCCTCGCACGCGGCGTGGCACTGGAAGACGGCCCGGCCAAGTTCGACGAGATCGAACGCATCGGCGGCACCGACTCGCACGACTGGTTCCGCGTCGTGGTGAAGGAAGGCCGCAACCGCGAAGTGCGCCGTCTGTGGGAGTCGCAGGGCTGCCAGGTCAGCCGCCTGAAGCGCACCCGCTACGGCAAGGTGAGCCTGCCGCGCGAACTGGCCCGTGGCCATTCGGTGGAACTGGGCACCGCCCAGGTTGAAGCCCTGCGTGCGCAGCTGAAGCTGGAAGAAGGCGCGCCGTCGGCTCTGACCCTGCAGCCGGTGATCGGCCAGCGTCGCGCCGCCAAGACCACCGTGCGCGTGCGCGAAGGTGGCCGTGGCAATGCCTACGTCAACGGCCATAACACCGCGGACGAAGGCCGCGAGCTGCGTCGCTTCGACAACGTCCGCGAAGACCGCGGCCGTGGCCGCGGCGGCAAGGGCGGCGGTTTCAAGGGTGGCCTGACGGTCAGCGGTGAAGCAGCAGCCAAGCAGTCGCAGAAGCCGTTCAAGCAGCGCACCCAGAAGAACGACCGTTCGCTGCCGGAAGGCAACCCGGCCGCGTTCCGCACCTGGTACGTGCCGGATGGCGTGAGCACGGGCCCGAGCGGCCATCGCAATGCCGGTCCGGGCGCGCGCGGCCCGGGTGCCCGTGGTCCGGGCGCAGGCGGCCAGGGCCGTCCGTACGGCAAGCCGAAAGGTCCGGGCGCGGGTGGCGGACAGGGCCGTGGCGGTTTCGGCGGTGAAGGCCGTGGCGGCGCAGGCGGCCAGGGTCGTCCGGCCGGTGCCGGCAACCGCTCGCAGGGCCAGGGCAACAAGCACCCGTATGGCCATCCGGGCAATGCCCCGAGCTTCCCGTCCGACCACGCCACGCCGGGCTTCAACCCGTATGGCAGCCCCAAGCCGGCGCAGGGCGCCCGTCCGGGCGGTCGCGGGCCGGGTGGTGGCAACCGTGGTCCGGGCGGCAATCGCGGCCCCGGCGGTCCGGGTGGCAACCGTGGCCCGGGTGGCCCCGGCGGCAACCGCGGTCCGGGCGGCCCGCGCCGCAGCGGCCCGCGCGGCGGCTGATCACCGGCACGCCTGAAATGAAAAACCCCGGCGCAGGCCGGGGTTTTTCGTTGAAAAGGGGACGGAGGGGATTAAGTCGTTTTTGCCACGGCCTGTGTCAAAGGGGCGAAAGCGACTTAATCCCCTCCGTCCCCTTTTGCGTGGCGCTGGAACGCGGCGGGTGTGGTGCCGGTCATGCCGCGGAAGAAGGCGATGAACGGGCTCTCGGCGGAGAAGCCGGTGTCCTGCGCCACGTGCGCCACGCGTTGGCCCAGCAGCAGCAACTCCATGGCCCGCATCAGGCGCCATTGCTGGCGCCAGGCCTGGTAGCTCATGCCGGTATCACGCTGCATCAACCGGCCGACGGTACGCGCGCTCAGGCCCGTGCGCGCGGCCAGCTCCCCCAGTTCGGGCGGCAGCTGTTCGGCCACCGGGAGGCACCGTGCGATCCGCGGATCACGAGGCAGAGGCAGGTCCATCGGCGCCACCGGTGCAGCAGCGATTTCCAGCACGCACAACGCCAGTTGGTGGTGCGCGCGCGGCGACTGCCAGTCATGGTCGAACGGCGCCTGCGCGATCGGCTCCAGCAAGGCCTGCAGCAGCGACCCCACGCCGATGATCGCCGGCTGCCGGGGCAGCTGGGCCGACAGCGTGGCGTCGAAGTACAACGAACGGTAGTCGACCGCCTGGCGCATCTGCGCGCGATGGCGCAGCCCGCCCGGAATCCACGCGGCGCGCGCGGGCGGCAGCAGGCTGATGCGATCACCGTAGGTCAGGCGCGTGCAGCCCTGCCGGGTATACAGCAGCTGCGCGCGTGCATGCTGGTGCCAACCCGAGTCGTGATCCGCCAGTGAGGCTGCAATCCCCAGCACCGGAGCGCTCCAGGCATCGGCGTCGAAGTGCGCGTGCGGCTGCAACCAGGCCATGTCTTATTTCATACATTCGATGACAGGATAGACAGAGTGCGCCATTGCGGACGCGACCACAATGCGCGGCCCTGTTCCTGGAGCGCCCGCATGTCGCGCCGCCTGTTGTTGCTCACCATTGCACTGCTGATGTTCCCGCAGTTGGCACAGACCCTGTACAGCCCGGCCCTGGCCGATCTGGCCGAACGCTTCGCCCTGCCGCCGAGTGCCGCCAGCCAGGCCATGAGCCTGTACCTGTTCGGCTTCGCTGCAGGCGTGCTGCTGTGGGGGCGCCTGGCCGATCGTATCGGTCGTCGCCCTGCCCTGCTATGCGGGCTGGCCGTGTTCGCACTGGCCGCCTGCGGCGGCCTGCTGGCCAGCACCTTCGGCCAGGTCCTGCTGGCACAGGCACTGGCCGCACTGGGTGCGGCGGCGGCCTCGGTGGTAACCCAGACCGTACTACGCGACCACCTGCAGGGACCCGCGTTGGCGCAGGCATTCTCCTGGATCGGCATGGCCCTGGCCCTGAGCCCGGCCATCGGCCTTGCACTGGGCACGCTGCTGGTCGCCGCCCATGGCTATGTCGGCGTACAGTCCGGCCTGCTGCTGATCGCTGCCCTGCTGGCAGTCGCATGCCTGGCGGGCCTGCGCGAAAGCCGCCCTGCACAGATCCCGCACGCGCCCATGCTGCCGTTGCTGCGGGAACTGCTGCGCGATCGCTGGATCTGGTCACACGCGTTGCTGGTGATGGCCTTCAACGTGGCAATGTACAGCTGGTATGTGCTCGGCCCCTTCGTGTTTGCGCGCCTGGACTGGCCAGCCACCTGGTTCGGCGCCAGCGGCGCGGTGCTGGCACTGGGCTCGGCACTGGGCGCGTGGGGCAATGGCCGCCTGCTGCGTGCAGGCGTTGCCGCAACCACGCGCATCCGCATCGCTGCAGGACTGGTCCTGACGGGAGGCCTGCTGGCCGCGCTGCTGCATGATCACCCTGCCCTGATCGCGGCGATGGTGCCGGTGGTGACGGGCTTCGGCCTTGCCATTCCCAATGTGCTCGGCCAGGCCCTGCGCGGCTATCCACACTGTCTCGGCAGCGCAGGCGCGCTGTTCGGCCTGCTCTACTACCTGTTGATCGGTGCGGCAATGGCGCTGGTCGGTGCGGTACAGATGCTGGCACCGACCGTTATCGCGTGTGGCCTGCTGGCCTTGTGGCTGCAACGGCGGCGTCCCGCTGCAGCCTAGGAATTGCTGCAAAAGCAGCGCACTGTGCTGGCCTTCCGGGAACGGCTTTGATTCCCCGGCTATCGTGCGCGCGCTCCCACACAAGGCAGATGCCCATGATCACCATCACCGCCGAACAGGCCCGCGCCAACGTCGATGCCGCCAAGCGCCCGATCGAACTGTTCTACCGCGATCTCGACAACGCCATCCAGATCGGCTCGGAAAATGGCCGCCGCTACATCGTGTTCGGCTTCAGCCAGGTGATGGCCAGCGAGCAGCTCGTCGAAGATGTGGTCGCACAGCTGCTGAAGAATGGTTTCGGTGTCGAACGGTTGTTGAGCGATTCCGAACAGCACTACATCCGCATCAGCTGGGGAACTGCCGCGCCGTCGCGCCTCAGCGCCGGCTGAGGGTGAACGCGGTGCCGTCCACGCCCAGATCCCAGCCCTTGCCGGTACCGGACAGGGCCAGCGAGATGTCGCCCTTGGTCATCACCTGCGCGTTGCTGGACTTCACCGCACCGGCATGCGCGCCGACCGAGGCGTAAGTACCCAGCAGCTCGTTGACGCTGACTGCGCCGGTGAAGCTGCCACGTCCGTTGGTGATCTTCGACTTGCCCACGGTCAGGCCGCCGCCCTTCATCTGGATGCGCACCGGCATGCTGGCGCCATTGCTGCAGGTGACCGTGCCATTGCCGGATGCAGTCTTGTAGATCAGCGACCAGCCAGAGAGGTTGTAGCGCAGCTCGCAGTCGAGGTTGCCAGCGGCGTGCGCGGCCGGGGCCAGCGATGCGGCAGACAGGGCAAGCAGCAGGGCGAAGGGCTTGTTCATGGCAGGACTTCCAGTTCGGTCGGACTGCCGGCGAATCTAGCAGCGCGCGCGTGCACGTTGGATGCAGGCGCACGCGCTGGTGCAGCAGTGTTCAGGCCGGTGCTCAGGCCTGTTCGTCCAGGTGGAAGGCATCGGCATCGAGCATCGCCGGGAAACGCGCGCGGTGTGCGGCCAGCGCCTCGGCCGAGATGGTGGTGGTGACCACCTGTTCGCGTTCGCGGATCTCCACCTGCGGCTGGCCGAGGAAATCCAGCACCGCGCTGTCGCCTGCGTAGTGCAGCTGGTTGCCATCGACACCGACGCGGTTCACCGCTGCCACGAAGCACAGGTTTTCAATCGCACGTGCACGCAGCAGCGTCTTCCACGCATAGGCGCGTGCCGACGGCCAGTTGGCGACGAAGATCTGCAGGTCGAAATCCAGCTGCTGCGGACGCTCCACGTTGTAGCGGTTGCGGCAGAACACCGGGAAACGCAGGTCGTAGCAGACCTGCGGATTGATCCGCCAGCCCTTCCATTCCACGCTCAGGCGGTCGCGACCGGCGGCATAGCGCTCGTGCTCGCCGCCGTAACGGAACAGGTGGCGCTTGTCGTAGTACTGCAGGTCGCCATCGGGCGTGGCGAACAGCAGGCGGTTGTAGACGCCCTCGCCGTCGCGCAGCTGCACGCTGCCGATCAACGCCGCGTTCAAGGTCCTGGCTTGTTCGCGCACCCAGGCCACGGTCTGGCCGTCCATGCCTTCGGCCTGGGCAATGGCGTCGTTGGAGAAACCACTGGTGAAGGTCTCCGGCAGGATCACCAGGTCGGTGGTGCCGGCCAGCGGTGCGAGCAGCGCGCCGTAGTAGGCGCGGTTGCCGGCCGGATCGTGCCAGCGGGTGTCGCCCTGGACGAGGGAAATGCGCAGGTCCTGCATGTTCAAGCCTCGCTCAGAGCAGGCGCAGGCGTTCGATCGCCGCGTCCATCGTTGCTTCATTCTTGGCAAAGCACAGGCGCACCAGGCGCTGGCCGGCCGGCGGGTTTTCGTAGAACGGCGACAGCGGGATCGCGGTCACGCCCTTCTCGATGGTCAGCCACTTCACGAACTCATGGTCCGGCAGGTCGCTGATGGCCGAGTAGTCGACCAGCTGGAAGTAGCCGCCGGGGACCGGCAGCGCCTTCAGGCGAGTGCCGGCCAGCTGCTCGCGGAAACGGTCGCGCTTGGCCTGGTAGAACGCGCCCAGCTCCAGGTGGTGTTCGGGTTCGTCGCGGATCATCGCGGCGAAGCCGTACTGCGCCGGGCCGAAGCTGGTGAAGGTGTTGTACTGGTGCACCTTGCGGAACTCGGCGGTCAGTGCCGGTGGTGCGATCGCATAGCCGATCTTCCAGCCGGTGCAGTGATAGGTCTTGCCGAAGCTGGAGATCACGAACGCGCGCTCGCGCAGTTCCGGGTAGCGCAGCGCCGATTCATGGCGGCGGCCGTCGTAGATGATGTGTTCGTACACCTCATCTGAGATCAGGTAGATCTGCGTGCCACGCAGCAGCTCGGCCAGTGCCTGCATGTCCTGCGCCGACAGCATCGCGCCGGACGGGTTGTGCGGGGTGTTGACGATCAGCATGCGGGTGCGCGGGGTGATCGCCGCACGCACGCGGTCCCAGTCGACCGCGAAGGTCTGCGGATCCAGCGACACATGCACGGCCTTGGCACCGGCCAGGTCGATCGCCGGTTCATAGCAGTCATACGCCGGGTCGAGCACGATCACTTCCTCGCCGGCACGCACCACGGCGTGGATGGCGTTGAAGATGGCCTCGGTACCGCCACTGGTGACGGTGATCTCGCTGTCCGCATCGACCTGCGCGCCGTAGCAGTCCAGCGCCTTCTGCGCGATGGCCTGGCGCAGCGGCGCCACGCCGGTCATCGGCGGGTACTGGTTCAGCCCGGCGGCCATCGCCCTGGCGGTCTCGTCGATCAGGCGCTGCGGCGCCGAAAAGTCCGGAAAACCCTGGCCCAGGTTGACTGCGCCGTGTTCGGCGGCGAGCTGGGACATCACGGTGAAGATCGTGGTACCGACCTTGGGCAGCTTGGTGTTCGGTTGCATCGGCCTGGGCTGTGGGGGAACAGGCCTGCGAGTTTACGCAATCCGCGCGTCGGTAGTGCCGGCCGCTGGCCGGCCCCCCTGGGACGATCTGCGACGCCGGGTCGCATCTGCCGGCCAGCGGCCGGCACTACCATCGGCATTCACCGCTACAATTGCCATCGCACTCCGGCATGAAGACCCCTGCCCCTTGAACACCCCTGCATTGCTGGCCGCCAGCGGCCTGAGCTTCTCCCGCAATGACGAGCCGGTGTTCGGCCCGCTGGACTTCCATGTGGACGCCGGCGAAGCCCTGCTGGTGCAGGGCGGCAATGGCGCCGGCAAGACCACCCTGCTGCGCGTGCTGGCCGGCCTGGCCCGGCCCGGCGCCGGCCAGGTGCGGATCGACGGCAAGCCGGCGAGCAATGCCGAACGTGCACGCTACGTGGCCTACCTCAGCCATCTGCCGGCCCTGAAGCCAGACCTGGACACGCTGGAGAACCTGCACTTCCTGTGCGGCCTGCATGGACGGCGTGCGCGGCAGATGCCCGGCAACGCGCTGGCCATCGTGGGCCTGGCCGGTTATGAGGACACTCTCGTTCGGCATCTGTCCGCCGGGCAGAAGCGGCGGCTGGCACTGGCACGCATCTGGCTGTCGCCGGCGCCGCTGTGGCTGCTGGACGAGCCCTATGCCAACCTCGACCTGGAGGGCATCACCCTGGTCAACCGCATGATCTCGGCGCACCTGCGTGCCGGCGGCGCTGCGCTGGTCACCACCCATGGCGCCTATGCCGCACCGCCGGTGCGTACCCGCCAGCTCGACCTCGGCGGTGCCGCATGATCGCGCCGGGTACCGAGCCAGGCCTGTGGCAGACCGCAGGCGCCCTGCTCAAGCGCGACCTGCGCCTGCTCTGGCGCCGCCGCGGCGATGCGCTGCAACCCCTGCTGTTCGCGGTGCTGGTAGTGGTGCTGTTCGCGCTGGCCCAAGGCCGCGAACCACAGCTGCTGGCCGCCACCGCCGGCGCGGTGCTGTGGCTTGCTGTGCTGCTGGCGGGCCAGCTGTCGCTGGATTCACTGTTCCGTTCCGACGCTGAAGATGGCTCGCTGGAACAGTGGCTGCTGGCGCCGGTGCCGCTGGCCTGGCTGGTGCTGGTGCGCGTGCTCCTGCACTGGGCGACCACTGCGCTGCCGCTGATCGTGGTCAGCCCGCTGTTGGCCGAAATGCTGCATCTGCCGCATGACCAGCTGCCGATGTTGCTGGCATCGTTGCTGCTGGGAACGCCGTTGCTGAGCCTGATCGGTGGCGTGGTCGCCGCACTGACCGTTGGCATCCGACGCTCTGGTATTCTCGTGGCGCTGCTGTCGCTGCCGCTGTACGTGCCGGTGCTTGTGTTCGGCGCCGGCAGCCTGGCGGCAGCCGGACGCGGGCAGGATCCGGTCGGTGCGCTGCTGATGCTGGGCGCTGGCCTGCTGCTCGCGCTGGTGCTGGCTCCGCTGGCCACTGCCGCTGCAATACGTATTTCTCTGAGTTGACCGAGCTGAGAGCCAATCCACCCCTGCTGGATAGCCGCCACGCATGAATCCGATTGTCCGCTGGTTCCACCAACTCGGTTCGCCTCCCACGTTCGACCGTTTCGCTGCCCGCTGGTCGCGGGTGTTCTACCTCGCGGCGATGCCGGCGCTGCTGGTCGGCATGTGGCAGGCGCTGCTGGTGGTGCCGCCGGAAGCCAAGCAGCTGGACAGCTTCCGCATCCTTTACATCCACGTGCCCAGTGCCTGGATGAGCCTGTTCGTATTCGCGCTGATGGCGCTGTATGCCGCCATCGCGCTGATCTGGCGGATCAAGGTCTGCGAGATCCTGGCCATGGCCTGCGCGCCGATGGGCGCCGGTTTCACCCTGATCACCCTGCTGACCGGCAGCATCTGGGGCAAGGGTACCTGGGGCACCTGGTGGGACTGGGACCCGCGCATGACCAGCGAGCTGGTGCTGCTGTTCCTGTACCTGGGCGTGATCGGCCTCTACCACGCCATCGAGGACCGCCGCAGCGCCGCACGTGCGGCGGGACTGCTGGCCATCGTCGGCGTCAGCCTGCTGCCGGTGATCCGCTATTCGGTGGACTGGTGGGGCGGCCTGCATCAGCGCCAGTCGATCAACGTGTTCGGTGAATCGGCGATCAGCAGCGCGATGATCGCGCCGCTGTGGTGGATGGTGATCGGCACCAAGTTCTGGTTCGCCGGTTCGGTGCTGGCCAAGGCGCGCGCCGACAATCTCGACCGCGAGGCCGGCAAGGCCTGGGTCGGTGGACGCGTCGGTGCCGAACGCCCGGTCCGGGAGGCCCAGCCATGACCCACCTTCCCTATGTGATCGGCGCCTACGCCGTGTTCGTGCTGGTGCTCGGCGCCGACGCCATCGGTTCGTGGCTGCGCCTGCGCGTGGCACGCCGGCTGGCACTGGCCCGCCAGCAGCGGCAGCAGACCCGCGCCGGCAGGCAGGACGCAGCTGTGCCGCTGTCGACGGAGCTGGAACGATGACCCCGGTACAGCGTCGCCGCTTGGCATGGGTGCTGCTGGCCCTGCTCGCCTCCGGCCTGGCCACTGCGCTGGTGGCGATGGCACTGGAGCGCAACATCGCCTACCTGTACACGCCTTCGGAAGTGCTGCGCGGTGATGTCGATGCGCAGTCGCGCTTCCGCTTGGGCGGCATGGTGGTGAAGGGCTCTTTCAATCGGCCGGTCGGCTCGCTGGAAGCACGTTTCGAAGTGACCGACGGCGACGCGCAGCTGGCAGTGACCACCTCGCGGATCCTGCCGGACATGTTCGCCGAAGGCACGGCGGTGGTCGCCAGCGGCCGCCTGCAGGGCGGCACCTTCGTCGCCGACGAAGTGCTGGCCAAGCACGATGAGAAGTACGTGCCGAAGGAAGTGGCCGACAAGATGGGCGATGCCCACCGCAAGCACGATGTGCCGGTGACGGCCCCCGAGGTGCGCTGAGTGCTGCCCGAACTGGGTCAGATCCTGCTGATGTGCGCATTGCTGGCCTCGCTGCTGCAGGCCGGCCTGCCGCTGGTCGGCGCACATCGCAACAACACGGCATGGATGGCGGTGGCACGGCCAGCCGCGTTCGCGCAGCTGCTGCTGCTCGCCGGCGCGTTCGCGGTGCTGACCGCCGCGTTCGTGCAGCAGGATTTCTCAGTGCGCTACGTGGCCGAGAACTCCAATTCGCTGCTGCCGATGATCTACCGCTATTCGGCGGTCTGGGGCGCGCATGAAGGCTCACTGCTGATGTGGGCGCTGGTGCTGGCATTGTGGACCGGCGCGGTGGCGCTGTTCTCCCGGCACCTGCCGGCACCGGTGCAGGCGCGCGTACTGGCGGTGATGGGCATCGTCAGCGTCGGCTTCCTCGCCTTCCTGATCTTCACTTCCAACCCGTTCCTGCGCCTGAACCCGGCGCCGCTGGAAGGGCGCGATCTCAACCCACTGCTGCAGGACCCGGGGCTGATCATCCATCCACCGATGCTGTACATCGGTTACGTGGGTTTCGCCGTTCCGTTCGCATTCGCGGTGGCGGCGCTGCTGGAAGGTCGCGTGGATGCGCGCTGGCTGCGCTGGACGCGGCCGTGGACGAACGTCGCGTGGGGCTTCCTGACCCTGGGCATCGCGCTGGGCAGCTGGTGGGCCTACTACGAGCTGGGCTGGGGTGGCTGGTGGTTCTGGGACCCGGTGGAGAACGCCAGCTTCATGCCATGGCTGGTCGGTGCGGCACTGATCCATTCGCAGGCCGTCACTGAGAAGCGCGGCACCTTCGGCAGCTGGACCCTGCTGCTGGCGATCGCCGCCTTCGCGCTGTCGCTGCTGGGCACCTTCCTGGTCCGCTCCGGTGTGCTGACCAGCGTGCATTCGTTCGCCGCCGATCCCTCGCGTGGCCTGTTCATCCTGGTGTTCCTGTCGGTGCTGGTCGGTGGCAGCCTGCTGCTGTACGCGCTGCGCGCCAGCCAGCTGAGCGTGGACGCCGACGACCCGCGCCGTGGCTTCACTGCCACCTCGCGCGAGACCCTGCTGCTGGCCAACAACCTGCTGCTGGCCACGGCCTGCGCGATGGTGCTGCTCGGCACGCTGTATCCGTTGCTGGCCGATGCGCTGTCGCTGGGCAAGATCTCGGTCGGCCCGCCCTACTTCGGCAGCCTGTTCCTGCTGCTGATGGCGCCAATGATCCTGCTGCTGCCGTTCGGCCCGCTGGTGAAATGGCAGCGTGACCAGCCCTCGCGCGCCTTCGCGCTGCTGGCACCGTGGCTGGGCCTGGCGCTGCTGCTGGGCGCGCTGGCCTGGTGGCAGGCGCCGCAGAACGGCTGGAAGGCCGGCATCGGCGTGGCCGCTGCGGCCTGGGTCGCACTCGGTACCGCACGCTTCGTCTGGCAGCGACTGCGCGGCAACGGCCGCTTCACCGCCGAAATGCTCGGCATGATCGTTGCCCACGCCGGCATCGCCGTGTTCCTGGCCGGCGCGCTGCTGGTGGAAGCCTTGAACGTGCAGCGCGAAGTGGCGCTGGCCCCGGGCCAGCAGCTGGTGGTCGGTCGCTACGAAGTGCGCTTCGAGGGCGTGGACCATCGCGAAGGCCCCAATTTCATCGCCGACCGCGGTCACCTGCGGGTGTTCCGCGAAGGCCGCGAACTGGCCCTGCTGCACCCGGAGAAGCGCCAGTACGCCAGCGGCGGCCAGGTGATGACCGAGGCCGGCATCGATGCACGCTTCGACGGCGATGTCTACGTAGCATTGGGCGAGCCGCTGGGCAACAATGCATGGGCGGTACGGGTGCACATCAAGCCGTTCGTGCGCTGGATCTGGCTGGGCGCGCTGCTGATGGCCCTGGGCGGATTCATCACCGCCGCCGACCGCCGTTTCCGTCGTCCGTAGGAGTTTCCATGTCCGAGTCCCCCGCCCCGCGCCCCTCCCGCCCGCTGCCGCCGGTAGCCATCGTGATCGGCGTGCTGTTCTTCTTCGGCCTGCTCGGGCTGATGATCTACGGGGTTATGAAATCGGGTGATCCGCAGCGCGACGTGCTGCCATCGGCGCTGATCGACAAGCCGGCGCCAGCGTTCGCGCTGCCGGTGCTGCACGACCCGGAAATGATCGTGCACAGCGACGAACTGCGTGGCGCGCCGTACCTGTTGAACGTGTGGGGCAGCTGGTGCGCGGCCTGCCGCGAGGAACACCCGGTGCTGACCCGTTTCGCCGAGAGCAAGCGCGTGCGCGTGATCGGCTACAACTGGAAGGATGAACCGACCGATGCCCTGCATTGGCTGGAACAGCTGGGCAACCCGTTCATGGTCGTGCTCAGCGACGTGGAAGGCCGCACCGCGATCGACTGGGGCGTGACCGCCGCACCGGAAACCTTCCTTGTCGACGGCAGCGGCATCGTGCGCTGGAAGTACAGCGGTGCGATGACCCAGCGCGTGGTCGACGAGAAGCTGATCCCGGCGCTGGAGAAGATCGAGAAGGCCCAGGGCAATGCCGGCAGCACGCTGCACACGGCGCCCTGAGCCCATGCGCTGGCTGCTGGCGCTGCTGCTCTTGATGCCGCCGCTGGCCGCGCTGGCACAGCAGCCGCTGCATGATCCGCAGCCGCTGCAGTTCCGCGATGGCGCCGAAGAACGCCGCTTCCACGACCTGGCCGCGCAGCTGCGCTGCGTGCAGTGCCAGAACCAGTCGCTGGCCGATTCCAACGCGCAGATCGCGCAGGACCTGCGCCGCGAGGTGCTGCAGCTGATGCAGCAGGGCCACGACGACGCGCAGATCAAGCAGTTCCTGGTCGCGCGCTACGGTGAGTTCGTGCTCTATCAGCCACCGTTGCAGCCGGGCACCTGGCTGCTCTGGGGCGGCCCCCTGCTGATGCTCGGTGCGGGTGCTCTGGTGGTGCTCGGCATCGTCCGCCGCCGTGGCCGCACGGTTGGCGCCGCAGCGGCCGGCAAGGCCGATGAAGGAGACGGATGGTGAGCCATTGGCTGCCGGTGCTGGCCGGTCTGGTTGCTGCGTTGATGGCAGTGCTGGTGCTGTGGCCGCTGCGCCACTCTGGCCGCCGCGGTTTCGTGGTCGGCGTATTCGCACTGGGCGTGGCCGGTGCCTGCCTGTACCTGCTGGTCGGTGATCCACGTGCAGCACAGATACAACCGACGCCTTCGGTAGCCACCCTGCGCGATGGCGTGCAGGCCCTGCAGGATGCACTGAAGCGTGACCCACAGCGGGCCGATGGCTGGGCGCTGCTGGGCCGGTCGCAAGCCGAACTGGGCAATGCCGCAGCCGCGGCGGACGCGTTCGCGCGGGCCGCCACTCTCGCCCCGGAAGACCCCGCCGTGCTGGTGGAAGCGGCGCAGGCACGTGCGCAGGCCGATGCCGGCAAGCAGTTCGATGACACCGCGATGGCCTGGCTGCAGCAGGCGCGTGCGCTGGCGCCCGATGCCGAGCGTGCCAGCTGGCTGCTGGGTATCGCCCTGCGCCAGCGCGGAAAGAATGCCGAGGCCGCAGATGTGTGGAGCGGCCTGCTGCCACGGCTTGAGCCCGGCGCCGCGCAGGCGCTGCAGGCACAGATCGCCATCGCCCGTGAAGCCGCCGGTCAACCGTCCGATGCAGCCGTTGCGGCGCCACCGGCGCTGTTGCAGGTGCGCGTGCAGTTGCCTGCGTTGAAGGGCACCGAGTGGCCGGCCAGCACCCAGGTATTCGTGCTGGCCCGCGCCGTGGGTGGACCGCCGATGCCGGTGGCCGCACGCAAGCTGCCCTTGGCCGGATTCCCGGCCACGGTCGGGCTGGGTGACGCTGACAGCCCGATGCCAACCGCACCGCTGTCGGCCCATCGCGAAGTGGAAGTGCTGGCACGCATCTCGCGCACCGGCAGCGCCAACCGCAGCGAGGATGACCTGCAGAGCGTACCGGTGAAGGTGAGCCTGCCCCACGACGGTGTTGTGGAGCTGCGCTTCCCGTAACGCGCCGCGGTAGTGCCGGCCGCTGGCCGGCAACCTCATGAATCGTGATGCGCCTGCGAGGTTGCCGGCCAGCGGCCGGCACTACCTGCATCGCCGATGGAAACCAGCGTGTCGCCAGCTCCACATGCGGCCCCCGCTAGAATGCCTGCATGACCGAATTCATCCCGCCCGGCACCCGCTTCCACGCCCTGCCCTCGCCCTTCCCGTTCAAGCGCGGCGGCGCCCTGCACGGCGCGCGCGTCGCCTATGAGACCTGGGGAACACTGGCGGCCGACGCCAGCAACGCGATCCTGATCGTGACCGGCCTCTCGCCGGATGCACATGCGGCAGCCAACGACGCCAACCCGGCAACGGGCTGGTGGGAAGGCATGGTCGGACCCGGCAAGGCGATCGATACCGACCGCTGGTTCGTGGTCTGCGTGAACTCGCTGGGCAGCTGCAAGGGCTCGACCGGTCCGGCCTCGCTCAACCCGGCCACCGGCCAACCGTATCGTCTCGACTTCCCCGAGCTGTCGATCGAAGACGGCGCGCGCGCCGCGATCGAAGTCGTGCGCGCCCTGGGCATCGAACAGCTGGCCTGCGTGGTCGGCAATTCGATGGGCGGCATGACCGCGTTGGCCGTGCTGATGCTGCACCCGGGCATTGCGCGCAGCCACGTCAACATTTCCGGCAGCGCGCAGGCGCTGCCGTTTTCCATCGCGATCCGCTCGCTGCAGCGCGAAGCGATCCGCCTTGATCCACGCTGGAATGGTGGCCACTACGACGACGACGCGTATCCCGAGTCCGGCATGCGCATGGCGCGCAAGCTGGGCGTGATCACCTACCGTTCGGCACTGGAATGGGATGGCCGCTTTGGCCGCGTGCGGCTGGATTCGGACCAGACCGACGACGATCCGTTCGGCCTCGAATTCCAGGTGGAAAGCTACCTGGAAGGCCACGCACGGCGCTTCGTGCGTTTCTTCGACCCCAACTGCTATCTGTACCTGAGCCGCTCGATGGACTGGTTCGACCTGGCCGAGTACGCCGATGGCGATGTGCTGGCCGGGCTGGCGAAGATCCGGGTGGAGAAGGCGCTGGCCATCGGCGCCAACACCGACATCCTGTTCCCGGTGCAGCAGCAGCAGCAGGTCGCCGATGGCCTGCGTGCCGGAGGCGGTGACGCCCATTTCATCGGATTGGAGTCACCGCAGGGTCACGACGCCTTCCTGGTCGACTTCGATCGTTTCGGCCCCGCCGTGCGCGGCTTCCTCGACGCGCTGTAGTGGCTTGGCGGCGCAACCTGGCGCTCGCCGCGTTCGGCGCGTTGATCGCGCTGATGGTCAGCGGTGTGCTGCCGCTGTGGCTGGGTGGCTGGTGCATGCTGGCCAGCGCGGTTTCGTTCGCGCTGTACGGCCAGGACAAGCGCGCGGCGCAGCGAAAGCAATGGCGCATTCCCGAACGCCCCCTGCAACTGCTGGCCTTTGCCGGTGGCTGGCCGGGCGCGCTGCTGGGCCAGGCGCTGTTCCGACACAAGCACCGCAAGGCCGCATTCCAGTGGGTGTTCTGGTTGTGCGTGCTGGCCAACGTGGCCTCGATCGCGGTGATGCTGCGCGAGTTCTCGCGGTAACCCTCGCAATCGGTAGTGCCGGCCGCTGGCCGGCAATTCCGTGTCCGCATCAAGCGCCATGAGGTTGCCGGCCAGCGGCCGGCACTACCGGTTCACGCTTCGCGGACCAGAGCCCCGTCGCGCAACCGGTACTGCGCATCGACCACGCCTTCGGGCAGGTCGTCGTGGGTGATCATCAACAGGCTGCGCCCGTCCAGCAAACCGGAAAGGTCCTGCAGCAACGCACGTGCGGTATCCACGTCGAGGCCTTCGGTCGGTTCGTCCAGCAGCAGGATCGGCGCATTGCGCAGCAGTGCACGGGCCAACGCCAACCGCCGCGCCTGCCCGGCCGACATCGTCGCGCCGTTCTCGCCCACCCAGGCCTGCAGGCCGCCGTTGCGCTCGGCCCATTCGCCCAGGCGCACGCGGCGCAGCACCGCCCACAAGGCGGCGTCGCTGGCATCGGGATCACCCAACCGCAGGTTCTCGGCCACGCTGCCGGCAAACACCGGCGCGTTCTGCGGCAGCCACGCCAGCTGCCGGTGCCAGTCGGCCTGGGCGAAATCACGCAGGTCGCGGCCACCGTAGGTCAGCCGTCCCTGCTGCGGATCCCACAACCGCAGCAGCAGGCTCGACAGCGTGGTCTTGCCACTGCCGCTGTCGCCGCGAATCGCGATGCGTTCGCCTGGCGCCAGGGTCAGCTGCAGGCCGGACAGCACCGGCCGCGCGCCGCCTGGCCACTGGAAATGCACGTCATCCCAATGCACGCGCGCAGCCGGCGGCACCACCTGTGGCGCCTGCGGATCGTCCACCGTCGGCGCTTGCTCGACGATCGCCTGCAGGCGATCGGCGGCAATGCGCCCGGACTGCAGCGACTGCCAGGCCAGGCCCATGCCGGCCCACAGCTCGACCAACGCCACGGTGAGGAACACCAAACCTGCGGCCATTTCCGGTGCGATGCGCTGCTGCTCGGCCGCGTGCAGGGCCAACGCCAGCATCGCCACCAGGCCCAGCCCCGCCACCAGGCCGTGCAGGGTCGAGGCCGCGATCAGGCGCCAGCGGCGACGGCGGTCACGCGAGGCCAGCTGCTTGGCTGCCACGCGCACCTTCAGCTGCCACGCTGCATCGGCATGCAGCGCGGCCAGGTCACCCGCACCTTCCAACCCTTCAAAGGCCGCGGTGCGCAATGCGGCACGATGCGCGGCACGGTCGGCCTCTTCGTCGTCATGGCCACGCACGCCCAGCCACGGCACGCCGAAGGCGATCAGCAGCGCCAGCACCGCCAGCAGCACCGCAGCCGACGGCAGGATCAGTGCCGCCGAAACGATCGCGACCAGCGACAATCCGCCCAACGCCACCAGCGGCCCGATCGCACGCACCAGCAGGCCGTCCACTTCACCGATGTCGCCGAGCAGGCGCGCCAGAAGGTCGCCGGTGCGCGTAGCCCCCAATCGTGCGGGTGCCAGCGGCAACGCGCGGCGGAAGAACCACACGCGCAGGTCGCGGGCGATGCGCAGCGTGGCGTCGTGGCCGACCAGCTTCTCGAAATAGCGCGACACGATGCGCGCCATCGTCAGCCCGCGTATACCCGCGGACGGTGAGAAGAAGTTGAAGCCTTGGCCGAGGCCGGCCGCGCCAGCCAACGCGGCGGCGGTGAGGAAGCCACCGGACAGGCCAAGCAATGCGGTGCCGGCCAGCATGGTGGTCCACAGCAGCAGCACGGTCAGCAGCAGGCGCGGCCGATGGCGCAGGAACACCGCGCGCAGCGAATCAGGCGAACGGCTCATGCGCCCACCGCCTGTGCCGGTTCGACCAGGCGCCCTTCCGGCAGCAGCAGGCAGCGGTCGGCCCAGGCGATCACCGCCGGGCTGTGGGTGGCGACCACCACACTGCGGCCCCGCGCATAGGCAGCCAGGCTGCGCAGCAGTGCGGCCTCGGTATCGGCGTCGAGAAACGCGGTGGGTTCGTCCAGCAACAGGACCTGCGGGTCGCGCAGCAACAACCGGGCCAGGCCGATACGACGGGCTTCGCCGCCGGACAGGCCGAAGCCACGTTCGCCGATCACCGTGTCCAGGCCCTGTGGCAGGCGCTGTGCGAACTGCAGCACCTGCGCGGCCTCGGCCACCGCACGAAGACGCGCATCGCTGGCACCCGGATCGGCCAGCCGCAGGTTGTCGGCGATGCTGCCGTGGAACAGGTAGGGGCGCTGGCTGGCATAGGCCACCTGCACACCGGGACGCAGCTGCAGCTTGCCGGCGCGCGGCGGCAGCCAGCCGGCCAGCGCTTCCAGCAGGGTGCTTTTACCGGAACCGCTGGGACCAACCAGGGCCAGGCGCTGGCCCGGCTCCAGCCGCAGGTCCAGATCCCGCAGCACATCCTGCGGCGCGCCCAGCGGGCGCAGCACCAGCCCTTGTGCCTGCAGCGGCGGCAACGCGGCCTCGGCCGGCTCCACCGCCAGCGGTGCAACCTCGTTCTCGACCAGGCCCTGCTCATCGGGCAGCGACTGCAGCAGGCGCTCCACTTCGGCGGCGGCGGCCAGTGCATTGGCGCGATCATGGTAGTGCGCGGCCAGCCGTCGCAGCGGCGCATAGAATTCCGGTGCCAGCAGCAGGCAGAACAGCCCCGCACCCAGCGTCGGCACCGCTGCATGCAGCGACATCATGCCCAGATAGCTCAGGCCCAGGTACAGCGCCACCATCGCCACGCTCACCGAGGCGAAGAATTCCAGCACCGTGGACGACAGGAAGGCAATCCGCAGCACCTTCAGCGTGCGCACGCGCACGCCTTCAGCGGCAGCCTCGATACCCTCCAGCTCGGCGTCACCGCGGCCATAGAGGCGTAGCAGGCCCAGGCCCTTGATGCGGTCGGCGAAATGGCCGCTCATGCGTGCCAGCTCACCCAGCTGCGCACGGCCGGCCGCTTCGGCGCCCCAGCCCACCAGCATCATGAAAAACGGCACCAGTGGCGCGGTGAACAGCAGGATCAGCGCCACCACCCAGTCCACCCAGGCCACCGCGGCCAGGATCAGCAGCGGCACCACCACCACTTCAGTGCGCACCGGCAGGAAGCCGCTGTAATAGCTCTCGATCGCATCACCGTGATGCAGCATCAGTTCGCCCAGTTCGCCGGTGCGGCGCTGCCGCAGCCACAGTGGGCCGTGGCCCAGCAGGCGTGCGAACACGCGTTCGCGCAATGCCAGGCGCGCGGCGTCGGCCACGTCACCGGCGGCGGCCTGGGTGGCGCTGCCCAGCAGGGTGCGCAGCACCAGGATCACCGCCAATCCCGCCAGCACCGGCAGGCCAGAGGCCAGCGGCACGCGCTCCACCAGCACCTGCTGCACCAGCCAGGCGATGGCGGCAGCCTGGCCGATCAACAGTGCGCCGGACAGGCTGATGCACAGCGCGGCCAGGCGCTGGCGGCCCCGGGCGGAGCGTGCCAGGTCGGCCAGCCAGGCCGTGCGCACACGCCGCTGGCGGGCGGTTTCAGCTTCCGGGGACAGGCCGTCAGGGGTCGTTTCGGCAGCGCTCAAGAGGTCTTCACGGGCAACGGGGGAGACACGGCATTGTAGGCGCAGGCAATAGCCCGCCCCTGCGGCCGGCGGTCGCAGTCTTCATCAGGTTGGCATACGATCAACCGGGGCACCTGTTCATACATTGATCTGGATCAAGGCTGTTTGAAGTAGTCGGTCACATCATTCACGTCGTAGACCACCCTTCCCGCCACCTGCAACGGCACTATCCAACGAGGTAGCCAGGCCATGATTGATCAGACAGTCGTAGAACTGTCGCGGCTGCAATTCGCGCTGACCGCGATGTACCACTTCCTATTCGTACCGCTCACCCTCGGCCTGTCCTTCATGGTGGCCATCATGGAGAGCGTGTATGTGATGACCGGCAAGGAGATCTGGCGCAGGATGACCCTGTTCTGGGGCGTCCTGTTCGGCATCAACTTCGCCATGGGCGTTGCCACCGGCATCGTCATGGAATTCCAGTTCGGCATGAACTGGTCCTACTACAGCCACTACGTGGGTGACATCTTCGGTGCGCCACTGGCGATCGAAGGCCTGATGGCGTTCTTCCTGGAAGCCACCTTCGTCGGCCTGTTCTTCTTCGGCTGGAACCGCCTGAGCAAGGTCAAGCACCTGATGGTGACCTGGCTGATGGCGCTGGGGACCAACCTGTCGGCGATCTGGATCCTGGTGGCCAATGGCTGGATGCAGAACCCGACCGGTGCGGTGTTCAACCCGGAAACCATGCGCATGGAAGTGGTCGACTTCATGGCGGTGGTGTTCAACCCGGTGGCGCAGGCCAAGTTCGTGCACACCGTCAGCGCCGGCTACGTGACCGGTGCGGTGTTCGTGATGGCGATCAGCGCGTTGTTCCTGCTGCGCAACAAGCACAAGGACCTGGCCCGCCGTTCGTTTGCGGTGGCCGCGGCGTTCGGCCTGCTGTCATCGCTGTCGGTGGTCGTGCTGGGTGACGAGAGCGGTTACGCCGCCAGCGAACACCAGAAGATGAAGCTGGCCGCGATCGAAGCGATGTGGGAGACCGAGCGTGCACCGGCCGACTTCACCGCCTTCGGCATCCCCAACCAGGAGACCCACCAGAACGACTACGCGGTGAAGATCCCCTACCTGATGGGCCTGATCGCCACCCGCTCGTTGAACCAGCCGATTCCCGGCATCCTGGAACTGGTCGAGCGCGCCGAACACCGCGTGCGTGGCGGCCAGCTGGCCTACGGTGCATTGGAACGCCTGCGCGCCAACAAGAACGACGTTGAAGCGCGCGAGATGTTCGACCGTCACTGGCAGGACCTGGGCCACGGCCTGCTGCTCAAGCGCTATCGCGATGACATCCTCAACGCCACCCCGCAGGAAATCTCGCAGGCGGCGATGGACACGGTGCCTCGCGTGATGCCGTTGTTCTGGACCTTCCGCGTGATGGCCGGCCTCGGCTTCTACCTCATCGCTTTCTTCGCCCTGGCCTTCTACTACTCCTGCCGCAACAATTTCCAGGACAAGCGCTGGTTCCTCAAGCTGGCCCTGTGGACGCTGCCGGCACCGTGGATCGCGATCGAGTGCGGCTGGTTCGTGGCCGAGTATGGTCGCCAGCCGTGGGCGGTCGATGGCGTGCTGCCGACCTTCTATGCAGCATCGGGGCTGGCCCTGCATGAAATCGTGCTGACCCTGGCCGGCTTCACTGCCATCTACACCGCGCTGATCGTGGTCGAGATCAAGCTGATGCTCAAGGCGATCCGCAAGGGTCCGGACGAGGTGCTGCCGTCACTGCAGTCGCCCCAGCCGCATGCTTCCCACAATGCCTCGGCGCCGGCCGCCGGCCAGGCCTGAGGCAGGAGAACCAAGATGGATTTCATTCTTCTGGACTACACCACGCTGCGCGTGATCTGGTGGCTGCTGCTCGGCATCCTGCTGATCGGTTTCGCCGTGATGGATGGTTTCGACCTGGGCGTGGGCACCCTGCTGCCCTTCGTCGCCCGCAACGACGCTGAGCGCCGGCTGGTGATCAATACCATCGGTCCGGTATGGGAAGGCAACCAGGTGTGGCTGATCCTGGGCGGCGGCGCGATCTTCGCCGCATGGCCGCCGCTCTACGCGGTCAGCTTCTCCGGGTTCTACCTGGCGATGTTCGTGATCCTGTTCGCGCTGATCCTGCGACCGGTCGGCTTCAAGTTCCGCAGCAAGATGCCCAGCGAGCGCTGGCGCAACACCTGGGACTGGGCGCTGTTCATCGGTGGCTTCATCCCGGCGCTGATCATGGGCGTGGCGGTGGGCAACGTGGTGCTGGGCGTGCCGTTCCACTTCGATGACAGCATGCGCATCTTCTACACCGGCTCGTTCTTCGGCCTGCTGATGCCCTTCGCGCTGCTGGCCGGCCTGCTCAGCGTGTCGATGCTGGTCGCCCACGGTGCCGCCATGCTGGTGCTGAAGACCGACGGCCCGGTGGCCGAACGTGCGGCCCGTTTCGGCAGCATCGCCGCGATCATCGCCTTCGTGCTGTTCGCGGTGGGCGGTGCCTGGGTGGCCTTCGGCCTGCCGGGTTACCAGATCACCTCGCAGGTGGTCACCGACGGCGCCACCAATCCGCTGCTGAAGACCGCCGAACTCGGCGCCGCCGGTGGCTGGATGCGCAACTACAGCGCCATGCCGGCCACGATCCTGGCGCCGCTGCTGGGCCTGGCCGGACTGCTGGCCAGTGCGGTACTGCTGCGGGCCCGTCGCGGCGGCTTGGCCTTCATCGCCTCCGGGGCCGCCATCGCCGGCATCATCCTGACCGTCGGCTTTGCGATCTTCCCGTTCCTGCTGCCGTCCTCGAGCCAGCCCACCTCCAGCCTGACCGTGTGGGACGCCTCGTCCAGCCACCTGACCCTGTGGATCATGCTGCTGGCCACGGCGGTGTTCCTGCCGATCATCCTCGCCTACACCACCTGGGTGTACCGCGTGCTGAAGGGCAAGACCACCACCGAAGAGATGGGCAACAACCCGAACGCGTATTGATTGCTTGCACGTGTGCCGACCAACGGTCGGCACCTACCCGGAATGAAGGAGACTGATCATGTGGTATTTCGCCTGGATTCTCGGTGCCGGCCTCGCCTCGACGGTGGCCATCCTCAACGGCATGTGGTTCGAAGCCCGCGAGCAGAACCGCATCGAGAAGGAAAATCGTCGCTGAGCTGTAAAAAAGCCTTGCCGCCTTGGCCTTCACACGGTATCTTAGGCGGCTCCTTCGGGGTGTAGCTCAGTCTGGTAGAGCGCTACGTTCGGGACGTAGAGGTCGCAGGTTCGAATCCTGTCTCCCCGACCACTTCGGTGGTCGCATTGAAGCCTGGTGAAGTCGTCCAGGCTTTTTTGTTCCCTGAAGTGGCACTGCTTCGGCAGTGTGAAGAAAACAGCATTCACCCCTTGCCGCCATCGGGGTGAATCGCTAGAATAGGCGGCTCCCTTCGGGGTGTAGCTCAGTCTGGTAGAGCGCTACGTTCGGGACGTAGAGGTCGCAGGTTCGAATCCTGTCTCCCCGACCACTTCGGTGGTCACCAAGAAGCCTGGAAGACATCACTGTCCTCCGGGTTTTTTTGTATCAGGCACCTGGCCGCCCGCATGACGGGACCTTGCCGGAGCCCGCACGTACAATGGCCGCGCTGCCGGCCCGCCAGCAGCCCCCACCTCCACCTGCCGCTTCGGCGTAGACCGATGCCGGCGCTGCATGCCATTTCCGCGGCATGCGACACCTGCAAGGACCACCGATGAGTTCCTCCACTTCCGATTCGCCGTCGCTGCTGCACGGTCGTGTCCTCGCGTTTGCCGCGATCCTGCTGGCAGCGGTCAACCTGCGCACGGCGGTCACCTCGATCACCCCGCTGCTCGACGTACTCGGCCAGCAGTTCGGCTTCGGCACCACCATGACCGGCGTGCTGGGCATGCTGCCGACCGCCTCGTTCGCGCTGTTCGGTGTGGCCACGCCGGCGCTGGCGCGGCGCCTGGGCCTGGAGCGCACCACGCTGCTGGCGATGGTGATGGCGATGGCCGGCCTGCTGCTGCGCTCCAGTGCCGGCAACGTCGGCACGCTGCTGCTCGGTTCGGTGCTGGCACTGGCCGGCATGGGCATCGGCAACGTGGTGGTGCCGCCGCTGGTAAAGCGCTACTTCGCCAACAAGGTCGGCACCATGAGCACGCTCTACATCAGCGTGCTGCAGCTGGGCACCATGCTGCCCGCATTGCTCGCGGTACCGATGGCCAACGCCGCTGGCTGGCGCGTGTCGCTGGGCATGTGGGCACTGCTGGCACTGGCTGCCGCACTGCCGTGGCTGGTTCTGGCCAGGCGCGCACCGAAGCCGCAGGCAGATGCCACCGACCCGGCCGCACAGCCGCATGGGAAAGTCTGGCGCACCTCACTGGGCTGGAGCATGACGCTGATGTTCGGCATGACTTCGCTGATGACCTATTCGATGTTCACCTGGCTGCCACGCATCGTGGTCGAGGCCGGCGGCACACCGGCCTTTGGTGGCGTGATGGTGGCGGTGTTCTCGGCGCTCGGGCTGCTGCCGTCGCTGGTCATTCCATCCATGGCAGTTCGCATGCAGAACCCGTTCCCGCTGGTGCTGATCGGCTTCTTCTCGTTCGTGATCGCCTTCACCGGCCTGCTGCTGGCACCGATGAAGGCCCCCCTGCTGTGGGCGTGCCTGCTCGGCGTCGGTCCATCCACCTTCCCGCTGGCGCTGACCCTGATCAACCTGCGCACGCGCACCCCCACCGGCTCGGCGGCACTGTCCGGCTTCATGCAGGGCGTGGGTTACAGCTTCAGCTGTCTGGGGCCGTTCCTGGTCGGCTGGCTGCATACGGTCAGCAACGGCTGGACGCTCCCGTTCAGCTTCCTGTTCGGCTGCGCCACCCTGATGCTGTGCGCCTCCTGGGTGGCCTGCAAGCCGCGCAAGCTGGAAGACCTCTGGTAAGCCGCAACCGGCCCTACCTACCGCTCGTCAGCCCGTCTGCGCATTTTGACACCGGGCTGACAATTCCGGGCGGATAGTGCCCACGAATGCCCATCCTTGCCGCGTGCCGGCATCGGGCATGGGGGCGGCAGCGCCGCCCAGGCCGCCATTCGGTGTGCGGGGGACTCTCGTTTCAGACAAGACATTGCAGGTCGCTGTCCGGGTTTGTATCCGTCCTTGCTGGACGGGAATGCACGAAGGGAGTGACGCGGGCCACGGCCACGCCAAAAGCTGGCATGTGATGTGCGTCACATTTCTTAGGTTGTCTGGTTCGGAAGCCAAGGGGGTCCCCAATGGTTGTCCACCGCCGGCTGGCGCTCTGCGTCGGCCTTGCCTGTACCGCCCTGGCCTGGGCCAGCAGCGCTGCCCCGCCTGACCGCGAGGCGGCCCTGGCCGAGATCGGCCGCTACCGCGACCAGGCCCGCTGGCTGGATGCCCTCGGCGCGATCGAGCGCGCCAGCCAAGAGCAACCCAACGACGACCTGCTGTTCAAGCTGCGCGTACTGACCCTGGGCGACATCGGCAACGCCTGGCGCGCCTGGGAGCTGTACCAGCAGCGCCCGCAACTGTTCGACGCTGCACAGAAGCAACGCATCGAAGGCGACTACCTGGCCAAGCTTGTGGTCTGGAGCCTGGCCTACAGCAGCAGCGAAGACAGCCGCCTGGAAGAAGCCGAATCGACCCTGGCGCGCATGCAGCGCTACCTGGGCAGCGAGGGCACCCCGCCCGCGCAGGCGCCGCTTCGCGTCCGCATGGACCGGCTGATCCTGCTCAACCGGCTGGGCCGCCATGCGCAGGTGCGCGAGGAAGCCCGCGCACTGCAGGCCGAAGGCCATGCCCTGCCCGACTATGTGCTGCCTGCGGTCGGCGATTCGCTGATGGGCACCCTGCATCCGGAAGAAGCCATACCGGTGCTGCAGGCGGCAGTGGCCGGCGACCCGACACGCGATGCCTCGCATTCGGAACTGGCCTATGCCTACCTTGAGAGCGAGCAGCAGGAAAAGGCGATCGACCTGCTGCAGGCCTGGCGTGACAAGGAGCCGGCGTGGCGCTGGAGCAACGGCAAGTCACCGTACGCGAACTGGTCACGTTACGAGGCCGACCTGAATCTGGCGATGGTACGCGCCTACAGCGGCGACCTGCGCACCGCACAGCACGACCTGGAATCGATGGTCGACATCGCACCGGGCAACGGCGGCCTGCAGAGCGCGCTGGGCAGCGTGTACATGATGCGCGGATGGCCACGCATGGCACTGCAGCGCCAGCAGATGGCACATGCGCTGGACCCTCGCGACGTCGAGCCGCGGCTGGGCATGGAGGAGGCCTACGTCGCCCTGCAGCGCGATGACCTGGCAAGGCCACTGCACGACGATCTTGTCGCACGCTACCCGACCCAACCCGCCGTCGAACGCATGGACCAGGCCTGGCGCGCGCATCGCGGTTGGCAGCTGAAGGCATGGACCGACATTGGTCGCAGCTCCGGCGGTGGCGGCACCTCGCCGCTGGGCAACAACGACCGTCACTACGGCATGGAAGTGCAGACACCGGTGCTCGACGACCGCTGGCGGTTGTTCGCCTTCGCCGACAGGCGCTCGGTCGACTTCCAGGACCAGCGCATCGACCCGCTGTGGCTGGGCGCGGGCGTACGCTACCGCTTTGGCCAGCTGGATGCGGAAGCGGCGGTACTGCGCGCCAACGACCACATTGGCGATACCGGCCTGCGCATCGGCGTGGGTTGGCAGTTCAACGATTACTGGCATGCCGGGCTGGTGGCCGCACGCAATGACCCGGAAGCCTCGATGCAGGCGCGCGTGGCGGGCATCACCGCTGACAGCGTGAGCGCGCAGGTCGACTACCGGCGCAGCGAGCTGACCCACTGGATGTTCGGCGCCAGCCGCTTCCGCTATGACGACGGCAACCACCGCGAGCTGTTCAGCACCAGCATCGAACAGCGCCTGCTGACCCGCCCGCGCTGGTTGATCGACGGCCTGGCCAGTGCCTACACCAGCCGGGGCAGCCGCGACGACGCGCCCTACTTCAACCCGAAGCGCGACCGCATGGTCGAGATCGGGCTGCGCATCGACCAGCAGCTGTGGCGCCACTACGAGCGCCACTTCCGGCACCGCCTGACGGTCTCGCTGGGTGACTACTGGCAGGACGGCTTCGGCAGCGCGCTGGTCCCTTCGGTGTCCTACATGCACGAATGGCAGCTGGGCCAGGGCCGCGTGTTCGAGTACGGCGTGCGCTGGTCGCGGCCGGTCTACGACGGCCACCGCGAGCGTCATATCGGCTTCGAAGCCGCACTGCGCTGGGGAGAGTGACATGGCCCGCATCCTGCGACTGATCGTGCTCCTGCTGCTGGCCGCCACGCCGCCGGCGTTCGCGCAGCAGGCGCTGCATCTCGATGCCACTGACAACGGCCTGCTGATCCTCAGCTACCACGACATCCGCGACCGGGTCGCGGCCAAGGGCGACGCCGATACCTACGCGGTGAGCACGCAGAACTTCGCTGCGCACCTGGATTGGCTGGGGGCACACGGCTACCACCCGGTGTCGCTGTCGCAGGTAATCGACGCCTCCCAGGGACGCGCCACGCTGCCACCGAAACCGGTACTGCTGACCTTCGATGATGGCCTGCGCAGCGTCTACGACAAGGCGTTCCCGCTGCTGCAGGCGTACCGCTACCCGGCGCTGGTGGCAGTGATCACCGATTACGTGGACATGGCGCCCGGGCGCACGATCGACTATGGCTACCGGCCGTTCGGCCACGATGACTTCGTTACCTGGGCGCAGCTGAAGCAGATGCACGACAGCGGCCTGATCGAAGTGGCCAGCCATACCGACGACCTGCACCACGGAGTGCTTGCCAATCCGCAGGGCAATTCGACGCCAGCGGTGGTCACCCGCATCTACCGGCCGGCCACGCGCAGCTACGAGAGCGAGGCGCAGTACGAGCAGCGCCTGCGCGCCGATCTCGGCCGCAGCGTGCAGCGCATCCAGCAGCACCTGGGCGTGCGCCCGCGCGCCATTGTCTGGCCGTACGCGGCCTACAACCAGTTGAGCAACGACATCGCCGAACAGCTGGGCATGCCGGTGTCCTTCGATCTGGAAGGCCGCAGCACACCAGTGGCCAGCGACCTGCATGGGCTGGCGCGCTTCCTGGTCAGCGACAACCCGACCGTGGAGGGCCTGGCCTACGAGCTGCGGCGCGACGTTGCGCTCGACGGCATCCGCGCGTTGCAGGTCGACCTGGATGATGTGTACGACCCGGACCCGGCGCAGCAGGGGCGCAACCTCGATGCGCTGATCGAGCGGGTCAAGCGCATTTCGCCCACCCACGTCTACCTGCAGGCGTTCGCCGATCCGGACGGCAACAACACCGCCGATGCACTGTACTTCCCCAACCGGCACATGCCGATGCGCGCGGACCTGTTCAGCCGGGTCGCCTGGCAGCTGAAGTCGCGCGCGGGGGTGAAGGTCTACGCATGGCTGCCGGTGCTCGGCTTCGAGCTGCCCGACCCCGTGCAGCGCAAGGCACTGGCGATCCACAACGGCGATGCCGACGGCATGTACCGGCTGGACTTCACCAATCCGAAGGCACGCCAGATCATGCTCGACATCTACGAGGATCTGGCCGTCAACTCGTACTTCGAAGGCCTGCTCTTCCATGATGATGGCTACCTGCGCGACACAGAACTGCCGACGCTGGCGGCCGGCGACGATGGCAGCGCTCGCACCCGGGCGCTGATCGACTTCACCCTGGCCCTGCGCGACAGTGCGCAGCGTTGGCGGCCGAAGCTGGCCACGGTGCGCAACCTGTACGCGGAGCCGGTGCTGCGTCCGCAGAGCGAAGCCTGGTTCGCGCAGCGCCTGGACCTGTTCAACAAGGCCTACGACCAGACCGCACTGATGGCGATGCCGTGGATGGAAGGCAGCAGGCATCCGGAACGCTGGCTCGACCAGCTGCTGGCCGCGGTGCGTGCGCACGATCCCCAGTTGCAGCACACCCTGTTCGAACTGCAGACCGTCGATTGGCGCAGCGGGCAACCGATTCCCGCCGAGCGGCTGCGCGCGCAGATCCGCCAGCTGCAGGCGCAGGGCGTGCACCACTTCGCCTGGTACCCGGATGACTTCATCGCCGGCCAGCCTTCCACCCATGATGCCCGCGCGGCGATGTCCGCCGGCAACTTCCCGTACCCGGAGAAGTGACATGGACATGCACCCGCTGCTGCAGGTCCTGTTCCAGTTCGCCTTCTACTACCCGATGGTGATGGCGTTCTTCTGGATGTCGGGCGGCCTGTATTACTACTTCCGGCGCGAACGCCATTCGCGCCCACGCAACGACCCGCCGCTGATGGTCGATCCACCGTTCGCGAGCCTGTTGATTCCCTGCCACAACGAGTCCGCGAACCTCGACGACACACTCGGCGCGGCGCTGGCACAGCGCTATCCGGCCGACTACGAGGTGATCGCCATCGACGATGGCAGCAGTGATGACACCGGCGCCCGGCTCGACGTGCTGGCGGCGAAGCATCCGCGGCTGCGCGTGCTGCACCTGGACCGCAACCTCGGCAAGGCCAACGCGCTGCGCATGGGTGCGCTGGCGGCCCGCTCGGAGTACCTGGTGTGCATCGATGGCGATGCCATGCTGGAGGAACACGCCCTGCACTGGATGGTCTGGCACCTGGTCAGCGGCAACCGCGTCGGTGCGGTCACCGGCAACCCGCGCATCCGCAACCGTTCCACCCTGCTTGGACGCCTGCAGGTGGCCGAATTCTCCTCGATCATCGGCATGATCAAGCGCGCGCAGCGCGTGTACGGGCGCATCTTCACCATCTCCGGAGTGATCGCCGGCTTTCGCCGCACCGCCCTGCACCAGGTCGGCTGGTGGTCGGACGACATGGTGACCGAAGACATCGACATCAGCTGGCGCCTGCAGCGTGCGCATTGGGACATCCGCTACGAACCCAACGCGCTGTGCTTCATCCTGATGCCGGAAACGCTGAAGGGTCTGTGGCGGCAACGGCTGCGCTGGGCGCAGGGTGGCGTGGAAGTGATGCTGCGGCATGCGCGTTCACTGCTGCACTGGAAGGAACGGCGCATGTGGGGCGTACTGCTGGAGTACGTGCTGAGCGTGATCTGGGCCTACACCATGTTGTTCATCGTGGTGCTGTGGGTGCTGGGCAAGCTCATCGACATGCCGCCGCAGCTGTACATCGCCAGCCTGCTGCCGCAATGGCATGGCGTGATCCTGGCCCTGGTCTGCCTGATGCAGTTCGCCAGCAGCCTGATCATCGACCGTCGTTACGAAACACAGATTGGACGCAACTACTTCTGGGTCATCTGGTACCCGATGGCGTACTGGCTGATCAGTCTTTCCACCACCCTGGTGGCGTTGCCGAAGACCCTGCTGCGCCGTCGCAGCAAGCGCGCCACCTGGACCAGTCCCGATCGGGGGATCCGATGAACGCACAACGCCCGTCCAACCGCTTCGACTCACGGATGATCCGCAAGCCGCATCGCCAACCACGCTTCCAGCGCACCGCCTGGGGCTTCGTCACCCTCGCGTTCTGGGGGTTCTACTTCTACCTGTGGGCACCGTTGGTGACCCTGTTCTCGTGGCTGATCGGCGGCCAGCTGGCCTGGCAGCAGCTGTACGAACGGCAAAGCCAGTTCGACCCCTATGTGCTGGTGGCACTGCCGCTGATGCTGCTGTGTGCAAGCGTGCTGCTGATCGGCTGGGCCGAGTACAACCGCGCGCGCTTCCGTGGCCACGAGCGACGCCTGCCGCGACCGCTGGCCAGCCTCAATGAAGTCGCGGCCGATCTGGGTGCCAGCACCGGCCTTGCCGAGCGTCTGCTGGGCTGCAAGGCCGCCACGCTGCACATGGACGATCACGCGCGGCCGATCGGTATCCGCCGCGAGGTGGTGTGACGCCCCGGTAGTCGCCGACCCTGGTCGGCGCTTGCTTGGGTAGCTGCCGACCCTGGTCGGCGCTTGGGCCTGGTGGGCGCCGACCTTGGTCGGCACCGGGGTCTACCGCGAAGGGCATCCGCGCATCGCGTGGATCTACTTGCGCGTCTGCCCTTCACCGCGCACGACAAATCGTTCGACGGTGAGTGCTTCCAGGCCCATTGGGCCGTACGCATGCAGGCGCGTGGTGGAAATGCCGATCTCGCTGCCCAGGCCCAGCTGTCCACCGTCGGAGAAGCGCGACGAGGCATTGACCATCACCACCGCCGAGCGCAGTGCGTTGACGAAGCGCTCGGCATGGCCGGCGTCTTCGGTGGCGATCACTTCGGTATGGTCGGAGGTATAGGCACGGATGTGCGCGATGGCCGCCTCGAGGTCATCAACCACGCGCACGGCCAGCACCAGGTCGAGGAACTCGGCAGCGTAGTCGTCTTCGCTGGCGGCGGTGCTGCCCGGCAGCAGCGGCTGCGCGTTCGTGTCGGCGCGCAGCTCCACGCCACGCTCACCGAGCGCCTGCGCCACGCGCGGCAGGAAGGCTTCGGCCACATCACGATGCACCAGCAGGGTTTCCAGCGAGTTGCAGGCCGACGGACGGCTGCACTTGCCGTCCACCAGAAGGTCGATGGCTTTGCCGAGGTCGGCGCTGGCATCCACGAACAGGTGGCAGACACCCTTGTAGTGCTTGATCACCGGCACCCGCGCATGCTCGGAAACGAAGCGGATCAGGCCTTCGCCGCCGCGCGGAATCGCCAGATCGATCAGTTCATGCAGCTGCAGCAGCTCCAGCATTGCTTCGCGGCGCAGGTCGGTCAGCACGGTCACTGCCGCCGCCGGTACGCCATTGGCCTGCAGGGCGCCGGCCAGCGCCAGGGCGATGGCGGTGTTGGAGTGGATCGCTTCGGAACCACCGCGCAGGATCACGCCATTGCCGGCCTTCAGGCACAGCGCGGCCGCTTCGGCGGTCACGTTAGGGCGCGCCTCGTAGATCATCGCGATCACGCCCAGCGGCACGCGCACCTTCTGCACGCGGATACCGTTTGGACGCACATCGTCGCGGGTGATCTGGCCGACGGGATCGGGCAGCGCGGCGACCTCTCGCACGGCTTCGGCCATCGCGAACAGGCGTGCCGGGTCCAGCGCTAGGCGGTCGAGCATGGCACTGCCAATGCCTTTCTCGCGCGCAGCGGCAAGGTCGCGCGCATTACCGGCCAGGATCAGCCCGGCATTCACTTCCAGCGCCTGGGCCATTGCCAGCAGCAGCGTGCGGCGCGCCGCACTGTCGAGGCCGGCAACGATCTGGGCCGCGTCACGGCAGGCACGCGCCTGCGCTTCGATTTCGCTCATCGGGGAGTCCTTCAAACCGGTCATGGCAGCACCAGATCGTCGCGATGGACGACACTGCCACCGTAGTTGTAGCCCAGCACGGCCTCGATGTCGCGCGAATGGCGGCCAGCGATCCGGCGCACATCATCGGCCGCATACTGGCTGACGCCGCGCGCCACGCAGACGCGGCCCTGTGGCGCGTTCCAGCACACCTGCACCATGTCGCCACGGCGGAACATGCCCTCCGCGCCGGTGATGCCGCCGGGCAGCAGCGAGGCGCCCTTCTCGCGCATCGCCTGCGCCGCGCCGGCATCGATCACGATCGCACCCTCGACCAGCGGCGCGTGCCGCAGCCAGTGCTTGCGGGCCGCCTCACGGCTGCGCGCGGCGTGGATACGGGTACCGAACAGGCGGTCCTGGGCCAGCGCGCGTACCACGTCACCGCTGCGGCCATTGAACAAATAGGTTTCGATGCCGAGACGACCCGCCTTCGCTGCCGCTTCCAGCTTGGTGCGCATGCCGCCGGTACCGGCGCGCGAGCCGGCGCCGCCGGCCATCGCCAGCACCTCGTCACTCAGTTCCGGCACGTCGTGCAGCGGCCGCGCGTCGGCCACGGTGCGCGGGTCGGCGCTGTACAGGCCATCGATATCGGTGGCGATGAACAGCGCATCGGCATCGACCAGCGCCGCCACCGTCGCCGCCAGGTTGTCGTTGTCGCCAAGCTTGAGCTCGTCCACCGACACGGTGTCGTTCTCGTTGACCACCGGCAATGCTCCCAGCCGCAGCAGTTCGTTGAGCGTGGCGCGGGCGTTGAGGTAGCGGCGGCGGTTGCGCAGGTCGTCATGGGTCAGCAGCACCTGCGCCACCGGGCGCTCGAAGAAGCGCTGCCAGAGCCCGATCAGCTGGGCCTGGCCGAGCGCAGCCAGCGCCTGCCGCGCCGCCATCGCCGCGCCAGGCTCATCGGCCCGCGGCAGGATCGCGCGCCCGGCAGCGACCGCGCCGGAAGACACGATCACCACCTCGCGCCCGGCCAGGACATTGGCCGAGACGAACTGCGCCAGGCCCAGCGCGTGGCGTGGTGACAGGCCGCCGCCATCGGCTGCCAGCAGGCTGCTGCCGACCTTCAGCACCGCACGCCGCCATGGCGGCAGCGCTTGTTCGGGGAACGGCGAGGCGACGTTGGCAGCGAGCGGGATCATCGGTCAGTGTCTCAGCGGGTGTTCCATTCGTGCACGGTCAGCTCGGAGGCCTGCATCGTCACCAGCGGATCGGTGGCGACGATGGCCTGCGCCTGCGCCAGGCTGTCCACGTTGCACAGCACATAAGCGCCACCACTGCCGTCGGCGAAACCACCAGTCAGCTGCAGCTTGCCCTGCGCCTGCAACGCATCGAGGAAATCGCGGTGCGGCTGCACCGCTGCATCGTTGAAGTCCGGCCGGCGCATCGCCATCACCAGGTAGACAGTGCCCGCCATCAGGACAGCGCCTGCCAGCGCTCGCGCAGTTCGTCCAGGCGCAGGTCGGCGGCCGAACCCGGCGACACGCGCGCGGCGAGGCTGCCTTCCGGGGTACGCCCCTGCCCTGCACTGTCGGCACCGGCCGCAGCGGCCTTGTAGGCCTCACGGAACGGCACGCCGGCCACGGCCGCTTCCACCGCCACGTCGGTGGCATACATGCCCGAATCGATGGCCGCACGCAGCTTGTCGTCACGCCATTCCAGGTTGGCCAGCAGCGCCGGCAACAGCTCCAGCGCGGCCAGGCCACGGCCGAAGCCGTGGAAGATGGCACCCTTGGACGACTGCAGGTCGCGGTGGTAGCCCGACGGCAGCGACAGCAGCTGCTCGATCTCGGTGCGCGCTGCGGCGACGCTGGCGTGGGTCGCACGCATCAGCTCGATCACGTCCGGGTTGCGCTTGTTGGGCATGATCGAACTGCCGGTGGTGTACTGCGCCGGCAGCGCGACGAAGCCGAACTCGGCGCTGGTGAACAGCGACAGGTCCCAGGCGATGCGGCGCAGGTCCAGCGTGGCACCACCGAGCGCTTCCAGCGCGGCCAGCTCGAACTTGCCGCGCGACAGCTGTGCGTAGATCGGCGAGATCTGCATGCGCGCGAAACCGAGCGCGGCCGTGGTGTGCTCGCGGTCCAGCGGCAGGTTCACGCCGTAGCCGGCAGCCGTGCCGAGCGGATTGGCATCGACCAGCGCATGGGTGTCACGCGCGCGGATGGCATTGTCGATGAAGGCCTCGGCCCAGCCCGCCCACCACATGCCGGCCGAGGACACTACGGCGCGCTGGATGTGGGTGTAGCCGGGAATCGGCAGGTCCTTCTCGGCCTGTGCGCGGTCCAGCGCGACCTTGGCCACTTCGGCACTGAGCTGTGCCACGCGCTGCAGCTTCTCCTTCAGCCACAGGCGGGTGGCGACCAGGATCTGGTCGTTGCGGCTGCGGCCGGTGTGGATCTTGCGGCCGGCATCGCCGAGGCGTCCGGTCAGGCGCGCTTCGATCGCCGAGTGGCCATCCTCATACTGGGTATCGAGCACGAAGCGGCCTTCGCGGAAGTCCTGCGCCAGCACCTCCAGTTCGCGCAGCAGGCCGTCCAGCTCGTCGGCACTGAGGATGCCGATGTGCTGCAGGCCTTGTGCATGTGCGGCGCTGGCGGCGATGTCATGCAGGAAGAACTCGCGGTCGAGGATCACGTCGTCGCCGGCGAGGAAGGTCTGGATCTGGGCGTCGACAGCGACGCCGGGCTTCTGCCAAAGAAGGTCTGCCATGGGGGCTCCGGAAGGCGTGTTCAGTGCGGGATGGACATCAGTTCATCGATGCCCAGCGCGAGGTTGAGGTTCTGCATGGCCTGGGTGGCCGCGCCCTTGAGCAGGTTGTCCAGGGTCGCCACCACGACGACCCGCTTGCCGCCCGGCGCGAGCGTGAAGCCACCGACCTGGGCACCGTGTCGGCCGGCGATGCGGCTGACCCACGGCGCTTCATCCACCACGTCGATCAGGGGTTCGCCGGCATAGGCCTGCTGGAAGCGCTCGACGATCTGTTCGCGGGTCTGCACGCGGTTCAGCCACAGGTTGGCGGTAAGCGTGATGCCCCGGAAATGCGGCGCGACATGTGGCATGAATTCAACAGCCACGCCCAGCTGCACCGACACCTCGCGCTCGTGCACGTGGTTGGTCAGCGCGTAGGGCATCAGGTTGTCGGCCAGCAGTTCGACGTTGTTCTTGTCCGACGGCGTGGTACCGGCGCCGGAGTAGCCGGAGACACCGAAGCACTGCGGCGGACCGGCCAGCAGGTCCAGCAGCGGATGCACCGCCAGCTGCATCGCCGTGGCATAGCAGCCCGGGTTGCTGATGTGCTTCTGGCCGTTGTAGCGGCCGCGGGTCAGCTCCGGCAGGCCGTAGTACCAGCTGTTGTCGAAGCGATAGTCGGCCGAGAGATCGACGATGACGGTGTCCGGCTTCGCCGCTTCCAGCGCAGCCACGAACGGTGCGGCCAGGCCATTGGGCAGGGCCAGGATCACTGCGTCCACACCCTTGGCCGCCACCGCGTCGGCGTCCAGGTTCTCGTACTGCAGATCGCCCTGGAATTCCGGGTGATGGTCGGACAGGCGCTGCCCGGCGCGCTCGCGCGAGGAGACGAAAGCCAGTTCCAGCCGCGGATGGGCGGCCACCAGCTTGATCAGCTCGGCGCCGGTATGGCCGCGGGCACCGACGATGCCAAGGGTAAAGGTCGAATCGTTCATGCGTGACTGTCCAGGCGGAACTGCAGGTGGCGCTTCACGCCCTGCCATTCCGCATCGATGATGGAGAAGATGACGGTGTCGCGCGGCGTGCCGTCGGCATGCCGCTTGTGGTTGCGCAGCACGCCGTCCTGCTTGGCGCCGAGGCGGGCGATGGCAGTGCGCGAGGTGGCGTTGAACCAGCTGGTTTCCAGCACCACGCTGATACAGCCCAGCGTTTCGAAGGCGTGCTGCAGCAGCAACAGCTTGGCTTCGGTGTTGGCACCGGTGCGCTGCACGCGTGGTGTGTACCAGGTGTAGCCGAGGCTGAGCTTGGGCACACCGGCATCCATGTCGTAGAAGCGCGTGCTGCCGATGATGTCACCCACCGCATCACGGATCACGAACGGCAGCACCTTGCCTTCGCTCTGCGCCTGCAGCGCGGCCCGCACATAGGTCTCGGCCTGTTCCGGCGACGGCACCTGGGTGTACCAGAGCTGGTCCAGGCCGCTGCCTTCAAGCGCATCGCGCAGGCCGGGCACGTGTTCCATCTGCAGCGGCTGCAGGGTTACGTGCTGGCCGCGCAGGGTGGGAACCGAGTTCCAGGCATCGTGATTGCTCATTGCTCAGCCCTGCAGGCTCGGGGTGCGCTGCGCGCAATGATCGACATAGGTCTTGATACGGTCGATGGAATCGGCACCGAACCAGAATACCTTCCAGTGGTCCTGCTTGTAGCAGCCGTCGGATTCGGCGTAGTAGAAGTGATTGATCGGGTTGCCATGGCGCGAGCGCCAGAACAGCTGCGGCGTCTCTTCCAGCATCACGTTCCAGACCGCACGGCCCAGGCCCTCGCCCTGCGCGTCGTCGAGCACGGCGAACTTGTCCAGGTACACGCCCTCTGCCTCGTCGGTGAGGATGACCGCGGTGCGGTAGTTCTCGCTGACGTAGGCACGCAACAGCTTGGTCTTCTCGAAATAGTCCGGCACCAGCGCGCGGCCGAAGCTGGATTCGATCAGGCCCTTCAGGCGCGGCAGGTCCAGTTCGTTCCAGGCGGTGGCGCGCAGCACCTTTTCACCCTTGCGCACCAGCGTGCCCGAACCCTTGTGGGTGAACAGTTCCTTGGCCAGGTCGGCCGGGCGCGTGATCGACACCGACGATTCCAGCGGCAGGCGGTCGAGCAGATCCTTTATCTGTTCGATCTTCACCTTCATGCCGCCGTGGATCCACGGCTGCGCGATCAGGTGGTCGTACTCGGTGGACAGGTTGATCGAATCGATCACGTTGCCCGCCTCGTCCAGCAGGCCGCCCGTGCCGGTCAGGAAGATGATCTTGTACGGCTGCAGTTCCTGTACCAGCTCGTTGGCGGCGAAGTCGGCGTTGACGTTGAGGATCTGGCCGCCGGCGGTCTCGCCCAGGCTGGTGATGACCGGGATCGAGCCGGCGCGCAGGCTGGCCTCGATCGGTGCCAGGTTGACCTTCTTCACCTCGCCGACCAGGCCGTAGGTATCCACATCCAGGTACTCGGCCTCGAACACGCCGCCGGTGATCGAGGTGGCGCGCGCGCCGTTCTGCTGCAGCGCCTCGACCAGCCGCAGGTTGGACTGCTGGAATACCCGGCGCACGATCGCCAGCGCTTCCGGCGAGGTCACGCGCAGGCCGTTCACGGTCTGCTTCTCGATGCCGGCGGCCGACAGTTCGGCATCCAGCTGCGGGCCGGCGCCGTGCAGCACGATCGGGGTCAGCCCGACTTCCTGCAGGAACGACAGCGAAGAGGTCAGCGCGTCGAGGTCGTCGCGCAGCACCGCGCCGCCGACCTTGACCACGGCGAAGCGCTTGGCATCCAGCTGCGAGAAGCGCTTGAGGTACTGGCTGATCTCCTTCGCGCTGGCCATGCTGGAAAGCAGGCGCACGATGGTCTGGCGGGTCTGGCGATGGGGCTGGAGGGCAGGAGACATTTCGGTTTCGTCGGAAAGGGAAGAATCAGGCGCCGGCGGCGATGATGCGGTGCACGGCGTCGGTGTAGCGCTGCAACTGCTCCAGCGTCACGAACTCATCGGCGGTGTGGGCCTGGGCGATGTCACCCGGGCCGAACACCAGCGTGGTGTAACCACCGGCCGAGAACAGCGAGGCTTCGGTCCAGAAGTCCACCGCGTTGCCGATCGGCAGTTCCAGCGCATCGGCCACGTCACGTGCCAGCAGGCGGCGGTTCTCGGCTTCGGCGATGTCGCCGGCCGGCAGGCTGGGGCCACGGAAGGTTTCGGTGAATACCGCCGCTTCCGGCTCGGCGAAACCGGCGAAGGTGGCCAGCAACGCGTCGATGTTCATCGACGGCAGCGGACGGAAGCCGAAGCGCACTTCGGCAGCGGGTGCGATCATGTTGGCCTTGATCCCGCCTTCGACGCGGCCGATGTTGAAGCGCAGGCCCGTCAGCCCACCGAAGCGCGCCGAAGCCAGCGATTCCACATGGTCCAGCGCGCGGTTGCCCCAGCGCATCGCCTGGTGCAGCGCGCTGGCAGCCGCATCCTGCTTGCCCGAGGCGTGCCCTGCACGACCGGCGAACTGCATCAGCACCGAGCTGATGCCGCGATGCGCCAGCACCGCTTCGCTCATGGTCGGCTCGGCCACCAGCACCGCTTCGTACGGAATGCCGCGGGCCAGGAACGCGGCGATGCAGCGCGGATCGTTGGCTTCTTCATCGCTGGAGAACAGGAACGCGGCATCACCATCGCTGGCATTGGCCGCAGCCACCAGTGCAGCGGCCGCGCCCTTGATATCACACACGCCCAGGCCGACCACGCGGTCGTCCAGGCGCCGCATCACATGCGGGTCGGCACTCCAGTGCGGCGAGTCCGGCACCGTATCCAGGTGCACGTTGAACAGGTACTTCGGCGTACCACGCACGGCGTACAGGCTGACCGCGCCCGCGCCATGGTCGATCACCTCGACGTTGAAGCCGGGCAGGTTCGCGCGCAGGTAATCGAAGATGCCACCGGTGGTGATCGCACGCGGCGGGTTGCGGGTGTCGAAAGACACCAGGGCCTGCAGGTGATCGAGCGTCTGTTCAAGCATGTGTCTGAATATCCGTAGGGTTCGAAATCGGTAGTGCCGGCCGCTGGCCGGCTCCGCAATGATCCAGCCGTGCCACGAGCCGGCCAGCGGCCGGCACTACCCTCCATCGATGTTGCGAGGCGCCGGCCAGCGGCCGGCACCCCGTCACAGGTCAACCACGATTGACCTGCGCATAGACAGTGGAGCTCATCCCGAACAGCTTGATGAAGCCTTCGGCCTCCTCCACGCCCCAGTCGGCCGACTGCGCGTAGGTGGCACCCTTGGTGTTGAGCAGGTGCGGCGACTTCACCGCCACTGCATCGACGCGGCCACCGCGGGTTTCCAGCACCACTTCACCGTTCACCTTGGCCTGCGAGGACTTCAGGAAGGCTTCGATGTCGGTCTTCAGCGGATCGTGGTAGAAGCCTTCGTACACCAGCTCCACCCACTTGCGCGCCACGTCCGGCTTGAAGCGGTTCTGCTGCTTGGTCAGCACCGCATCTTCCAGCGCGCGGTGTCCGGCCAGCAGCGAGACCAGGCCCGGGGCCTCGAACACGATGCGGCCCTTCAGGCCGATCACGGTGTCGCCGGTGTACACGCCGCGACCGACGCCGTACGGGGCGAACAGCTTGTTGAGCTGGGCCAGGATCTGGTCGCCCGGCAGCGCCTTGCCGTTCAGTTCAACGGCTTCGCCTTCAACGAACTTCAGGGTGACGGTCAGCGCCTGTTCCGGCCACTCGCTGCGCGGTGCGCACCAGCCACGAGCGCCCTCGCCCGGGGCTTCCCAACGGTCGATCTCGCCGCCGGACATGGTCAGGCCCAGCAGGTTCTCGTTGATGGTGTAGGCCTGCTGCTTGGCGCGCACGCCGAAGCCGCGCTCTTCCAGGTACTTCTGCTCGTAGGCGCGGGTCTGGGTGTGTTCCTTCTGGATCTCGCGGATCGGCGCGATGATCTGGTAGTCACCCAGCGCCTTCACGGCCAGGTCGAAGCGGACCTGGTCGTTGCCCATGCCGGTGCAGCCGTGGGCGATGATGTTGGTGCCCAGTTCGGCGGCACGCTTCAGCGCGGCATCGACGATCAGGTAGCGGTCCGAGACCAGCAGCGGGTACTGGCCCTGGTAGCCTTCGCCGGCCCACACGAACGGCTTGACGAAGCCTTCCCAGATGGCCGGGCCACCGTTGACGGTGACGTGGCTGGTCACGCCCAGTTCGGCGGCACGCTTTTCGATGAAATCGCGCTCTTCATCATCCACGCCGCCGGTGTCGGCGAACACGGTGTGCACGTTGTAGCCGCGCTCCTGCAGGTACGGCACGCAGAAGCTGGTATCCAGGCCGCCGGAGAAGGCGAGAACGACGTCTTTGTTGCTCATGGGAGTCAGGTCCACTTGGGGGATGGGAATTCGGTAGAGCCGACCGTTGGTCGGCTGGAATGATGGATGCGCCGCTGCGGGAGCAGCCGACCAACGGTCGGCGCTACCCCTTGTTCGATCTAGCGCCCGGCAACCGCCGCCATGATCGCCTTCTGCACGTGCAGGCGGTTCTCGGCTTCGTTGATGGCGATGCACTGCGGCGAATCCATCACCGCGTCGGTGGCCTTCACGTTCCGGCGCAGCGGCAGGCAGTGGCTGAACACACCGTTGTTGGTCAGTGCCATCTTCCGCTCGTCCACGATGAAGTGCTTGAACTGGTCGCGGATCGGCTTCTCCGGCTCCCAGTTGCCGAAGAACGGCAGCGCGCCCCAGCTCTTGGCGTAGACCACGTCGGCGCCGGCGTAGGCGCTGTCGATGTCATGGCTGATCTTCAGCGAACCGCCGCTCTCGGCCACGTTCTGCTCGGCCCAGCCCATGTAGCGATCGTCGAGGATGTAGTCGGCGGTCGGGCACAGCAGGGTCACGTCCATGCCCATGCGGGTGGCGATGGTCAGTGCCGAGTTGGCCACGGCGGTGTTCAGCGGCTTGGGGTGGTAGGTCCAGGTCAGCACATACTTCTTGCCACGCAGGTCCTGGGTGCCGAAGTGCTCCTGCAGGGCCATGACGTGGGCCAGTTCCTGGCACGGGTGGGTGATGGTCTCCATGTTGATGACCGGCACCGGCGAATACTTGGCGAAGCTGTTGAGGACGATGTCCTGGCGATCGTAGGCCCAGTCGATGAACTTGGGGAACGCACGCACGGCGATGATGTCACAGTAACGGCCCAGCACCTTGGCCACTTCCGCAATGTGTTCTTCGGTATCGCCGTCCATCACCGTGCCGAGGTTGAACTCGATCGGCCACGCATCCTTGCCCGGCTGCAGCACCACCGCGTGGGCGCCGAGCTGGAACGCGCCCAGTTCGAAGCTGGTGCGGGTGCGCATGGAGGGGTTGAAGAACACCAGCGCGATCGACTTGCCCTTGAGCTGGTCGCCGAGCTTGTTGCGCTTGAACAGCGCGGCCTGGGTCAGCAGCGCGTCAAGATCGCTGCGGCTCCAGTCCTGGGTGTTCAGGAAGTGCTTGGGGGACATCATCTTTCCTTGCGTGGCGGCGCCGGGTTCGACGCGGTGGAAGGGAAAAGCAGGAAGCAAAGGTGGATCGAAAAGGTTGCAGTTGCAGCTTTCAGCACATGCATTTTTGAAGCGCGGAAACGAAAAAACCCAGCCGGCGGGCTGGGTTTTTTTCGGACGAACAGCAGAAAGCTCCGGTTACCCAGCGAGGATGTGGGGTTCCGGTCGACGCGCACGCGAGGTCATGCCCGACGCCTGTCGGGCTGCGCTGCTGTCGTGCTGGAAGTCGGTGAGCTTCATGGCCGCCAATCTTTGCATGCGGCCGGGGCCGACGCAAGGGGCCGGGGTCGCAGAATCAGGGATTACCGGCGGCGCCCTGCTCGGGGCCGACCCAAGGGGTGATCGAAACCCGGATCTTCAGCCGGTTGCCGGGGTCCTCCGGCAGGCGCGACCGGTACTTGGTGCCCTTGTAGACGTAATCCACGTCATAGGCGATCGGCCGGCGGAATTCACGCCCGACCGGCACGATGCGGCAGTCGCGGGTCAGCATCGGGCCGTTGTTGGCCGGTGCCGGGGCAGGCGTCTCGGCGGCGGTCTCCTCGGAGACCTCTTCATCGCTGCGCTTGAACATCGAGCGCACCGAGTCCCAGAAGCGGCCGATCCGGCCCTTGTCCTCGACCGGCTCTTCACCGGTGACGTTGACCGGGGCCAGGGTGCGGGTCGAGATCGGCTCGCAATGCTCCTCGGTGCGGGTCGCGCGCAGGGTCTGGAACACCGGCTCGACGTTCAGCACCTGCGCATAGTCGAACTTCACGTTCTCGACGATCACCACCCGGTTGCGCGGCTCGGCCTCCTGCGCCTGGGCCACGGCGGCCGTCGCCGACAGGCAGGCCAGGGTCAGCAACGCGATGGATTTCAGTGGCGACGGGAGCAAGGACACGGCAATAGTGTAGGCAGTGACGAGCGCAAGGGGCTGAACATTACCCGTCCACGCCGTTCCTGCCCACCCCACCTTGGGTGGAGCCGGCGTCCACCGGTGGCAATCGGCGCCCCAAAGCGGGCCGACACGTTCTAAAATCACAGGCTTGTCCCCCAGCCACAGCCCCATGACCCTGCGCCTGCACAACAACCTGACTCGCCAGCTCGAACCGTTCACCCCGCTCGATCCGGCCTGTCCGACCCTGTATGTGTGCGGCCCCACGGTCTACAACTACGTGCACATCGGCAACGCCCGCGGCCCGGTGGTGTTCGGGGTGCTGGCCGATCTGCTGCGGCGGCGTTTCGGTGGCCTGCGCTACGCGCGCAACATCACCGACGTGGACGACAAGATCAACACCGCTGCGCGCGAGCAGGGGGTGCCGATCAGCACCATCACCGACAGGTTCGCCGCCGCCTACCGTGAAGACATGGCCGCGCTGGGCGTGGTGCCGCCGGACATCGAGCCGGAAGTGACTGCGCACATGCCGCAGATCATCACCATGATCGAGCAGCTGATCGCCAATGGTCATGCCTATGCCGCCGAAGGCCATGTGCTGTTCGCGGTGGCCAGCTTCGACGGCTACGGCAAGCTCTCGCGACGCGATCCGGAAGAGATGCTGGCCGGCGCCCGCGTCGATGTCGCCCCCTACAAGCGTGATCCGGGCGATTTCGTGCTGTGGAAGCCCTCCAGCGACGACCTGCCCGGCTGGGAATCGCCCTGGGGCCGTGGCCGCCCGGGCTGGCACATCGAATGCTCGGCGATGGCGGCCGCCCATCTGGGCGAGACCATCGACATCCATGCCGGCGGTGTCGACCTGCAGTTCCCGCACCACGAGAACGAGATCGCGCAGAGCGAATGCGCGCATGGCGGCAGGATCTTTGCCCGCTACTGGCTGCACAACGGCATGCTCAACTTCGGCGGCGCCAAGATGAGCAAGTCGCTGGGCAACATCGAGCGCGTACACGACCTGGTGCGCCAGCATCCGCCGGAAGCGCTGCGCCTGGCCCTGCTGTCGGCCCATTACCGGCAGCCGCTGGACTGGTCCGATGGCCTGATCGAGCAGTCGGTGCGCACCCTGGACCGCCTGTACGGCACGCTGCGCGAGCTGGCGTCGATCGAAGCCAGCGCGGTGATCCCGGCCAGCGTCGAGGCGACCCTGGATGACGACCTGAACACCCCGCAGGCGCTGGCCGAAGTGGCCCGCATCGCCGCCGATGCACGCCGCGCCACCGACCCGGCCGAACAGGCACGGCTGAAGGGCGAGCTGCTCGGCGCCGGCCTGGCGCTGGGCCTGCTGCAGGCCGATCCGGCGCAGTGGTTCGGTACCGCTGCGGGCGATGACGGCGACGATGCCCGCATCCAGGGCCTGATCGACGAGCGTGCTGCGGCCAAGAAAGCGCGTGATTTCGCGCGTTCCGATGCCATCCGCGACCAGCTGGCCGCCGAAGGCATCGTGCTGGAAGACACCCCGCAGGGCGTGCGCTGGTCGCGCAAGCGCGGCTGACCTGCCCTGCCCCGTGGCCGGCCCGCCGGCCACGCCCCCACTGTAGAGACTGTTGTGACCGACTCCCCGTTCCCGCTTGAACCTACCGCCGCCGAGGCCCAGACCGCCATCGCCGAGGAATTCGGCTTCTTCGGCGACTGGTCCGAGCGCTACCAGTACCTGATCGACCTCGGCCGCAAGCTGCCCGCCTTCCCGGACGAATGGAAGACCGAAGAGCACCGCCTCCTCGGCTGCCAGTCGATGGTCTGGATCGTGCCGGAAGGCAACGCGCAGTCGCTGCGCTTCCATGCCATCAGTGATTCGGCCATCGTTTCCGGCCTGATCTTCCTGGCCCTGCGCGTGTACTCCGGGCGCTCGGCACAGGAAATCCTGGACACCGAGCCCAGCTACATCCAGGACATCGGCCTGGCCCGTCACCTCTCCCCCACCCGCAGCAACGGCGTGGCGGCGATGCTGGCCTTCATCCGCGAGACCGCGCAGGCCCAGCTGCAGCGCGACCCGTCGTGAGCGAGCCTGCCACAGCCGAAGACACCGCGCTGGGCCTGCTGTCCCGGCCCGGTTTCGCCAAGCTGCTGGCCTACCGCATCTTCGCAATGCTGTCCTACCAGGTGGTGGCGGTCACCGTCGGCTGGCACATCTACGAAGTCACCCGCAATCCGTTCTCGCTGGGCCTGGTCGGCCTGGCCGAGGTGCTGCCGTTCTTCTGCGTGGCGCCGTTCGCCGGCTATCTGGTCGACCACCTGCCGCGCCGTCGGCTGGGCATGGTCGCCTGTTCCGGGCTGATCGCCACGGCGCTGGTGCTGACCGGCGTTGCGACGGGTTGGCTGCCGTTCGAGGGCGTGTGGCCGATCTATGCGGCCATCGCCCTGACCGGCATGGTCCGCGCCTTCCTGTCGCCAATCTACAACGCACTGTTCGCCCGCGTGCTGGCCCGTGACCAGTTCGCACGTGGCGCTGGCCTCGGCGCGGTGGTGTTCCAGGCCGGCATGGTGGCCGGCCCGGCGCTGGGCGGCGTGCTGGTCGGCTTCGGCGGCAAGGGCCTGTCCTACGCGGTGGCTACGGCCTTTGCGCTGGTGGCGATGGCCTGCCTGGCCACGCTGAAAGTGGAGGAGCCGGTGCACACCGGTCCGGCCGCGCCGATCTTCAAGAGCATCGCCGAAGGCGCGCGATTCGTGGTCGGCAACCGGATCATGGTCGGCGCGATGGCGCTGGACATGTTCTCGGTGCTGCTGGGCGGCGTGGTGGCGATGCTGCCGGCCTTCCTGCACGAAATCCTGCACCACGGCCCCGAAGGCCTGGGCATCCTGCGCGCGATGCCGGCGCTCGGTTCGGTGTGCGTGGGCCTGTGGCTGGCCCGCCACCCGCTGCACCGCAATGCCGGCCGCGTGTTGCTGTTCGCGGTGGGCGGGTTCGGCCTGTGCGTGATCGGCTTCGGGCTGTCGCAGCACTTCTGGCTGTCGGCGCTGATCCTGCTGTTCTATGGGGCCTTCGATGGCGTCTCGGTGGTGATCCGCTCGACCATCCTGCAGTTGGCCACGCCGGAAGAAATGCGTGGACGTGTGTCGTCGATCAACGGCATCTTCATCAGTTCGTCCAACGAGCTGGGCGCGTTCTATGCCGGCACGATGGCCCGTCTGCTGGGGCTGGTGCCTGCAGTGGTGCTGGGTGGGTTTGCGGTGCTGAGCGTGGCCGGGATCACCGCGTGGAAGAACCCGACGCTGCGGAAGTTGAATCTGCGCGACCTGCAGTGACCCTGCGGAGAGCGCGTTCGGCGGCGCCGGGCGTTTGACTGGCCACGTCACTTTCCCTCGATGAATGGGTTTGTCACTTTCTTTGCGCGCGCAAAGAAAGTAACCAAAGAAACGCGCCGCCATCCGCGAGCCGGTGCTGCGCACCGGTGCCCTGCGCTCCTCGGTGAATCAGGGGACGGCGCCGAACTCGCTGCGCTCAAACAGCGGCGCCTCTTCGCCCCCGATTCCCCTGCGGTGCTCGGCTCGCTACAAGGCGGACCCAAGTCAACGGCCACAACTGCCCGTGCCAGCCACGGTCGCTTACCAACGATCCCCCAACAAAAAACCCAGCCGAAGCCGGGTTTTCTGCATGACCATACAACGAGCGGGAATCAGTCGCCCTGCTGCTTCTGCAAGTGCTCCCAACGCTCCTGGGCGTCGATGGTGCGTTCGGCGGTGAGGCGCGCTTCCAGGCGCTCCAGGCCGATTTCCTCGCCGGTGTCGACGCAGTAACCGTAGTCGCCCGCTTCCAGGCGCTTCAGGGTGCTGTCGATCTTGCCGATCAGCTTGCGATAGCGGTCGCGGGTACGCAGTTCCAGCGAGTTCTCGGTCTCGCGGGTCGCACGCTCGGCTTCGTCGCCGATGTCACGCACTTCCTCGCGCAGGTTCTCGATGGTCTGCTTGGACTCTTCCACCAGGTCCGCGCGCCAGTTCTGCAGGCGCTGGCGGAAGTACTCCTGCTGCAGCGGGCTCATGTATTCCTCTTCCGAGGACGGCTTGTAGCCAGCCGGCAGGATCGGGCGGCCGGTGGCCTCGTCGGTCTTGTACTCGACCACCTTGTACTTGCTGCGCGGGGCCGGTGCCGCCGAGCGGGCGGCGACGGCCACGGCAACCTTGCCGACAGGGCGCGACACGGTCTTCGGGGCGGAATCGGATTTCACGGCGGTTTTGGCAGGCGATTTCGAAACGGGCACGGGATTCTTGGATTGCGGGGCCTTCGAGGCGGCAGGAGCGGCGGCCGGGGCCGGCTTGGAGGCCGGTTGGGCTGCTGCCACTGCCACGGTCTTGGCCGGGACAGGCTTGGCCGGAGCCGGCTTGGCAGCAGGCTTCGGTGCGGACTTCACTACTGGGGCCGGGGTCGGCTTTACGGCCGGCGCGGCAACATTCTTGGCAACCTTCTTTACAGCGGCAGGCGTGGCGACCGGTTTGGCCGCAGCGACCTTCTTTGCTGCGGGCTTGGCGACCGGCTTGGCTGCAGCCTTCTTCACCACCGCCTTCGGCGCCGGCTTGGTTGCTGCCTTCTTCGCCACTGGCTTGGCGGCAGCCTTCTTCACCGGCGCGGCCTTGCTGGCGGCCTTCTTCACCACCGGCGCCTTCTTGCTGGCAGCGGCAGGCTTGGCCTTGGCGGGCGCAGCAGCCTTCTTCGCCACCGGCTTGGTTGCCTTGACCGGCGTTTTCTTTGCGGTGGCCTTCCTGGCCGCCGGTTGCGAGGACGCTGCCTTGGTCGCCGGCTTGCTGGCCGGTTTCCTGGCAACGGGCTTTGCCGCCAACTTCTTCACAACAGGCTTGGCGGTTTTCTTGGCGGCCGTTGCGGCCTTCTTTGCAGTTTTTTTAGCAGCCACGAAACGCTCTTCCTTGGATTCCCCGGGGCCCGGGAAAGCGGGCCTTTATAGCCTACCCGACCCGCAGCAGCAACCTCGGCACCCTGCTCCATTCAGTCCTGGAGTCAAGGCGCCCTTGGAGGCAGTCCGACGAACACGGACCGCCTTGCGCGGTACGGAACCTGGCCAGCACCCGCAGGTGCTGGTACCGGTCGCAGGCCATCGGCGACATGCGACCAACGGCCCATCCTGCACAAATGCGGCCTTCATGCCAACTGGCATAAGATGACTGGGTGATCTCGCGCCTGCTCATTGCCCTGCTGCGCTTCTACAAGCGCTTCATCAGCCCCTTGCTGGGGCCACGCTGCCGTTTCGTGCCGAGCTGTTCTGAATACGCGATGGAAGCCATCTCGCGGCACGGCCCGCTGCGCGGCAGCTGGCTGGCTGCACGCCGGCTCGGTCGCTGCCACCCGTTCCATCCCGGCGGCTTCGACCCCGTGCCCGAGTCTCCCAACGCCCCCTCTTGCCGTTGCACAGGAAAACACTGACATGTCCTCCACCCTCATCACCAACGCCCGGATGGTCAACGAAGGCCGCACCTTCGACGGCGACCTGCGCATCGAGAACGGCCGCATCGCGCAGATCGGCAGCGGGCTGGCGCCGCGCGACGGCGAACAGGTGGTGGATGCGGCCGGACGCTGGCTGCTGCCCGGCATGATCGATGACCAGGTGCACTTCCGCGAACCAGGCCTGACCCACAAGGGCGACATCGCCAGCGAATCGGCCGCGGCCGTGGCCGGTGGCCTGACCAGCTTCATGGACATGCCCAACACCAACCCGCCGACGCTGGATTCGACCATCCTGGAAGCCAAGTACGAGCTCGCGCGCGGCCGCGCCTGGGCCAACTATGGCTTCTACCACGGCGCCAGCAATGACAACCTCGACGCGATCCGTGCCCTGGATCCGAAGAAGGCCCCGGGCGTGAAGGTGTTCATGGGTGCTTCGACCGGCAACATGCTGGTGGACAACCCGGAAACGCTGGATGCGATCTTCCGCGAATGCCCGACCCCGATCATCACGCACTGCGAAGACACGCCGATGATCGATGCCAACCTGAAGGCCTTCCAGGAAAGGTACGGCGATGCGCTGACTCCGGACATGCATCCGGACATCCGTTCGCGCGAGGCCTGCATCAAGTCGACCCGCCTGGCGATGTCGCTGGCGCGCAAGCACGGCACCCGCCTGCATGTGCTGCACATCTCCACCGCCGACGAGCTGGCGCTGTTCGAGAAGGGCCCGCTGATCCGCGCCGACGGCAGCCGCAAGCAGATCACCGCCGAGACCTGCGTGCACTTCCTGCACTTCGCGCGCCCGGACTATGCGACCAAGGGCAACCTGATCAAGTGCAACCCGGCCATCAAGGAAGTGTCCGACCGCGAGGCGATCACCGCTGCGCTGGCCGACGACGTGCTGGACGTGCTGGCCACCGACCACGCGCCGCACACCTGGGAAGAGAAGCAGAAGCCGTACGCGCAGGCACCGTCGGGCCTGCCGCTGGTGCAGTACGCGCTGGTGGCCGCGCTGGAGCGCGTGCACGAAGGCAAGCTGACCCGCGAACAGGTGGTGCAGAAATTCGCCCACGCGCCGGCACAGTTGTTCGACGTGGAAGAACGCGGCTTCCTGCGCGAAGGCTACTTCGCCGACCTGGTGCTTGTGGAAGACGTGCCGTTCACCGTCAAGCGCGAGGACGTGCTGTCCAAGTGCGGCTGGTCGCCGTTCGAAGGCACGACCTTCCGTTCGCGCGTGGCCTCCACCTGGGTCAACGGCCAGCTGGTGTGGGATGGCAGCAAACTGGTGGGCGAACCCGCCGGCCAGCGCATGACCTACGACCGCTGATGCGCGCGGCCCTATTTACCGGGGCGCTGCTGCTGGCGGCGCCCCTGCTCAGCGTACCGTCGGCTCACGCGCAGGATGCCATCGGCAGCCTGATCGACAGCCGCGTGGTGTTCCCGGCCAGTGCGTCGCAGGGCGCACTGGTGATCGGCAAGGTGCCCGCCGGCAGCCGCGTGCAGTACGCCGGCCGCCAGCTGCGGGTGAGCGGCTACGGCAGCGTGGTGTTCGGCATCGGCCGCGACGAGAAGGGACCATTGCGCGTGCAGGTGCAGCGCCCCGATGGTGGCAGCGAGACCGCGACCATTGTGGTGACGCCGCGCGACTGGCCCACCGAGCGGGTCAACGGCGTGCCGCCGAAGACGGTCAACCCGCCGCCGGCGATTGCCGAGCGGATCAAGCGCGAACAGGCGCAGGTGACCGCCGCGCGTGCCCGCGATGACGACCGCACCGACTTCACCCAGACCTTCATCTGGCCGGTGCAGGGCCGCATCAGCGGTCGCTTCGGCAATGCGCGCGTGTACAACGGGCAGCCCGGTGCCGGTCATTCCGGCATGGACATCGCGGTACCGACCGGCACGCCGGTGAAGGCACCGGCCGCCGGCATCGTCACCTTCGCCGGGCCGGACCTGTACCTGACCGGCGGTACGCTGCTGCTCGACCACGGTTTCGGGGTCAGTTCCAACTTCCTGCACCTGTCGCGCATCGACGTAAAAGTTGGCGACCGTGTGGAACAAGGCCAGGTGATCGCCGCGGTCGGCGCCACCGGCCGTGCCACCGGCCCGCACCTGCACTGGGGCATGAACTGGTTCGATACCCGTATCGATCCGCTGCTGGTACTGGAACGCAAGTAACGCGCGCAATGCGCTTTGGTGGGTGCCAACCTTGGTCGGCACAACCTCACAGAGCGTGCGGACCAAGGCCCGCACCCACCAGAAGCAGTCAACAGCGAAGATCGATCAACCGCGCGCAGCCCACCACACGCGCAACAAGGTGCGCACCGGGGTCGCTTCAATCGGCTTGCCTGCGGCCTGCGCGGCAACGCGGGCGCGCGCCAGGCTGGACCACACACGGCGCGGTCGCGGGCCGGGCACGCGCGTGCCCCAGCCCTTCAACAGATGCTGCGCCCAGCGCTGTGCAGCCGTACTGGCATCACCGTCCAGCAGGCTGCGCGGCACACCGGCCACGCCGGCATCCTGCAGGCGCTGGGCCAGGGTCTGCAGCTGCACCGCACGGCCGGCACCGGTGCGCGGCTTGTCCGCGAACAAGGCCGCCTCCACCGCAGCTACGGCCTCGGCGTAGTTGGCCAGCGCACGCTCGGCACCGGCCGCATCCAGTGCGACGGTGCGCGCTTCAACCAGATCCGGCAGCGCCTCGGCCAGCTGCGCCCATGGCGCGCGCACGGGCTCCAGCAGACGGCCCAGTGGATGGCGCGAACGATGCCCGGCCCAGCTGCGCAGCTCCTCGCCCCACCATGCCAGCTTGGCATCGGCCGGCAGCGGATCGCCGCCGGTATTGAGCATGTCGTCGAACTCCTGCAGCAGCGCGAACCACGCCACGGCAAGCTCGCGTTGTGATTCGGCCACGAACGGGGCGGCCACCGACCATTCCGGCCAACGGCTGCGCCACTTGTCGAGGAAACTGTCCAGCGCGGTACTGCTCACTACGTGATTCCTTACGGCTGGGCCGGGGCTGCCGGCCGGGTCGGCCAGAGACTGGCCAGTTGCAGAAGTTCGGCGTTCTCGACCAGCACGTCGGCCTGCCAGGCCAGCGGGTCGTCGCTGTGCAGGCGGTAGCCCCACAGCGCCGCCACCGACGGCATGGCGGCAGCGCGTGCGGCGATGATGTCGCGCTCGTCGTCACCCACGTACACGCAGTCTTCGGCGGCAATGCCAATGGCCTGCGCAGCGTGCAGCAGCGGCAGCGGGTGCGGCTTGCGTTCGGCCAGGCTGTCACCACCGACCAGTACCGCACAGCGCTGCTGCCAGCCATGCTGCGGCAGGATCAGGCGCGCCAGGTACTCGGGTTTGTTGGTGACGATGCCCCACACCGTACCGGCCTCATCCAGCGCGGCGAGCATGCCGGCCACGCCGTCGAACAGCACTGCGTGCTGGCCGATCAATGCTTCATAGCGCTGCAGGAATTCCGGGATCAGTGCATCGCGCGCAGCGGCATCCAGGTCCGGGAACGCGGCCGAGACCATCGCCCGCGAGCCCTTCGACACCACCGGGCGCAGTGCGGCCGAATCGATGGGTGCACGACCACGTTCGGCCAGCATCGCGTTGCAGGTGGCGACGAAGTCCGGCGCGCTGTCCAGCAACGTGCCATCCAGGTCGAACAGCACCGCACGCGGGAAGCGGGCGGAGGTCATGCCGGCTTGACCGCGTAGGCCAGGTAGTTGATGTCGGTGCGGCTGCTCAGGCGGGCGTGGTTGCGCCACGGCTCGTAGGCCATGCCGCTGACGTCCACCAGCTGCATGTCGGCCTCGCGCAGCCAGCGCGCCAGCTCGGCCGGCCTGATGAATTCCTGGTAGTGGTGCGTGCCCTTGGGCAGCAGCCGCGCCACGTACTCGGCACCGACAATCGCCACTGCGAAGGCGGCAGCGGTGCGGTTGATGGTCGACAGGAACAGGTGGCCGCCCGGCTTCAGCAGGCGCTTGCAGGCCTCGATGATCGCGCCCGGGTCTGGCACGTGCTCCAGCATTTCCATGCAGGTCACCACATCGAAGCTGCCCGGCTGCTCGGCGGCCAGGTCCTCGGCGGCCTGCACCCGGTAATCGACCTTGGCGCCGCTTTCCAGCGCATGCAGGCGCGCGACCTTGACCAGCTCCGGGGCCAGGTCGATGGCGGTGACGTCGGCGCCGGCCTGGGCCAGCGCTTCGCTCAACAGGCCGCCACCGCAACCGATGTCGAGTACGCGTGCGCCGCGCAGCGGAACGCGGTCGGCCACGTATTTCAGGCGCACCGGGTTCAGCGCATGCAGCGGCTTCTGCGGGCCGTCAGCGTCCCACCAGCGGTTGGCCAGCGCGGCGAACTTGTCCAGCTCGGCCTGATCGAAATTGGAGGAAGCGTGGGGGGCAGTCATGAGGGAGTCCTTGCGGCGCCGGGGTTCAGGCGCGGATATGACGGATGCGCTCGCGCCACTGGCGCGCGTTGGCGATGATGCCCGGCAGGTCCATGCCGACCAGCTCGCGCTGCACCAGCTTCGGCTTGCCGGCGATCCAGACGTCGCTGACCTGCTGGCGGCCGGTGGCGTACACCAGCTGCGACAGCACGTTGTGCAGCGGCTGGGTTTCCAGTGCGGACAGGTCGACGCAGACCAGGTCGGCCTGCTTGCCGACTTCGATCGAACCGATGCGCTCGCCGAAGCCCAGCGCGCGGGCACCGCCCAGGGTGGACGCGCGCAGCGTGGTCGCCGCGTCCAGCGCGGTGGCGTCATCGGCCACGGCCTTGGCCAGGATCGCCGCGGTGCGGTTCTCGCTGAACATGTCCAGGTCGTTGTTGCTGGCGCAGCCATCGGTGCCGATCGCCAGGTTCACGCCGGCGCGCTGCAGGGCGCAGGCCGGGCAGAAACCGGAGGCGAGCTTCAGGTTCGATTCCGGGCAATGCACCACGCTGACGCCACGCTCGGCGCACAGGTGGATTTCCGCATCGGTCAGCTGGGTCATGTGCACCGCGATCAGGCGGTCGTTGACCAGGCCGAGGCGATCCAGCCGCGCCAGCGGGCGCTGGCCGTGCAGCTTGATCGAATCGTTGATCTCCTGCGCGGTCTCGTGGGTGTGCAGGTGCACCTGCATGTCGAGCTGGTCGGACAGCATCCGCACCCGCTCGAAGTTGGCATCGTTGACCGTATAGGGCGCATGCGGCGCGAACGCGGTGCCGATCAGCGGATCGGTGCGCCACTGGTCGTGCAGTTCACCGGCCTTGGCGAAGTACTCGTCGTCGGTCTTGGCCCAGGCGGTGGGGAAATCGATGATGACCGCGCCGACCAGCGCGCGGAAACCATGCTTCTTGTAGACGGCGGCCTGCACATCGCCGAAGAAGTAGTTCTCGTTGGCGCAGGTGGTGCCGCCGCGCAGCATCTCGGCGATGGCCAGGGTGGTGCCGTCGGCGACGAATTCGGGGCCGATCACCGCCGCTTCCACCGGCCAGATGTGCTGCTGCAGCCAGGTCATCAGCGGCAGGTCGTCGGCGACGCCGCGCAGCAGGGTCATCGGGTTGTGCGTGTGCGCATTGACCAGGCCCGGCATCAGCGCCGCCTCGGGGCGGCTGACCACCTGGGTGGCGCGGAACCGTGCGCGCGCCTCGGCACGCGGCAGGATGGCCACGATCTCGCTGCCACGCACGGCAACGGCATGGTCTTCCAGCACCACCGCATGCGGCTCGATCGGAACGACGTAACCGGCTTCGATGAGCAGGTCGCAGGCTTCGGGGAGGTGCGGGCTATCGCTCATGCGGGCTCACTGGCTGGGGGGCGGCGAGATACTTCTGGGGGACACGCCCCTGAGTCAGGGGCTGCCGCGAAGCGGCGGGGTCTGGAGACCCGTGAAGCGGAGCCCATGATCTGCCGAAGCAGATCATGGGAGCGCCAGCGCGAACGCGATGGCGCGTATCCGGCCAGCGGCCGGCACTACCGTAATCCGGCTGCGCCGGATTACTTGACGCGTGCGGAGTATTCGCCCGAACGGGTGTCGACGCGGATCACTTCGTCCTGGTTCACGAACAGCGGCACGCGGACCACGGCGCCGGTTTCCAGGGTGGCCGGCTTGCCGCCGCCGCCCGAGGTGTCGCCACGGACGCCCGGATCGGTTTCGGTGATCTTCAGCTCGACGAAGTTCGGCGGCTGCACGAAGATCGGCTCACCGTTCCACAGGGTGACCACGCAGGACTCCTCGCCCTTCAGCCACTTCTCGGCGCCGCCCATGCCGGCCTTGGTGGCCTGGACCTGCTCGAAGGATTCCGGGTCCATGAAGTGCCAGTACTCGCCGTCGCTGTACATGAAGTTCATGTCGGTATCGACGACGTCGGCTGCATCCAGCGAGTCGGTCGACTTCATGGTCACTTCCTGGGTACGGCCGTCCTTGATCAGGCGGTACTTCACGCGGGTGAAGGCCTGGCCCTTGCCCGGCTTGACGTATTCGGTGTCGATGATGACGGCCGGTTGGTTGTTGACCAGGATCTTCATCCCGTTCTTGACGTCGTTCATGCCGTAGCTGGCCATGCGTAAACTCCTGAGTGGCAAAAACGCCGCGGGTGCGGCGAGCCGTTAGAATGGAAAGCCCACCGGGTGCCGGTGGGCGACTGTTTTTCTGCCCCCATGATAACCGCAGGCCCCCTCTCCATGCAGCTTTCCGCCTTCCCCCGGCCCCAGTCGCCAGGCGCGCCCGCGCGCTGGCAGCAGCTCTGGCGCCAGGCACTGCGCGACCCGCAGGCGCTGCTGGCCCGGCTGCAGCTGGACCCGGCGGCACTGGGCGTCTCCGAAGCGGCCATGGCCCAGTTCGCGCTGCGCGTGCCGGAGGGGTTCGTGGCCCGCATGCGCAAGGGCGATCCGGCCGATCCGCTGCTGCGGCAGGTGCTGCCGATCGACGAGGAAATGCGCCCGGCGCCCGGGTTCAGCTTCGATGCGGTGGGTGATGGTGCGGCCAAGAAGGCCACCGGCGTCATCCAGAAGTACCGTGGCCGCGCCCTGCTGGTGGCGACGGGCAGCTGTGCGATCAACTGCCGCTACTGCTTCCGCCGCCACTTCGACTATGGCGCGGAGAACGCCGCCAAGGGTGGCTGGCAGGAAGCCGTAGCCGCCATCGCCGCCGACCCGGACATCGACGAGGTGATCCTGTCCGGCGGTGACCCGCTGTCGCTGGCCACGCACAAGCTGGTCGAGCTGACCGACGCCCTGCGCGCGATCCCGCATATCCGCCGCCTGCGCATCCATACCCGGCTGCCGATCGTGCTGCCCGAGCGCGTGGACGATGAACTGGTCTCCTGGCTGGGCAGCCTGCCGTGGCCGCTGGCGGTCGTGGTCCACGCCAACCATGCCAATGAATTCGATGCCAGCGTGGACGCGGCGATGGCCCGCCTGCGCGGCATCGGCGCCCAGCTGCTGAACCAGGCGGTATTGCTGCGCGGGGTCAACGACAGCGTGCAGGCCCTGCAGGACCTGAGCGAGCGCAGCTTCGCCGCCGGCGTGCTGCCCTACTACCTGCACCAGCTGGACCGGGTCGAAGGTGTGGCCCACTTCGAAGTGGACGACACCCGGGCCAAGGCATTGATTGCCGGGTTGACCGCGCGCCTGTCCGGTTATCTGATCCCGAAACTGGTGCGCGAACTGCCCGGCGACCCGAGCAAGCGCCCGGTGTAACAAAAAAGGGGACGGAGGGAATTAAGTCGCTTATGCATTTGCGACTTAATTCCCTCCGTCCCCTTTTTTGGGGTCAGACGCCCGATTCGATCATCCGAACCACTTCGGTGGCGGTCACCGGATGGCTCAGCCAGTAGCCCTGGCCAAGGTCGCAGCCGCGCTGTGCCAGCAGTTCGAACTGCGCCTGCTGCTCGATGCCCTCGGCCACCACCGTGATGCCCAGCGCGTGGGCCATGGCGATGATCGCCGTGGTCAATGCGAGGTCGTCGGGATCACGCTGCATGTCGGCCACGAAGCTCTTGTCGATCTTCACGCCGTCCACGGGCACCTGGCGCAGATGACTGAGCCCGGAGAAGCCGGTCCCGAAATCATCCAGCCAGACCTTCACACCGGTGCGGTGCAGCTTGTCCAGCAGCTGCGCGGCAACCATCTCGTCGCCGATCACGGCGGTTTCGGTCAGCTCCAGGTGCAGGCGCGACGCCGGCAGCCCGGACTCATGCAGGCACTGCGCGACCAGCGCCGGCAGTTCACCGCCGCGCAACTGCCGTGGCGACACGTTCACCGACACGAACAGGTCGTCCCCGGCCGCCCCGCGCGGCCACTGCGAGGCTTCCATGCAGGCCGCGCGCAGCACCTTCGGGCCGATGATCTCGATCAGCCCACTCTGCTCGGCCACTTCGATGAACACCGAGGGCGGGATCGTGCCCAGTGTCGGATGCTGCCAGCGCAGTAGAACTTCGACGCCGACCATGCGGCGGTCGCGCATGCGGAAGATCGGCTGGTAGGCCAGGCGCAGTTCGCCGCGCTCCCAGGCCCCGCGCAGCTCCTGTTCCATATGCACGCGACGCTCGACCGCATGGTCCATCGCCCGGCTGTAATAGCGATAGCAGTTCTTGCCGGCCATCTTCGCCTGGTACATGGCGATGTCGCCGTTCTTCAACAGGGTGGTCGCATCGGCCGCATCGTCGGGGAACAGGGTCACGCCGATCGAGGTACCCAGGAACAGTTCCCTACCCTGCACCACCAGCGGCTTGCCCAGCTCGCGCACCAGCACTTCGGCCAGCACCCGCGCGTTGGCGGCCACATCACCGTCGCCCACCAGGATCACGAACTCGTCGCCGCCGAAGCGCGCCAGCAGGGCCTCATCGCCCCCGGCCTCGGTGACCGCGCGGCCGATACGCTGGGCGAACTGCAGCAATGCCTCATCGCCGGCTTCATGGCCAAGGGTGTCATTGACCCGCTTGAAGTCGTCGATATCGGCGAACAGCAGCCCCAACCGGTGATTGGCGGCACGGGCAGCCATCAACCGATGATCAAGCGCCTCGCGGAATGCCAGCCGGTTGGTCAGCCCGGTCAGCGCGTCGGTATAGGCCATGCGCCGCACTTCGCGGTCATGGCGGGCGATCGCATCACGCATGCGGGCGAAGCCGCGCACCAGCTCACCCACTTCGTCGTCACGGGTGTTCTCGGCCAGGGGCGTCTGGTAGTCACCGGCCTCGATGCGACGGGCAGCGACGGCAAGATCACGGATCGGCGCGACCAGGGTGCGCTGCACGTACAGGATCACCACCACGCCGATCACCACCAGCAACCCCAGCATCAGCAGCAACCAACCCAGGTGGCGGCTGCCGACCAGTTGCAGGCGCTCGCCAAGGGTGGCGTTGGCCGCCTGTTCGCGTTGCTGCACTTCGTCCAGCGCCATGCCGACGCGGACGCCGCCGATGCGCTGGTTGCCAACCATGATCGGCATCGTGTTGTCCAGCACCTTCGGCGATTCCTGCACCAGCAAGGTCTGCGCCGCCGCAGCCTTGGGTGCCAGGGGATCGGCCATCGGCTGGCCGAATCCCGGGACCTCGACCGAGCCGTCGTGCACCAGCCGGCCGCGCTCGTCGAACACCAGTACATAGCGCACCACCGGCTGTCGCGCCGTGCTGCGCACCAGCACGCCGACCTGGTCCAGGTCGCGGTAATACAGCGGGTTGGCCAGCGCATCGGACAACTCGCGTGCCATCGCCTCGCCGCGGCTGCGCACGCTGCGGTCGAACAATTCATGGATGACGCCACCGCTGAGGGTGCGCACCTCGCTCTGCATCGCCGTCTGGCGCCCCAGCAGCACCGCCAGGATGGCGACCACCACGACCATCGCTCCGCCCATCGCCAGCAGGAACCGGGCCTGCATCCCCGAGCCGAGCCACTTCATTCCACTTCCATCCGCACGCGCGTCAATCCTTGTTTCAATTCATCCAACCGCTGCTGCGCATGCGCATCGACACGGTGGAAACCGGAAGTGCCAAAAAACCGATGCAACGCGCCCTGTGCCTGCGGGTCGCTGGCTGCCTGCAGCAGGACTTCCTGCAGGCGGTCGCGCACCCGGGCATCGAGGTCGGCGCGGACCATCTCCACCGCACGCGGATAGGGTTCGGTGCGCAGCAGTTCGCGGAAATCGCGCCGGAATGCAGCCGGCACCCGCCGCTCGTCGTTCCAGTCCACGCTGCTCACCGCCCCCACATCCGCCATCCCCTTGTGCACGTACGTCGCGATGTTCAACTCGCTGCGCGCGAACACATACCCCACGCTGTCACGCCCTGGCACGTCCCAGACCCCGGCCAGGATCTGCGGCGACAGGCCATGGTCCAGCAGGGTCATCACTGGTACCAGGTAGGCGCTGGTGGATGCCGTGTTCTGCAGGGCCAGGCGATGGCCGCGCAGATCCTGCACCCGCTGGATGGGACTGTCGCTGCGCACGAAGAACACCGTCTGGTATTCGCGCACCCCGTTGCGCTCGGTCAACAGCAGCGGCCGCGCACCACTGCGCTGGCCCAGTGCCACCGCCGTACCGGAGGTTTCCGTGACCCAGTCGACCCGTCCCCGCCGCAGATAGCTGGCCATCTGCTGCGGGTCGCGGGCCATCAGTACCCGCCCCTCCTGGATGCCGACGTCATGCATGCGCGCCACCACGTAGTCCAGCAGGGGTTGCAGCTGCTCGTAGTGAGCCCGGGGGTCATCGCTGATCCGGCCCAGCACCAGCACCGGATCCGGTGCTGCATGCACGGCTCCGGCCAGCAGGACCATGGCCAGGCTCAGCAGTCCCCCCTGCATTGCCTTTCGCAGACCCGACACAGACGTCATCCCCCCCTGGGTATCCAGACAGACTACCCGAAAAAATGAGAACGTCGTCAGCTGTCCTTGCTGCCGGCCTGGGCCAGACGCGCCATGCGCTGGGTGTCGGCGAGGATGCCGCGCAACAGGCGCACTTCCTGCTCGCTCGGCTCGCTGCGCAGGAACAGGCGGCGCAGCTTGCGCATCGCCGATTCCGGCGCGCGGCCCTTGTGGAAATCGATCTCGCCCAGGGTGTCGCCGAGCTGGGCGAAGAAGCTCTCCATCTGCTCATGGCTGGCGGCCTGTTCGCGGAAGCCCGGCTCGGCGTCGGCGGCCGGCTGCGCGCCCAGCAGCTGCATGCGCGTTTCGTACGCCAGCACCTGCACGGCGGCGGCCAGGTTGAGCGAGCTGAACTCCGGGTCTGACGGGATGTGCACTGCGGCGTGGCAGAGCTGCAGCTCCTCATTGGTCAGGCCGGTGCGCTCGCGGCCGAATACCAGTGCGACCTCGGCACCTTCGCTCGCCTTGGCCACCGCACGGGCGGCAGCGTCGGCCGGCAGGTATTCCTCCAGCTGGACGCGGCGGGCACGGGCCGTGCAACCCAGTACCAGGCGGCAGTCAGCCACGGCCTCGGCCAGGGTGGCCACCACCGGAGCGTCCCCCAGCACGTCTTCGGCACCGGCCGAGCGGCGGAAGGCCTCCTCGTCCAGCGGCTTTTCGGGGGCGACCAGCACCAGGCGGGCCAGGCCCATGGTCTTCAGGGCGCGGGCGGCAGCCCCCATGTTGCCGGGGTGCTGGGTACCGACCAGGACGAATCGGAGGCGGGTGGCGGCGGGAAACTGGGACATGAACAGGGAAAAGGTCGAGCTGGACGATGACCAATGGTAAACTGTGCGGCCGGCCACTGCGCCGGACCCGCTCTTTTCCCCCGCCAGTCCATCTCTTCTGCCTTTCCGGGAGCCCACGCCATGCAGAAACCCGCCGTCACCGTCATGGTCAAGGCCGCCCGCCTCGCCGGCAACGTCCTGTTGCGCAACATCAACAAGCTCGAGGCACTGAACGTGGTGCAGAAGGGCCGGATGGACTACGCCAGCGAAGTGGATGCGGACGCGGAAAAGGTCATCGTCAAGGAACTCAAGCGCGCCTACCCGGATTACGGCATCTTCGGTGAAGAAGGTGGCGTGCAGGGCGAGCGCCGCCAGATGTGGGTCATCGACCCGCTGGATGGCACCAGCAACTACCTGCGCGGCGTGCCGCACTACTGCGTGTCGATCGCCCTGGTCGAGAACGGCGAGCCGACCGATGCCGTCATCTTCGATCCGCTGCGCAATGAACTGTTCACCGCCAGCCGTGGCGCCGGCGCCGTGCTGAACGACCGCCGCATCCGCGTGGCCGACCGCAAGGATCTGGAAGGCACGATGATCCACACCGGCTTCGCCCCGCGCGAACGCAGCCGCGCCAGCGCGCAGCTGAAGTCGGTCGACACCCTGCTGGTCCAGGCTGAGGACATCCGCCGCACCGGTTCGGCCGCGCTGGACCTGGCCTACGTGGCCTGCGGCCGCGCCGACGCCTATTTCGAAGCCGGCGTGAAGGCGTGGGACATCGCTGCCGGCCTGCTGCTGGTCCGCGAGGCGGGTGGCAAGGTCTGCGACTTCAAGGGCGCGACCCTGGGCCGGATGGACAACCGTGGCCCGGAGACCCACCAGATCGTTGCCGGCAACCTGAAGGTGGCCGAGTCGCTGCAGAAGGTGCTGGTGAACACCGGTTACGCCGCCGAGTTCGACGCGAAGTTCTGAGGTTCCGTGTAAAGCGGTTCATGGAGACGGCACCTGCGAAGGTGCCGTTTCCGTATCCGCGGTGATCGTGCTTGTCACTTTCTTTGCTCGTGCAAAGAAAGTAACCAAAGAAACACGCCGCCAGGGCGCGAGCCGTCGCTACGCGACGGTTCCCTGCGCTTCTCGGAAAATCAGGGGACGGCGCCGAACTCGCTGCGCTCAGACACCGGCGCCTCTTCGCCCCTGATTTCCCTGCGATGCTCGGCTCGCTCAAGGCGGACCCAAGGTCAAATGCCACAGCTGCACCCAGTAGATCCACGCCATGCGTGGATGCTGTTACTCTTGATCTTGACCTTCCAGTCCGCCTTGAGCGAGCCGAGCACCGCAGGTCCGGCGAGGGCGGAGAGGTGCGGGTGTCTGAGCGCAGCGAGTTCCCGCACCGTCCCTCGACGGGCCGAGGAGCGCAGGGCACCGATGCGCAGCATCGGCTCGCGCCCCGGCGGCGTGTTTCTTTGGTTACTTTCTTTGCACGAGCAAAGAAAGTGACACCTCCCCGCAGGCGCGGAAACGATCCGCCGGGCACGATCCGGCGTCAGCAATGCACCGCGCATACAAAAACGCCCGGCGCGAGGCCAGGCGTTCCTGCACTACCTTGAAAGCAGAAGCTTACGCCACCGTCGAAGCCCGCAGCGCGGCGATGCGCTCTTCCAGCGGCGGGTGGCTCATGAACAGCTTCTTCGCCGTCGAACCGGCAATACCGAACGCCGCGATCTGGGTCGGCAGCGTGCTCTGGCCGTGGTTGAGCTGCAGGCGCTCCAGCGCGGCGATCATCTTCTGACGACCGGCCAGCGAGGCACCACCCGCATCGGCGCGGAACTCGCGGTGGCGCGAGAACCACATCGCGATCATCGTGGCGAACAGGCCGAACACCATCTCCAGCACGAACACGATGATGTAGTAGGCGAAGCCGCGGCCGCCACCTTCGCGGTTGCCCGACAGCGCGCTGTCGATGATGCCGCCGACCACGCGGGCCAGCACGATCACGAAGGTGTTCAGCACGCCCTGCAGCAGCGCCATGGTGATCATGTCACCGTTGGCGACGTGGGCGATCTCGTGGCCCAGCACCGCTTCGGCTTCATCTTCGCTCATGTTGTGCAGCAGGCCGGTGGACACCGCCACCAGCGCATTGTTGCGGTTGGCGCCGGTGGCGAAGGCGTTGATCTCCGGGCCTTCGTACACGGCCACTTCGGGCATGCCGATGCCCGCCGCCTTGGCCTGGCGCTCGACCGTGGCCAGCAGCCAGCGCTCGGTCTGGTTGCGCGGCTCGGTGATCACCACCGCACCGGTGGAGCGCTTGGCCATCCACTTGGACAGCAGCAGCGAGATGAAGGAGCCACCGAAACCGAAGATGCCGGCCATGATCAGCAGGCCGCTCATCTTGCTGGGGTCGGTTCCCGTCAGCGACATCACGATGCTGGCGAGGATCAGGACCGCGAAATTGGTCGCCAGGAACAGGGCAATGCGGGTAAACATGGGAAAATCCGGCTCGGAAGGGGTCGATACCGGTCAATTTGCGGTGTGGTCAGCTTGAATTCAAGCGCCAACCTGACCGACGATTCAGCCTGCATGACCGCCAATGTTCCCTGCGGCCGCTTCGCGCCCTCGCCGACCGGCCTGCTCCACCCCGGATCCCTGCTCGCCGCCTTCGGCAGCTGGCTGCTCGCGCGCCATCACGGCGGCCTGTGGCGGCTGCGCATCGAAGACGTCGACCCGCCGCGCACCGTGCCCGGTGCCGCCGAGTCACAACTGCAGGCACTGACGGCGTTCGGTCTGGCCCACGATGGCCCGATCTTCTGGCAGAGCGCGCGCGGTGAGGCCTACCAGGCTGCGCTGGACGTACTGCTCGCCAGCGACCAGGCCTTTGTCTGCCACTGCAGCCGCGGCGACCTGGCCGCCAGCGGCGGCATCCACCATCACTGCGTCACCCGGCAACCGCGACCGGACCCCGCCGTCCGTTTCCGCGTGCCACCGGGCAGCATCGTGCACTTCGACGATGGCCTGCGCGGCCCGCAGCAGCAGGACGTGCATGCCGAGGTCGGCGACTTCGTGCTGCGCCGCGCCGATGGCTGCTGGGCCTACCAGCTGGCGGTGGTGGTCGATGACGCCGCGCAGGGGGTGACCGAAGTGGTGCGCGGTGCCGACCTGCTCGACTCCACGGCACGGCAGATCCTGCTGCAGCAGGCCTTGGGGCTGGCGGTACCGCGCTACTGGCACCTGCCGCTGCTGCTCGATGCCCCGGGCCACAAGCTGTCCAAGTCGCTGGCGGCGCTGCCGGTGGACAGTTCGCGCCCGCTGCCCGTGCTGCGCCAGCTATGGCAACTGCTCGGCCAGGCACCTGAAGCGCTGGAACCTGCGCACGATCTGGACACGCTGCTGGCGGCCGCTCGGAATGCCTTCGACCCAGCGCGGCTGCCACGTACCGACATCCTGCTGCCAGCCGGCGCACTTTCCGCGCCGATGTTGCAGAATCACCCTTCCCCCACCTGATACCCGGACAGCACTCCATGACATCTCGCGTCGCACTGGTCACCGGCGGAACCGGCGGCATCGGTACCGCCATCTGCCAACGCCTGGCCGACCAGGGCCACCGGGTCGCCACCAACTACCGCGACGAGGCCAAGGCCCGCGCTTGGCAGCAGGCGATGACCGAACGCGGCTACAGCGTGTCGATCTTCCCGGGCGATGTCTCCGATCCGGGCAGCGCCGAAGCGCTGGTGCGGGCGGTCGAAGCCGCGCTGGGCCCGGTCGAGATCCTGGTCAACAACGCCGGCATCACCCGCGATACCACGTTCCATCGCATGCGCGCGGACCAGTGGCACGATGTGATCAACACCAACCTCAATTCGGTGTTCAACGTCACCCGCCCGGTCATCGAGGGCATGCGCCGCCGCGGCTGGGGCCGGGTCATCCAGATCAGCTCGATCAACGGCCTGAAGGGCCAGTACGGCCAGGCCAACTACGCGGCGGCCAAGGCCGGCATGCACGGCTTCACCATCTCGCTGGCGCGCGAGAACGCCGGCTTCGGCATTACCGTCAACACCATTTCGCCCGGCTACGTCGCGACCGACATGGTGATGGCGGTGCCGGAAGAAGTGCGCGCCAAGATCGTCGCCGACATTCCCACCGGGCGCCTCGGCAAGCCGGAGGAAATCGCTTACGGCGTGTCCTTCCTGGTGGCGGAGGAAGCCTCGTGGATCACCGGCAGCAACCTGGACATCAATGGCGGCCACCATATGGGTTGGTAAGCCGCGCCGGCGGCCGCGGCGGCGCACACCCGCCGCCCCTGCCAATGGTCATGCTGCGCAGCACGCAAACCCTTGTTGCGCAACATGATCCCCTGTGAAAGCCAAGCCTGGCGGGGGCTGAGGCGGTTGCAACGGCTGCTGCACTGCGCCATGCTTCGCATCTACTGTGACGAGTGACCGCTTCAATGGCTGCGACCCGCATCATCAAGAAGTATCCGAACCGCCGTCTCTACGACACCGAGATCTCCAGCTACATCACCATCGAGGACGTGCGCCAGCTGATCCTGGACGGTGAAGACTTCGAAGTCCGTGACGCCAAGAGCGGCGACGACCTCACCCGTTCGGTCCTGCTGCAGATCATCGCCGACCAGGAACAGGACGGCGAACCGATGCTGTCCACCCAGCTGCTGAGCCAGCTGATCCGCTTCTACGGCGATTCCCTGCAGGGCTTCATGGGCAACTACCTGGAGCGCAGCATGCAGGTCTTCCTCGACCAGCAGCAGCAGTTCCGCCAGCAGATGGGCAACCTGCTGGGCCAGACCCCGTGGGCGATGATGAACCAGTTGACCGAGCGCAACCTGGAGCTGTGGCAGGAATTCCAGCGCAGCATGGGCACCGGTTTCGGTGGTCCGCGACCGGGTGGCACGGGTACCGGCACCGGTACCGGCAACAAGCCCAACGAACCCGGTACCGGCACCGGCGGCAAGACCCGCCGCTGAGCCGATGTACCGGCGGATACGAAAACGGCGCGCCCAATGGCGCGCCGCTTTGTTTTGTGCCCCGGGGGAGCATCAACGTTTAGCTTTGCACCCCGTGCATACGCGTTCGACCTTGTAGCCCTTCGCCTTCAGCTTCTCGACCACGCCGTCACCGCCCAGAAGGTGCAGCGTACCGACCACCACCAGCGTGCCACCCTGCCCAGCCTGCAGGTACGGCAGCAGCTTCGGTATCCACGCATCGTTGCGCCCGGTGTTGATGCGCTGGTAAAGCTGCGGATACTGCTGGCGCATTTCCGCGGCCATCTTCGTCCACAACACGCGCTCATCGCCTCGCCGCCAGGCATCATGCAGCTGGCGCGCCTGCTCATCGCCCTTGCCCGCCTGATCCAGCGCCTCGGACAGCATCTGTCGCTGCTCCTGCACGGTCATGCCGTCGAGCATGCCGATCTGGGTATCGATGTCTTCCAACCCAGCGGTCCTGCGGCCGGTCTTCTGCGCGCGCTCCATGAAATGACGGTCCAGGCCCAACGCCGGGTCCAGGCCCATCTTCTGCATCTGCCCGACCGAAATGCTCAGGCCGACGAACCAGGGCTTCATGCCCTGCATCTGTGCCAACGGTAGCTTGTTCTCGGATGCGAACGCCTGCAGCTTCTGCCAGGTGGCCGCGTCAAGATCGCGCTTGAGCTCGCTGCCATCGGTGCGCACTGCAGCCTGCACCATGCGGCTGGCCAGCTGCGGCGACTGCATGTCTTCCGGCGACAGTTCGAACACGACCCGCTGCGAGGCCTCGAAGGCCTGCTCGACATCGGGCGACAGCGGGTAGTCCTGCGGTTTCAACAGATGGAATGATCCAAGCAGGTATACGCGTGAATCACCCGGGCCGGTCACCTTCCACAGCAGCGGCACCGGCGGCTTGGCCGCCGCCGTGGCAGCGGCGTCGGTGGCCGGTGCATTGCGCGCCGGTGCCAGCGGTGCGATTGCAAACGCTGCCATCAGCAGCGTTGCACGGAACAGTCCCTTCAACGGCATCTCAGCCCTCTCCTTCAGACAGGTGGTAGGCCTTCTCGCCCGCTTCCATGCGCAGGTCCAGCCGGTTTTCCGGCGGCGCCAGCGGGCACGTGGCATAGGCGGTGAATGCACACGGCGGGTTGTAGGCATGATTGAAATCGATGCGTAGCGTGCCGTCGGCTGCCGGCGCATCGGTATCCAGGTAGCGCCCGGCCGGATAACTGCCGCGGCCACTGGTGCGGTCGGCAAAGATCAGGAACAGCGGCTGCCCGGTGGCTCCGATCGCCTCCAGCCGCCATGTGCGGCCGTCGCGTTCGAATTCGACCGCACCCGCATTGGGCATCTCGGTGGTCAGGCCGGTGATGTCGACAATGGGCAGGGTCTTGCCCGCCGGATGCGGGATGAAACGTGCCTGCACCTGCCAGTCCGGGCCACCCGGCCAGTACTCCAACCCGGCGAAATCACGGCGCGCCGGCGCATCGGCATGCTTGACCCGCAGCGCATCGCGCGGCCCGCGCCGGATGATGCTGAGCTGGCCCTTGCCACCGTCGAAGGCCAACAGGGTTGGCTGCGGATCCTTGTCGGTGTCGATGCGGATACGGCCGCGCACCGGCTGGCCATCATGGCTGACATCCACACCGGCTTCGGGCGTGAACCACCACTGGCTGCCCTCGCGACGCAGCAGGCCCAGCTTGTCCGGGCCGACCGTCAGGCGGATGCCATTGGTGGCACCACTGCCGACGAAGTGCGATTTGTTCTGCAGCCAGTGCAGGCCGACCAAGGCCGTCCAGCCATCGGGCCGGGTCAGGTCCTGGTAGCGGGCCACCCGCCATTGCTGCTGCGCGGCCGCATAGGCCGGATCTTCGGTAACCTTCGGCGCCGGCGGTGTTGCCGGACTGCACGCGGCCAACAGCAAGGCGGCCAGCAGGCCGCCCATTCCCCGATAACGCATCGATGCTCCCCTCAACGTCCGCGCAGGAACCAGCGGTCGATCTCCGCCAGCGAAAAACGGGCCCAGGTCGGCCGGCCGTGGTTGCACTGGCCAGACCGTTCGGTGATTTCCATGTCGCGCAGCAGCGCGTTCATTTCCGGCACGGTCAGGCGCCGGTTGGCACGCACCGCACCGTGACAGGCCATGGTCGACAGCAGTTCGTCACGCGCGCTGGCCACGCGGCGGCTTTGGCCGTGCTCGCGCAGGTCGGTCAGCACATCGCGCAGCAGCCCCTCCGGTTCGGCATGCGCCAACAGCGCTGGAATACTGCGCACGTGCAGCGATCCGGGACCGGCACGGGTCACCTCGAAGCCGAGCGCCGCCAACGTTTCGGCTTCACTTTCGGCGGTGTCGGCTTCGCGCTCGCCCACGGCGAGTGTGATCGGCACCAGCAGCGGCTGCGACTGCAGGCCGATACCGTCGTGCGCGTTCTTCAGGCGCTCGTAGCCGATGCGCTCGTGCGCGGCATGCATGTCGACCACGATCAGGCCTTCTGCGTTCTCGGCCAGGATGTAGATGCCGTGCAGCTGCGCGATCGCGTAGCCCAGCGGCGGTACGCCGGCGTCGGCACTGGTCACCGGCAGTCCGTTCTCGGTCGGCATCGGCGGCAGCGCAGCACCGCGTTCGGCACCGGCCGGCGCGGCATACAGCGCGGCATAGGCCGCCGGTGCATCGGCCACCTGCAGTCCAAGGGGCTGCTGCGGGCGCCAGCCGGAAAAACCACCACCACCGCCACCCGAGCCGGCACCGGGCGCAGGTCCACGCGCCAGCCCGAAACCCGATGCGCCCGCGCTCGATGCCATCGGTGCAGCAGCGGCGTCCACCGGATGCACCGGACCCGCACCGATCTCCTGCGCCGACATGCCGGCGCGGGTATCAGCCAGCGCGTCCTTCAGCGTGCGGTAGACGAAATCGTGCACCAGCCGCGAATCACGGAAGCGAACCTCGTGCTTGGCCGGGTGCACGTTGACGTCAACGCGGGTCGGGTCGAGCTCGAGGAACAGCACATAGGCTGGCTGGCGGCCGTGGTACAGCACATCGCCGTAAGCCATCTTCACCGCATGGGCGACGCTGCGGTCGCGCACCGAGCGGCCGTTGACGTACAGGTACTGCTGGTCGGCGCTGGCGCGCGAATAATGCGGCTGCGCGATCCAGCCGTGCAGGCGCAGGCCGGCACCACTGTGGTCAACGCGCACGGCCTGGTTGGCGAAATCCTCGCCCAGCGTTTCGGCCAGGCGCGCATCGGAATACAGATCGCCCGGCTTATAGCGGCGCGAGGCCTTGCCGTTGTGCGACACGCGCAGCTCGACATCCGGTCGCGCAAGCGCCAGCGAACGCAACCACTCTTCGATATGGCCCAGTTCGGTACGCTCGGCGCGCAGGAACTTGCGCCGCGCCGGTACGTTGTAGAACAGCTCGCGCACTTCCACCGTGGTGCCCGGTGCATGCGCACGGGGCGTCACTTCGCCGATCTTGCCGCCTTCGATCTGCAGTGCCGAACCGTGTTCGTCATGCGCGCGACGCGAGGACAGGGTAAAGCGGCTGACCGAGGCGATCGACGGCAGCGCTTCGCCACGGAACCCGAGCGTGGCCACCGATTCGAGGTCGTCCAGATCGGCGATCTTGCTGGTGGCGTGGCGCGAGACCGCCAGCGGCAGCTGTTCCGGCGCGATGCCACTGCCATTGTCGCGGATGCGGATCAGGCGGACACCACCCTCTTCAAGATCGATATCAACGCGGCTGGCACCGGCATCGATCGCGTTCTCGACCAGCTCCTTGACCACCGACGCAGGACGTTCGACCACTTCGCCGGCGGCGATCTGGTTGATCAGGATTTCCGGCAACGGCCGGATCGGGCGCGGTCCGGGCGCGCTCATGGGAGAGGATGGGCAGCAGACTTCATGGGTTGATGATAGCGGAGCCGCCCCGTGTAGAGTCGACTGTCAGTCGACTGCCCTCCGCCGGGCGCCGAAAACCCCGCGTTGCGCGCGTAGTCGACTGACAGTCGACGCTACAGAAAGCAGTAACCTGCCTTCGGCGGGTTATTTGCTGCCGCCGGCCATGGTCCCGGCAGCGTCGATCTCGGCCTGGGCACGGGCTGCGTACAGCGTGCCCGGCGGTGGCTGGCGGCTGAAGAAGGTGTGCACGCCGTCGAGCACGGCACCGGCGATCTTGCGCTGGTAGGCCGGGTCGATCAGGCGGCGCTCTTCGTCCGGGTTGGAGATGAACGCGGTTTCCACCAGCATCGCCGGCATGTCCGAGGTGCGCAGCACGGCGAAGTTCGCACGTTCGATGTTCGGCTTGTGGTTGTTGCCGATCCGCTTCAGGCCGCCCAGCACGTGGCCGGCGGCATCTTCAGACGCCTTCATGTAACCGCTCTGGGCGAGGTCCAGCAGCACGTTGGCAAGCGTGCCTTCGGTCTGCTGCAGGCGCACGCCACCCACCAGGTCGGCCGCGTTTTCCTTGTCCGCCAGCCAGCGGGCGCGCTGCGAAGAGGCGCCCTTGGTCGACAGCACGTATACCGACGAACCAGTGGCCGAACGGTTTTCGGCCGCGTCGGCATGGATCGAAATGAAGATGTCGGCCTTGTTTGCACGTGCCTTCTGCGCACGCATCGGCAGCGGGATGAACACGTCGCTGTCGCGGGTCAGATAGGCCTTCAGGCCCGGCGTCGCATTGACCTGGCGGGCCAGCTCACGCGCCACCGCCAGGGTGACATCCTTTTCGCGTTTGCCGGTCGGGCCGATCGCGCCCGGATCCTGGCCGCCATGGCCCGGATCGATGGCGACCACCAGATGACGCATGCCGGCCTGCATGCGGATGCGCGAGGCATCGCTGGGCATGGCCGGGCGCGGCGGTTCCACCGGCGTCGGCGCCGGTGCAGGCACGGTAGCCGGCGGCGTGGTCACCACGGCGGCGGTGCGCTGGCCGGCCAGGATCGCGGCCGGCGAGGAAGAAGGTGAGCTGCTGGCCACGGTACCGGCCGCCGCAACCTGGGCCGGCGCGGTGGACGGCGCCGGGGTCGGCGTGGCCGGTGTGGCGGCAGTGGCACTGGCCTGCTGCCGCACCTGCGCGGTCAGCAGTGCGGTCGCACGTGCGGCATCGGAACGCGACTGTGCGCTTTCAGCCGGGGTCGGCCCGGGCGTCGCCACCGGTGCCTGCGGCTGCACCGCCGGTGTCGCTGCCGGACGGCTGGCGGCCACGGCCGGGCCATCGCCCGGCCATTCGATCACCAGCTTGGATTCATTGCCCTCCCGCTGCATCTGCGGGCGGAACGGCGCCACCGATTCAGCGAGATCGAAAACGACACGGAAGGTGCCCGGCACCGGCTGTCCGGTACGCACCGCCGTAACCACGCCCTGCGCAGCCGGCATCTTCAGGTTGCGTATGGCGCTGGAGTCAGGGAAGTCGACCACCAGACGGTTCGGACCGGCCAGAGAAAGCGTCTTGTAGCCGCCACTGCCGACCAGCGAGATCTCGGCACGGGTGCCGGTGGCGCCGGTATTCAGCAGGACCTGGCGGACTTCACCGGCCCACGCACTGACGCTCGCCAGACCCAGTCCGACGGCGGCACAGATAGCGATGAGACGGTTCCCCGGGCGCATGGCTCAGGATTCAATCACCGCGCTGAACGGAATGCAACACCTTTTTCCTTAATAATCCGTAACCTGCCGGTCTTTGTTCTCGTCAGCCGACAGAAATGGCCTGCAAGTCGCCCCCTTGGGGAAGCCGCTTCAGCCACTCATGTCCGACGTCGCTGGCTCCGGTGAGACGGACGCGGCGCCCCTGCCCCTCGATCTCCAACGCCACCACCAGGTCGGTCGGCGGCAGCGCGCCAGCGCCGCGTTCCGGCCATTCCACCAGCCACAACACCGCGCTGCCCTCGTCCAGGCCCAGGAAATCGAGTTCGCCGGCCTGGCCGATCCGGTACAGGTCCAGGTGCCAGGCCTCGCCACCGGTGGCCAGCGGATAGCGCTCGACCAGGGTGTAGGTCGGGCTGCGGATCGCGCCCTGCACGCCCAGCGCGCGCAGCAGTGCGCGTGCGGTGGTGGATTTGCCGGCGCCCAGGTCGCCGCGCAGTTCGATCAGCGCCTGCGGCGGTCGGGTCGCCGCCAGCCACTGCCCGAGCAGTTCGGTGGCATCGCTGTCGGCAAGGAAGAATTCAGTCATGAAGAGCGTTCCGGGTTGGCCAGTTGCCGCAGCGGCACCAGCAGATCAGTGGGAAGCATGCCGCGCGCGCCGTCGGCGGCCGCAGCGTCGCCGGCGAGCGCGTGCAGCAGTGCGCCAGCGGCGGCAGCGTCGAAGGCGGCCAGGCCCTGCGCGCGCAGGCTGGCAATGATGCCGGTGAGCAGGTCGCCCATGCCCCCCACGGCCATGCCGGGGTTGCCTGCAGCAATCAGCCGTGGCACCTGCCCGGGCGCCGTCACGATGCTGCCCGCGCCCTTCAGCACCACCACGGCGTGGAAGCGTTCGGCCAACGCCCGCGCACAGCGGTAGCGATCAGCCTGGATGTCAGCGGTACTGCAGCCGAGCAGGCGCGCGGCCTCGCCCGGATGTGGCGTAAGGATCGCCTCCGGCAGCGCGCGCGGATCCTGCGCCAGCAGATTCAGCGCATCGGCATCAACCACCAGCGGTTTGTCGCTGTCCAGCACCTGCGCAAACATTGCGCGTGCCCATTCGTCCTGGCCCAGGCCGGGGCCGATCGCCACCACCCTGGCCTTGTCCAGCAGCGCCGGCAGCACATCGCCATCTTCAAGCGCATGGGTCATCGCCTCGGGAAGCCGAGCCAGCAACGGGCCGACGTGATCGCGCCGGGTGGCCAGGCTCAACAGTCCCGCGCCGGCACGCAGTGCCGCTTCGGCCGCCATCGCGATGGCCCCACCGCTGCCATGGTTGCCGCCGACGCACAGCACGTGGCCGGATTCACCCTTGTGGGTATTGGCGCGGCGCGATGGCAACAGGGCCCGCAACCGCACCTGCGTCCAGTGCTCCGCAGCGGGTACCACGCCCTGCCAGGCCGCGGCAGGCAACTGCAGGGGCGCCAGGACCTTCTGCCCGCAATGATCCAGCGCATCGCCGGAATACAGCCCGCGATGCGCCACGATGAACTGCAGGGTCAGTGCAGCGCGCACTGCTACGCCCGGCACCGCCCCACGGTCGGCATCGACGCCACTGGGAACATCCAGCGCCAGCACCGGCGCAGTCTGCGCGTTGAGCGCGGCAATCAGTGCCTGCGCCGCACCCTCCGGCGCGCGGTCAAAACCAAGGCCGAACAACGCATCCACCCAGATATCGGCCTCGGGCAGCGCGCCGTCGAAATCGGTGATGGTGCCGCCGTCGGACGTGAATTCCGATGCTGCACGCTGTGCCAGCGACGTCGCCGGTGGCTTGCCCGGCAAGGCGATCACCGTCACCGCGCGCCCGGCCTTCCGTGCATGGCGGGCCAGCACCAGGCCGTCGCCACCGTTGTTGCCTGCTCCGACCACCACGCCGATCCGCTGCGCCTCCGGCCAATGCTGCAACAGGCACTGCCAGGCGGCCTGGCCGGCCTGCGCCATCAGGCCCCAACCACCCTCGGCGGCCAGCGCCGAGGCCTGCGCATCAAGCGCACGCGCGGCAGCGGAATCGAAAAGATCGGCAAGGTTGGCCATGCAGGGATTTTATACTGGTGCACATGTCCCCCGCCCCCGTCCCTGTCGATCCGGCCCAGGCCGTGCAGCGCATCCGCGAAATGGCGCGTGCGCATGGCTTCCAGCGCTGCGGTATCGCCGGCATCGAGCTGGGCGAGGACGAGGCGCACCTGGCCGACTGGCTGGGCCAGGGCCTGTACGGCACGATGGACTGGATGGCGCGCCACGGCACCCTGCGTGCGCGCCCGGCCGAGCTGCTGCCCGGCACCGTACGGGTGATCTCGGTGGGCATGGACTACAGCCACAAGGACGACACCGAAGCCTGGGCAACCCTGGCCGACCCGGGCCGCGCCTACGTGGCCCGTTACGCCTTGGGCCGCGACTACCACAAGCTGATGCGCAACCGCCTGCAGAAGCTGGCCACGCAGATCAACGATGAAGTGGCACCGCTGGGCTACCGCGTGTTCGTCGATTCGGCGCCGGTGCTGGAACGCGCACTGGCGCGCAATGCCGGCCTGGGCTGGATCGGCAAGCACACCTGCCTGATCGATCGCCATGGCGGCTCCTGGTTCTTCATCGGCGAGATCTACATCGATATCCCGCTGCCGATCGATGCACCGGCCACGGCACACTGCGGCACCTGCACGCGCTGCATCGATGTCTGCCCGACCCAGGCCATCACCGGCCCGCAGCGGCTGGACGCGCGGCGCTGTATTTCCTACCTGACCATCGAGCACGACGGTGCCATCCCCGAAGACATGCGGCCGTTGATCGGCAACCGCATCTACGGCTGTGACGACTGCCAGCTGGTCTGCCCCTGGAACAAGTTCGCCAAGCGTACCGACGAAGCCGATTTCCGCGCGCGCAACAACCTCGACACTGCCCGTCTGGACCAGCTGTTTGCCTGGGACGAAGCCGAATTCCAGCGCCGTACCGAAGGCAGCCCGATCCGGCGCAGCGGCCATGAACGCTGGCTGCGCAACATCGCCGTGGCACTGGGCAATGCACCGTCCTCGGCCGAAGCGTTGGCCGCGTTGCAGACCCGCGTCGATGATCCCTCGCCGCTGGTGCGTGAACACGTGCAGTGGGCGCTGGGCCAGCACACGGTGCGCTGACGTGCGATCCTGAGCCCCCGTTCCGCCCGCAGCACGCCGTTCCCATGCAGCCACGCAACAACGACATCCTCACCCCCAGCCAGCTCAACACCCTGGCCCGCGACCTGCTGGAAGGCAGCTTCCCGGCGATCTGGGTCGAGGCCGAACTGGGCAGCGTGGCGCGTCCCGCCTCCGGGCATCTGTATTTGACCCTGAAGGATGCGCGTGCGCAGCTGCGCGCGGCAATGTTCCGGATGAAGGCGCAGTACCTGAAGTTCGTGCCGCGCGAAGGCATGCGCGTGCTGGTGCGCGGCAAGGTGACGCTGTACGACGCCCGTGGCGAGTACCAGATGGTGCTGGACCACATGGAGGAAGCCGGCGAAGGCGCGCTGCGCCGCGCGTTCGAAGAGCTGAAGGCACGCCTGGAGGCCGAAGGCCTGTTCGACCCGGCACGCAAACGGCCGCTGCCGGCGCACGTGCAGCGCCTGGCGGTGATCACCTCGCCCACCGGCGCCGCCGTGCGCGACGTGCTGAGCGTGCTCGGCCGCCGCTTCCCGCTGTTGGAGGTCGACCTGCTGCCGACCCTGGTGCAGGGCAGCAGCGCCGCGGCGCAGATCACCCGGCTGCTGCAGGCCGCCGATGCCAGTGGCCGCTACGACGTGATCCTGCTGACCCGTGGCGGCGGTTCACTGGAAGACCTGTGGGCGTTCAATGACGAAGCCCTGGCCCGTGCGATCGCCGCCAGCCGCACGCCGGTGGTATCGGCGGTGGGCCATGAAACCGACTTCAGCCTCAGCGATTTTGCCGCCGACCTGCGCGCACCAACGCCGTCGGTGGCAGCCGAGCTGCTGGTACCGGACCAGCGCGAACTGGCCCTGCGCCTGCGCCGCACGGCCGCGCGCATGGTGCAGCTGCAACGGCATGCGATGCAGCAGGCGATGCAGCGTGCCGACCGCGCCCTGCTGCGCCTGAACGCACAGAGCCCGCAGGCGCGGCTGGACCTATTGCGCCGCCGCCAGCTCGATCTGGGCCGGCGCCTGCATGCGGTCTTCAACCAGCAGCAGGAGCGCCGTGCCGCACGCCTGCGCCATGCGGCCGCGGTACTGCGCGGGCACCATCCGCAACGCCAGCTCGACGCGATGCAGCGCCGCCTCGCCGCCCTGCGCGGGCGGCCGCAGGCAGCGATGCAGCGCCTGCAGGAGCGCGATGCACTGCGACTGCGCGGACTGGCGCGTTCATTGGAAGCGGTGAGCCCGTTGGCCACCGTGGCCCGTGGCTACAGCATCCTGACCCGCACTGACGATGGCACGCTGGTACGGAAGGTCAACCAGGTGCAGCCCGGTGACGCGCTGCAGGCCCGCGTTGGCGACGGCGTGATCGACGTGCAGGTCAAGTAGAGGGGTGTTCGGCAGGGCTGCGCCCTGCACCTGCAGAGGCTTCAAGCAACGGCCGAAGCAACAGCCAAAGCGGCTCTGGATTGCTGATGGTTTGGCGGGGCGGTGTGGCTGTGCAGGACACGCCGTAAACCCATCCCTGGGGGCTCGATGGCGCCATCCATGGCGCCAACGGTCCTGCACAGCCACATCGCCCCACCCTCGACAGTTTCCCGATGACGGTCGGTAGATCCACGCCATGCGTGGATGAATCTCTGTCAGATATCGAATCAATTCGGGGTCAGATCCGTTTTCCGTAGGAAAACGGATCTGACCCCACGCCATTCCGACAGATCGCGAGAATCTGTCGAAGGCGGGGTGGGTCCGGTTGCGGGGGCGTGAGCCGCATGGATGCGGCGACCGAGCTTACATGGACGTACTTGCAGCGGCCCCCGCAACCGGACCCACCCCGCCATCCCACGGAATGCACGCTGTTGCTGTTGCTTCGGCAGGTGCAGGGCTGCAAGCCCTGCCGACCAACCCCCTACTTTGCCTGCTCGCAGAACTTCTGCCGGTACTCGAGCGCCTTCGGCATCAGCGCCTGCAGGTTCTGGATGCGGGTGCCCGGGTTCGGGTGGGTGGAGGCAAACTCCGGCGGTGCCTGGCCGCCACTCGCCTGGCCCATGCGCTGCCACAGCGGCACCGCCTCGCGGGGATCGAAGCACGCCGCTGCGGCCAGCATCAGCCCCACTTCATCCGCCTGTGTCTCGTGGCTGCGCGCATACGGCAGCAGGTAGCCATAGCCCATCGCCGACATCATCATCTGTTGCTGCTGCGCATCCATGCCGCTGGCGGCGCCGGCCACCTGGCCGATCTGGGTCAGCTTCTGCTGGGCCATGCGCTGTGCACCATGGCGCAGCAGCGCATGGGCGATCTCATGCCCCATCACCACCGCCATCGCATCGCGGGTGCGTGCTACCGGCACCAGCCCGGTATAGACCGCCATCTTGCCGCCCGGCAGGCAGAACGCATTGGCCTGGTCGGACGGGATCACATTCACTTCCCACTGGAAATCCCGCGCGAAATGCGCCGGCTGCACGCCGTGCTCCTGGGCCAGCGCGGTCTCCACCACATCGACCTTGGCAATCAGGCGCTGGGCGATGTCACGCACATCGCGCGCGATCGGTGCATTGGGGTCCATCGGCCGTTCCTGCGACAGGATCTGCTGGTAGGCCTGCAGCCCCAGCGCGGTTTCCTGGCGCGCGTCCAGGCTGCTGTCGATCATCACCTTCTCGCCGGTGTACGGATCGACCGTGCGGTTGGAGAACCAGTAAAACAGCGCATAGCCGGCGGCCAGCAGCAGCACCCACCAGCGGATGTTGCCGAACAGGCCACGCCGCTGCGGGCCTTGCGACGAGCGGGAGAAGGGATCGTTGCGCATCGGGGGACTTCCTGCTGGCCCCGCCGGCTGGCGGGCACGGCGCAATCTTAGTGCGCCGCTGCCCGCAGCGGGTGAAGCCGGGTGCCGCTCAGATGCCGCGCACCAGGCGGAAGCCGATGCGGGCATTGGTGGTATCCGAATCCTGGGACTGCCGCCAGGCCGCGCGGGTCTGCTCGGGGGCATTGGCCCAGTTGCCACCGCGGATCACCCGCGACCGGCAGCCCGGGTTGAACCAGGCGACGCCATCGGACGGTGCGCGGCGGTAGCTGGCATGCCAGCAGTCGGCCACCCATTCGCTGAGGTTGCCGCCCATATCGTGCAGACCAAAGGCATTGGCCTGGAAGCTGGCCACCGGCGCCGGCCCCCACCAGCCATCGCCGTACCCGATAAACGCGTTGTGCCAGTGCCGTCCCGAAGGCGAAACGTCCTTGCTGCCGGTGAAGTTGCCGCTGCCTGGCGGCGGCACGCCGGCATCGCCCCACGGATAGCGGCCACTGCTGCCAGCGCGCAGCGCGTACTCGAACTCGGCTTCGCTGGGCAGCCGGTAGCTGCGGCCAGTCTGCTCGGACAGCCACGCCGCATAATTCTCGGCATCACGCACACTGACGTGCATCACCGGCGAGTTGCCCAGCGCGCGACCGCCGTCGTAGTCGGAACGCCAGTCCACGCCGCTGCGGCGGATGAAATTGCCGCTGCGTTCGTCGTAGACCACCGAATGGCCACGCCGGGTCGCGCGTGGACGCGCATTGGAGGCCTTCACGTAGCGCTCGAAATCGCTGACGGTGATCTCGGTAATCGCCATGGCAAAGCCGCGATCGAAGCGCACGTAGTGCGACGGACGCTCGGCATCACTCGAGCCCGGCTCGGCATCGCCTGCACCCATCTGGAAGCCACCGTGGGGCACCACCACCATCTGCGGTCCGCGCCCCCCATCGCGCATCGCATCACTGAACACCTGTCCCGGCCGGAAGCTCCCGTAATGGGTGGCCAGGTCGATGCGCTCGCGAAGCTGTCCCACCACTGCATCACCCGGCAGAGCGATGCGAAGCGCCTCGGCCAGCTTCTCGCGCGCCGGCTTCAGGCCTTGTGGCGTGGCAAGGTCACGCAGTCCGTCATCACGCAGCTGCAGCAGCGTAGCGGCGCGGATCTGCTCGATGCGTTCGAAGGCATCGGCGATCGTCGGTGACGAATCGCGCACTTTGCTGGCTTCGGCCAGCCAGGTACCCGCACTGGCAAAATCGCGCGCCCGAGCAGCCTGTTCGGCACGGCGGATCAACCCGCTCTCGGCTGCGGCCAGGCCCTGCCGTGCGCGGCTGTTGTCTTCATCCAGCGCCAGCGCTTCACGGAAGTTGCCGATGGCACCGTCGCCATCCTCACCGATACGGTCCGAGCGCAGGTCCTCCTCGCCAGCACGGTTGTAGGCCACCACCCGTTGCGCCAGCTCCACCCGCGCCTGCAGCGCACGCACCTGCTCGTCCTTCGGCGACAGGGTCAGCAACACCAGTGCCTGGCGGCTGGCCTCGGCCAGCGCCTCGCGCTGCTTCAGCGGCCGCACCAGCAGGGCATCGGCCAGCTGCTGCAGTCGCTGGCGGGCACGCTGCAGGCCCAGCCGGGCCTGGCGGTCATCCGGGTCTTCTTCCTGCACCGCCAGCCACAGCGGAATGGCGGCATCCGCATCTTCATAGAGCCGGCCTTCAGCGAACGCCTGCTCGGCGGCGCGCCGCAACTGGGCCAGGCTGCGGCCCTGGCGGTCCACCCGTGGCGGCGTCCACTGCTGTACGTCCTCGGCGGCATCTTCACCGGCGATGGTCACGCTGCCCTGCCCGGCCTGCGAACTGGCATTGGCGCCGGTGTCGGCGCCCTCGGCCGCGCGCGCCTCTTCGCTGGCGGCCCGTTCCGCCGGCGCGGACGGCGACGGCGTGCAGCCGGCCAGGGCCACGGCCAGGGCGGTGCACAGCACGGGCGACAACGGAAAACGCAAGCAGAGCCTCCTTCGGCACAGACGCGGACCGACGTTAGGCTATTCTCCCCTGCCTGAGCAAACCCGAGTAGTAGGCCCTGACCCGTGGCAACCTGGATCACCACCCCCGCCGAGCTGGATGCGTACTTCCAGCAGCGCCCGACCCGCATCGGCCTGGACACCGAATTCATCCGTGAACGCACCTTCTGGCCGCAGCTGGCCCTGGTGCAGATGGCGGTCGGGCAGGACATCCTGCTCATCGACCCGCTGATTCCCGGCATGACCGAGGCGCTCGCGCATTGGCTGGCCGATGAATCCATCACCAAGGTAATGCACAGCGCCAGCGAAGACCTGGTTGCCTTCAAGTGGGCCTGCGGCGTGCTGCCGCGACCGCTGTTCGACACCCAGATCGGGGCGTCGCTGGCCGGCATCGGCGGCGGCATGGGCTACCAGAAGCTGGTGGCGGAGATCACCGGCGTGGCGCTGGCCAAGGGCGAGACCCGCTCGGACTGGATGCGCCGCCCGCTGTCCGAGTCGCAGCTGCAGTACGCCGCCGACGATGTCGAGCACCTGTTCGCACTGCACGACGCCATTGATGCCAGGCTGCAGGCGCTGGGCCGCCAGCAGTGGTTGCACGACGATGGCGAGCGCCTGCTGGCCAGCGTCGCCAACGATGAAGACCGCTGGCCGCACCTGGCGATGCGCTCGGCACAGTTCCTTGATGCCGCCGCGCAGCACCGCCTGTTGCGCCTGCTGCGCTGGCGTGATGTGCAGGCACGCAGCAGCGACCGCCCGCGAAGCTGGATCCTGGACAACGAACTGGCCGCCACTCTGGCGCGCACGCCTCCGGCCGACGAGGCAGCGCTGGGCAAGCTGTTCGAGCAGTTCCCAAAGGCACCGCGCAAGCTGGCCAGCGCCGTGTGGCAGGCGCTGTCCACGCCGCTGGCCGACGAAGCCGACGCGCCGCTGGCGCTGCCGGCCAACGACAGCAACAAGCAGGCGCTGAAGAAGCTGCAGGATGCCGTGGCCGAGCGCAGCCGCGAACTGGGACTGCCAGATGGCATCCTTGCCTCGCGCAAGCACCTGGAAAGCTATCTGGAACGTCGCCAATGGCCCGCCGCACTGGCCGGCTGGCGCCAGCAGGAACTGGAGTCGCGCCTGCAGGCGCTGCTGCCGGCGAACTAGCAACCCGCATCGACCGCCTCACGGGGCGGCCCTGCCAATGCTCGACAAGGACATTGCTGCATGCCTGCATGGCCCTCTTCCGGCATATTGCGATGGACGATCGTCACGCTGCTGGCCGGCGACACTCCTGCATGGATCGCAGCGGCCAGCTCAACGCCTACGCGGCGCTGACGGGGAGGCTGGACCTGGCCCGTTCGGTTCACTACCTCGCGCTTTCGGCACGCCTGATCGAACAGGCCCCCGCTGCCAGCGAGCAGGACAAGCTCGAACCCTGGCTGCATCCGCACGCCCTGATGCACGGCTATTTCCCGGAATCGAGGCGTAGAGACAGGGCCAGGGCACACTCGCCTACCGGCCCGAGCTGCTGCTTGCCTTTCCGCTGCACAGGGACGATCCCAACGCGAACGCCTGTTCCGGGTGACGGGATTCACCTTCAAGCCTCCTGCTGAATGCCACCGACACGGCAGCCGCACGTCCTGCTTGCCGCCGCTAACGACCGCGCTTCTAATGTCCAGCCTCGCACTCGCTGGATTGCAGCAATGACAAACGGATTTGCAAAAGACGGGCTTTCCCCCGAAGACCTTGCCTGGCGCGTGCAGGCGCGCACTGCGCTGCAGGAACGGCGCTATGCCGAACTGGATGCGTTGCTTGCTCCACATGAGCTGGCCTGGCTGCAGGGAGAGAATGCGCTGCCCGGCATCCGCTGGCGGCTGCGCAACCTGCACGACGCCACGCTGACGCTGGAAGCCCGCCTGCAACAGGCCCAGCAGTGGGCCTCGGCCGCCCCCGGCAGCTACTACGCCTGGCTTTGCCTGGGCGTCTGCTGGCAGGACGCTGCCGGCGAACTGCGCAGCGCCGATGTTGCAGCACTGGTCGAAGACAGCCAGTGGCTGGCGGCGCAGCTGGCCCGCGACCATGCCGTGCACGCCTACCTGCAGGCGATGCCGCTGTCGCCACGACCTGCGTTGGCGCTGGATGGCATCAAGCGCATCACCAGCTACCTGCGCGAACCGAACTGGCTGCGTGCGCTGCAGGCCGGGGAACCCGCCGCATCCGATGACGCCACGCTGGCCGAGCACTACCCTCAAGCCTGGCCAAAGGCATTGCAGCTGCTGTCGCGCTTCGGCACGCCGTTGCAGACGCTGCCGGATACGCTGCCCCCGTTGCTGCGCGAGCGCAGCCAGGACGATTTCGACGCACCACTGGCGTACTGGATGCGCCTGGTACTGGAGCAGCGCCCGGACGATCTGGCCACGCTGGAAGACACCCTGTACTTCCTGTACCCGCGCTGGGGCGGCAGCCGTGAGGCGATGGAGAACTTCATCGAGGGTAGCTGGTGCCGTGGCCTGGAACTGGCGCAGAGCAACGCGCTGCGGTGGCACAAGGCGCAGGACTGGATGGGCGATCTGCCCCACCGTGAGGATGCCGAGGCCGTGGCCGCGCACGAGCGCGCCTACACGCAGATCCTCGACTGGCACCTGGACCGCCACCTGCGCGCGCAGGTGCTGGCCCAGCGCGCCGGGCTGCGCTACCGTCTTGGCCGCGTTGAAGACAGCGAAGGCGTCGTGCAGTGGGATCCGGACCACATGCAGGCGGTGCTTGAAGATCTGCAGCAGGCATGGACATTGGACCGCGATGTGGTCCTGCATGAGGGGCTCAGCAACCTCGAGGCCTGCACCTGGTTCGCCCATGTCGACGGTGCCGAAGCACTGTTCGCACAGGTGGTGGACTATGCCGCGCGCGAAGGCGATTCGGCGATCGGCCTGCTCTGGGCCACCACCGCCATCGAGCATGGCCTGCTCGGCCAGGCCAGCGACCCGACACGCGCCAGTGTCCTGCTGCAGCGCGCGTTGAAGCTTGCGCAGCAGGACGACACCTCGGCAGTGACGTTCGCCGCCAATCTGTTCTGTGATGTTTCGCAAGCCGCAGGCCTGTCGCTGCTGCAGCGCATGGCGGACGATGGCGACGCCGGCGCGATGTCGGCGCTGTGCGACCTGTACAAGGGCCGCCTCGGTGGCCGCGACCAACCGCAGTTCGCCGATGCGGAAAAGGCCGCCTACTGGCAGGAGCGTGCGGTGGAAGGCGGCGACCTGATCGCCACCTACAACCTGGCCGTACGCCTCGTCGCCGCAGGCGGCGCGGAGAATGAAGCGCGTGCGCGCGAGCTGTACCTGCGCTGCCTGGATGAGGCCGAGGCCGGCGAGCGCGTGTGGGGCCCAACCTGCCGCAACCTGGCCTGCCTGGCATTCGATGGCCGGAACGACGCGCACAAGCGCGAAGCGGTCGAACGCGCCTTGATTCCGCTGTGGTGGCGCGGCGACGACGACGACAAGCTGTGGGCTGCCGGCTATCTGGCCGACATCTACCACTTCGGTAACGGCGTCCCGGCCAATGCATTCCTCGCCCTGACCTGGCTGCAGCGTGCCAGCGAGATCGATCCGGAGTATGTGGACGTGGTACGCATGGCACCGCTGATCAACGGCGAAGGCCGCTGGTTCGGTGCCAGCCGCGCACGTAAGCAGCAGGAACAGGACCGGCAGCAGGTGGACAGCGCCACCTGGGCCCTGACCTTCGGCCAGCGCAGCCAGGACAGCAACCTCACTGCAGTCTGAAGCAACGAAAAGGGCGGCCCGGATCACCGGGCCGCCCTTTGCATTCCAACAGTGCGATGGCGGGATGCCCCGCCATCGCGACAGCGCATTACCAGTTCATGTTCAGCGAGACACCGACGGTACGTGGTTCGTTGTAGACCGCGGCCATGTAGTTCTCGATCACACCCTTGAGGTTCTTCTCGTTGGTGATGTTGCGCGCGAACAGCGCCACTTCGTAGGCACCGTAGTTGCCCGAGTAGCCGATCTTCAGGCCACCCTCGAAGTCGCCCTTGGAGTTGAACTCCTTGCTGTCGTACAGCACGAAGCTGGTGTAACCCTGCTTGTTCCAGTCGGTGGACACGAACATGGTGCCCGCGTCGCTGACCGGGAAGTCGTAGCGGGCGGCCAGGTTGACGTTGTACTTCGGCGCGTTCGGCAGCGGGTTGCCGTCGATCTGGGCGAAGGTGTTGGCACCGACCTTGATGGTCGGGTCATTCACCGTGCACACCACCTGGCCGTTGAGGCCGCAGACCTGCGCGTACACGCGCTTGTCCTTGATCTCGCTGTGCAGCAGGCTCAGGCCGGCGCTCAGGGTCAGGTTCGGGATCGGGCGCAGCTCCATATCGGCTTCGAAACCGTAGGCCTTGGCCTTGTCGGCATTGAACAGCACGCCATTGCCGTCCGAATCGTTGCCGTTGAGCTGGATGTCGTTGACGGTGTAGGTGAACGCGGTGGCGTTCAGGCGCAGGCGGTTGTCCCACAGGCTGCTCTTCACGCCCGCTTCCCAGGACAGGATGGTCTCGGAATCGGCGGTGGTGAAATCGGCGTTGAACACCGCCGAACGCCCCTGGATGGTCGGGCCGCGGAAGCCACGCGCGACCTTGGCGTAGACGCTCACGTCCGGCGTGATCTGATACATCGCGCTCAGATCCCAGCTCGGGGTGGTGTCGGACATCCTGACGTCGGTGCGGCCCTTGTAGGTGACCACGCCGGCGGCAGTGTCAGCGGTCTTCAGCAGGCGGGTGTGCTTCTCGTCCTTGGTCTGGCGCAGGCCGGCGGTAACGGTGAACTTGTCGGTGAAGGCGTAGCTGATCTGGCCGAAACCGGCCCACGAGGTGTTCTTGTTGCGCAGGCGCACCCAGTTGTTCGGGTTGCGGGCCGCGCCCTGCAGGAACCACGCGCGCTGGTAGAAGTCGGTGGTGTCGCTGCCGTTGAAGTAGAACGCACCGGCCTGCCACTGCAGGGCGCTGTCATCATGGCTGGCCAGGCGGAATTCCTGGGTCCACTGGTCCAGGTCACGGATGCGGCCCATCGACTGGCCGTAGCCGTTCGGCACGCCGTTGATCGGGAAGTTCACCGCGGCGCCGCCGTCGGTGTCGCCGCGGCTGTAGCCGGAGGTGGTTTCGTAGGCGGTGATCGAGGTGAAGTCGATCGCGCCGAAGTCATAACGCGCCTTCACCGAACCGCCGTAGGTCTTGTAGGCCTGCGGGTTGTTGTCGGCTTCGTCGTAGGCGACCTTGTCGCGCGGCACGTCGGTCTTGTTCGAGCCCTTGGTCAGCGCACCGCGCAGGAACAGGGTCGAGGTGCCCTCGTAATCACGGGCGTGGGCCGAGGCCAGGATCGAGAACTGGTCGCTCGGGGTCAGCAGCAGCTGCGCGCGTACGTTGCGGTCATCGAAGCCGCCCATGGCGTTCTTCTTCGGGCTGACCGTGCCGTCGGCGCTCGGGCCCTTGTAGGTGTTGTCGACGTAGTCGTCGCGGTGCTGGTACAGGGCCGACACGCGGAACGAGGCGATGTCGTTGATCGGGCCGCCGAAGCCGCCGTCGATCGACACGCTGTTATAGGTCGCATAGCTGGCACTGACGCGGCCGGTGTAATCCTGGGTCGGCTTCAGGGTGTCGAACTTGACGATGCCGGCGGTGGTGTTGCGGCCGAACAGCGAACCCTGCGGGCCGCGCAGCACTTCCACCTGGTCGACGTCATAGACCGGGTTGGACTTCAGCACCACGTGCTCCAGCACCACGTCGTCCTGGATGATCGACACCGGCTGCGAGGCACCCAGGTAGAAGTCGATGTTGCCCAGGCCACGGATGTAGAAGCGCGGGAAGATGCGGCCGGTGGTGGTTTCCGCATACAGGCTCGGCACGCGGCCGGACAGCGCCAGCAGGGTGTCGTCGCCGCCGGCGGTGAAGTCGCGCATGCGCTCGCCCTGCACCACACCGACCGAGACCGGCACTTCCTGCAGGTTCTGCTCGCGGTGTTCGGCGGTCACGGTGATCGTGTCCAGCCCGGTGGGGGTCGGCGCGCTGTCCTGCGCGGCGGCACCGAAGCTGCCGACCAGGGCCAGGCCGGCACAGGCCAAGGCCAGCGGGTGGCGGCGGAAGGAAACAAGGGAAGACGACAGACCCGACAGGCGGCGGGAATCGGTATGGGAGGGCATGCAATGCTCTGAGGAGGCGTCCGTGCGGCCTGCGCGGGCCGGGCGGCAAAAAGGGGGGAAACTGCGCAAGCGGCCATTATCCCCCAAATTGTTACGATTTCGTTGCGCGGCGCCCAAACCCGGCGAAACAAGCGGTTTCGGCACAGTCACCCGCTGATGTGCCTCGCGTCTCGACATGAAATTCCTTTGATCGGCTTGGCAAGCGGCAGGCGCTTGGCTAGACTGAAGCCCTGCCGTGGGGCCATAGCTCAGCTGGGAGAGCGCGTCGTTCGCAATGACGAGGTCAGGAGTTCGATCCTCCTTGGCTCCACCACTATTCAGAAGAACCCGTAGATCTCCGTGATCTGCGGGTTTTTTCTTTTCAGCGCCGGCAACTCAGGCCGGCTCCTGGTCGCCGTCCTTGCGCCGCGGGCCGCGTGAGTGCGCATCGCGCACCTGTTGATCGCGCTGCCCCGGCCGCTGCTTGGCCACATCGTCCTGCTTCCTGTCCTGGCGGCTTTCCTGGACGCCCTGCTTCGGGTCCTGATCCTTGTCTCGCTCGTTCATCGAAAACTCCCTCGTCGGCGGCAGGCCAACGCTGTGCACCACGCTAGAGGCTGGCGGGTAATCCACAGGTCAGGCCTGCGCCAACGCCATGTGCAGGCACTGGCTTGCCGCCGCAGTCCCCGCGCAGCCAGAATCCGAGGGCCAACGCCCACCGGTACGCCATGCCCTCTTCTGCCCAGCGCGCAGCACACGCCGTGCCGATGATCATTGATGCGACCGACGGCAGCATCCAGCTCGGCAATCTGCCGACTCTGATCGGCCCCACCCTGTCACGGGATGAGGCACGTGTCGCCTTTGCCATGCGGATGCGAGGAGAGCGCGACGTCGGCACCGGCTACGTCTGGCTCAGACTGCACCGGCTCAGCCTGGGCGGCGCGCCCGCTGGCATCAGCCTGTGCTTCCACGGGCAACAGCTCGACATGGTGACGATGGGCGTCGATCTACCCGGTGCAACGTTGGAAGACGGCTGGCCGACCCAGGCCGCGATCGATGCCGAAGTCACCTTCATGCGCCGCACGCTGGGTGCGGCGCTGGGGCGCAAACTGGCCGGCGGGCACGCCCGCTTCGACTGGGGCGAAGCCTGGGCCCGTTTCGATCCGAAGGGCTTCATGGCCAGCAGCGGTATCCGCTACCGGCCACGTCGGTGACCGTGCTCAGGTGCGGGTGATCGATACCCCGCCCTCCACACGCATCGCGGTACCGGTAACGAAACTGCTTTCATCGCTGGCCAGGAACAGCGCCGCATTGGCAATCTCCTCCGGCTCGGCCAAGCGCTTGAGTGCGTGCAGCGAGCGCACGAAGTCGCGCGCATCGCCGGTCGGTGCCGCCTGCCGGCCCATCTCGGTATCGGTGCCACCGGGCAGCAGCACGTTGCTGCGCACGCCGCGCGCACCGTATTCGGCGGCGATCACCTGGCTCAGGCCGATCAACCCGGCCTTGCTCGACGCATAGGCCGCCATGCCGGGGAAGCCCACGGTGTGGCCGACAAAAGTGCCAACGAACACCAGCGAGCCGCCGCCGCGCGCCAGCAGTGCCGGCAACTGCACACGTGCGGCATGGAACGCGGCATCCAGATTGGTGGCCATCACCTCGCGCCAGGCGTCCACCGGGAACTCCGCTACCGGCACGCCCGGGCCGAGCATGCCGGCATTGTTGAGCGCGATGTCCAGGCCACCAAATGACTGCCGGGCCAGATCGACCAGGGCCGGGGCCGTGGCCGGATCCGCCACGTCGGCGGCATGCACCACCACCTCGCCGCCAGCGGCACGGATCTGCTCGGCCAGCGCCTGCAGCGGCTCCGGCCGCCGTGCGTTGAGCACCAGCTTCGCCCCTTCGGCGGCGAAGCGCAGCGCGCTGGCACGGCCGATGCCGGCGCTGGCTCCGGTGATGAGGGCGATCTTGTTGTTCAGGCGCATGGTGGCAGTACCGGTTGTGAAGTGGCCGCCACGATGCCGGGCATCTCCCCTGCCGACACTCCGTTTCCGGGCCTGGCCCGTCGGTGCAGGAAACGGAGTTTCCGCAGAACCGGCGCGTGCCAGAATCCGGCCATGGACAGTACCGCCACCACCGCCCTCGATGCCCGCGTCGAACGGGTCTGCCGCCACCTGCAGACCAGCCTCGACGAACCCTCGCTGCAGGAACTGGCCGACATCGCCGGCTGCAGCCCGACCCGGCTGCACCGCCTGTTCAAGCAGGCCACCGGGCTGACCCCGAAGCAGTACGCCGCCGCGCTGCGCGCCGACCGCCTGCGCACCGGACTGGAACAACAGGAGCGCATCACCGATGCCTTCCACGATGCCGGCTTCGGTTCCAGTGGGCGCTTCTACGAGAACGCACCGAAGTTGCTGGGCATGACGCCCAAGCAATGGCGCGCAGGTGGTCGCGGCGAAGTCATCCACTTCGCGCTTGCCGAAAGCTCACTGGGCAGCGTGCTGGTGGCCAGCAGTGCCACCGGCGTGGTTGCGATCCTGCTCGGCGACGATCCGGAGACGCTGCTGCAGTCATTGCAGCAACGCTTCCGCCAAGCCGAACTGGTCGGTGCCGACCAGGGCTATGAGCAACTGGTGGCACAGGTGGTAGGCCTGGTCGAGGATCCTTCGCGAGGCGCCACGCTGCCGCTGGATATCCGCGGCACCGCGTTCCAGCAACGGGTGTGGCAGGCACTGCAGCAGATTCCGCGCGGGCAGACCGCGTCGTATGCGGATGTCGCCGCGCGCATCGGCGCCCCGCGCTCGAGCCGTGCGGTTGCCCGCGCATGCGCGAGCAACCCGCTGGCGGTGGCAGTCCCCTGCCACCGCGTGGTGCGCCGCGATGGGGACCTGTCCGGATATGCGTGGGGCGTAGCGCGCAAGCGCGAACTGCTGCGCCGGGAAAAGGCCTCGACTGCCTGAAATCGGTGCCCACCTTGGTCGGCACGCTCAGCTTCCGGTAGCTGCCGACCTTGGTCGGCACGCCGCCAAGCCCTCAATCCAGCTTCACCACCAACTTGCCGAAGTTGCGCCCCTGCAGCAGCCCGAAGAACGCCTCCGGCGCGTTCTCCAGCCCTTCCACCACATCCTCGCGGTACTGGATGCGACCTTCGCGCAGCCACTGCCGCATCTCGCGTTCGAAGTCCGGCCACAGGTGGTTGAAGTCGTGCACGATGAAACCACGCACGGTCAGGCGCTGGCGCAGGATCTGGCTGAACAGTGCGGGCAACCGGTCCGGGCCGGGCTGCTCGATGCCCCGCTCGTTGTAGGTGGCGATGGTGCCGCACACCGGAATGCGGGCGAAGTCGCTGAGCAGCGGCAGCACTGCATCCAGCACATGGCCACCGACATTCTCGAAGTACACGTCGATGCCGGCAGGCACTGCCGCGCGCAGTTGATCGGCAAAATCAGCCGCGCGATGATCCAGCGCCACGTCCACGCCCAGCGTCTGCAGGTAGGCACGCTTGGCTTCGCCACCGGCGATGGCGACCACGCGCGCGCCCTGCAGCTTGGCCAGCTGGGCGACGGTCGCGCCCACCGGCCCGGTCGCGGCAGCCACCACCAGCGTCTCACCCGGCTTCAAACGGGCGATTTCGTGCAGGCTGGAATAGGCGGTGAAGCCGGGCATGCCATATACCCCCAGCGCGGTACTCAGCGGCAGTCCGGCCGGATCCAGCCGACGCCCCAGCGCCTTGGCCTGCAGCACTGCGTGGGTCTGCCAGCCACCCGGCGCCAGCAGCAGATCTCCGACCGCCACACCTTCGGCGTTGGATCGCAGCACTTCGGCCACGGTCTGCCCTTCCATCACCGCGCCCACCGCCACCGGCGCGGCGTACGACGGGCCCTCGTCCATGCGTCCACGCATGTACGGGTCCAGCGACAGGTAGCGGTTGCGCAGCAGCACTTCGCCATCCCCCAATGCCGGCAGCGCAGCCTGTTCCAGGCGGAAGTTGGCCGCGCTTGGTGCGCCCTGCGGACGCGAGGCCAGCACGATACGGGAGGTAGCGAGGGAATCGGACATGGTGACCGGCTCTGCTGTTGCCAGCATCAGGAAAGGAATGCCGACACTACGCCGCAACGATCGCCGGCAACGGCCATGAAAACAGCGTTCCATGGACCGGCGCGGCGCGGGTCCGGCGCAGCCCTTGCCCTTGCAGCTTTGGCGATCGCGGCGATCTGCTGATTTCCACCGCAGACGATGATCGACTGACCACGCCCCCGCCCCACAACGGAGGATCAAGCACTTGCGAGCCCGCAGACGGCAATGTGAAGAAATCTTGGCAAAACGCTTGCCGAAGGCAGCCGACCTCCGTAATATACGCGTCCTTGGCAGCGACCTCGCTGCAACGAAACATGTGGCCGAGTAGCTCAGTTGGTAGAGCAGGGGATTGAAAATCCCCGTGTCGGCGGTTCGATTCCGTCTTCGGCCACCACTTTCGAAGGCCTGCAAAAATGCGGGTCTTTTTTTTCCGGAAACCGGGTTTGATCACGGTTGCCACACAATTTGGCCGAGTAGCTCAGTTGGTAGAGCAGGGGATTGAAAATCCCCGTGTCGGCGGTTCGATTCCGTCTTCGGCCACCATCTTCAGAGACCTGCAGAAATGCAGGTCTTTTTTTTGCGTGCGGCCTGCCATCCACGCATGGCGTGGGTCTACCTGGCGCTGGCCCCTTCCATTGCCTCGATCCATGCCGGGCCACCGCCGTCTGGTTGACGAAACATTTACACCGGTACCCGCCGCGGCACCTACGCTGCAGATTCCTGCCGGAGCCTGCCGATGCAATTGCGCCCCACCCTGCTCGCCTGCCTGCTGCTGGCCGCCGCTCCGGTGATCGCCGCCGAACCGGTGCGTGCAGTCGACACGCTGGACATCGACCGCTATGCAGGCCAATGGCACGAGATCGCTCACCTGCCGGTGTCATTCCAGAAGCAGTGCGTCGGCGAGATCACCGCCAACTACGGGCTGCGCCACGATGGCCGCATCAGTGTCACCAATGCCTGCCGCAACGCCGACGGAGAACGCGTAATCGCCGAAGGCATTGCACGCCCGGTGGCTGGCCATCCCGGCCAACTGCAGGTGCGCTTCGTTCCGGACTGGCTGAGCTGGGTGCCACTGGTCTGGGCCGACTACTGGGTGCTGGCGCTGGACCCGGACTACCAGTGGGCCCTGGTCGGTGAACCGGACCGGAAATACCTGTGGATCCTCTCGCGCCTGCCGGAAATGGACCGCGCCCGGTTCGAGCAGTTGAAGGAAAAAGCCGAAGCCATGGGCTACGACCTGCGCCCGCTGCGCCTGATGGCCCCGCTTCGCGATACGCCCGCCGATTGAGCCGCAGTTCAATCCGTACGCGCACCGTGCGCCCGAAGATCCAGCGCTGCGCACGCCCCGCCGCCATCTTCACGCGCTACCCTCTGCGACGGCTCGCCACAGGCGATCCAAACGACCATACGCCGTAGTATGCTTATTCCAACGCACCGCCTCCAGAGGACCTGCGCCCATGCTCCACCGTTTCCGTATCGCCTTGATCGTCCTGAGCACCCTCGCCCTTGCCGCCTGTGGCAACGGCATCGTCAAGCGTGTTTCGGAACCGGCGGCCAGCCTGCAGCAGCTGACCGTGCGCGCCGACGGCAACTGGACCGTGGCGCTGCGCCTGCAGAACTTCAGCTCGATGCCGATGACTTTCGATGATGTGTCGCTGGCGCTGACCGTGGGCGATGCCGAGGCCGGCACCCTGCAGGCCAAGCCCGGTATCTCCATCGGCGGCACCTCCGCGGATGTCATCAATGTCGACCTGGCGCCCAGTTCGGCCGCACGCCTGGTGGTGGCCGATGCACTGGCCGGCAACCGCACCCTGGCCTATGGCCTGAAGGGAACGGTCGCGGCCACGCCGCAGGAAAAGAAGCAGCGCAGCTTCGACATCAGCAGCCGCAGCACCCTCAACCAGGCCCCGGGCCTGCCGGGCGTGCTGCGCTGATTTCCACCTTCCGTCGCGGCGCCTGGCGCCGCCCTCCCCTGCCCTGATCAAATCGAGACGTACCGATGAGCAGCTACACCGCCCCGCTTTCCGACCTCCGTTTCGCCCTGCACGACGTGCTCAAGGTCGAACCCCTGTTCGCCCGCCTGGGCTTCACCGACGCCACCGCCGACGTGGTCGATGCCGTGCTGGAAGAAGCTGGCCGTTTCAGCGCCACCGTGCTGGCCCCGCTCAACAGCGTTGGCGATGAGATCGGCTGCGTGCTCGACCAGGCCACCGGTGAAGTGACCACCCCGCCCGGCTTCAAGCAGGCCTACGACCAGTTCGTCGATGGCGGCTGGACCGGCCTGACCGCCTCGCCGGAACTGGGTGGCCAGGGCCTGCCGCACACCCTCGGCGTGCCGCTCAACGAAATGATCAACGCCGCCAACCTGGCGTGGGGCAACTTCCCGCTGCTCTCGCACGGCGCCATCGAAGCGCTGAAGCAGCACGGCGAGGCCTGGCAGCACGAGGCCTTCCTCAAGCCGCTGATCGAGGGCCGCTGGACCGGCACCATGTGCCTGACCGAGCCGCACTGCGGTACCGACCTGGGCCTGCTGAAGACCAAGGCCGAGCCCAACGCCGATGGCAGCTACTCGATCACCGGCACCAAGATCTTCATCACCGCCGGCGAGCACGACCTGACCGAAAACATCGTGCACCTGGTGCTGGCCAAGCTGCCCGACGCCCCTCCGGGCGCCAAGGGCATCTCGCTGTTCGTCACGCCCAAGTTCAAGGTCGACCGCGATGGCAATGTCGGCGAGCGCAACGCACTGCGCTGCGGCTCGATCGAGCACAAGATGGGTATCAAGGGTTCGGTCACCTGCGTGATGAACTTCGACGGTGCGCAGGGGTACCTGGTCGGCCAGCCGCACAAGGGCCTGCAGGCCATGTTCACCATGATGAACACCGCGCGCCTGGGCGTCGGCCTGCAGGGCATCGGCCTGTCCGAGCGCGCTTACCAGAACGCACTGAAGTACAGCCGTGAACGCCTGCAGTCGCGCGCCCTGAGCGGCGCCAAGTTCCCGGACAAGCAGGCCGACCCGATCCTGGTGCACCCGGATGTGCGCCGCATGCTGCTGACGGTGAAGTCGCTGGTCGAGGGCAGCCGCCTGCTGGCCCTGCACGCCGCCACCCTGATCGACGTTGCCCATCACGCCGAGGACGCCGCCGAGCGCGAGCGCGCCGACACCCTGGTGAGCTTCCTGACCCCGATCTCCAAGGCCTGCCAGACCGAATGGGGCATCGAGAACACCTACAACGCCCTGCAGTGCTTTGGTGGCCACGGCTATATCCGCGAACACGGCATGGAGCAACTGGCCCGCGATGCGCGCATCACCACGCTGTATGAAGGCACCACCGGCATCCAGGCGCTGGACCTGATCGGCCGCAAGACCGCCTCCAGCCAGGGCGCCGGCCTGAAGCTGATGCTGGCCGAGATCGAAGCCTTCGCCAAGGAGCATGAAGGCGACGAAGCGCTGGCCGAGTTCATCGGCCCGCTGCGCGCCAAGGCCGCCGAATGGGGCAAGCTGACCCTGGACGTGCTGCAGCGCGCGGCCGGCAATCCGGACGAACTGGGCGCCGCCAGCTACGACTACCTGTTCTATTCGGGTTACGTGGTGCTGGCCTACTGGTGGGCCCGCAGCGTGGCCGCCGCCGATGCCAGCGCGCACGGCGCCGCCTTCGCCCAGGGCAAGCGCGAAACCGCTCGCTTCTACTTCGCCCGCGTGCTGCCGCGCACGCTCAGCCACGCTGCCGCGATCCAGTCCGGCGCCGCCCCGCTGATGACGATGGACGACGAGCGCTTCGGCGCCTGATCCGGCTGCCGCCCGGCACCCGCGGTAGTGCCGGCCGCTGGCCGGCAACCGCAACAGCCGGCTTCCTGCGGGATGGCGAGGCGGATCCAATTGCGGGGGACGGCGCAAGTACGTCCCTGTAGCCTCGGTCGCGCCATCCATGGCGCTCACGCCCCCGCAACCGGCCCCACCCCGCCCTCGACAGATTTCTGCTGCTGGTAGGTGTCGACCTTGGTCGACACCGTAGATCCACGCCATGCGTGGGCGGAAACCACCGAAATCCCTCTGGAGAAAAGCCCCCCTTTGTTAAGGGGGGCGCGCCGACGGCGCAGGGGATAGGAGGAATGCGTGGGCATCCCAACCCGCCATCGGCGGGCTGGGATGCGGAATGCGCGGACCTGAATGTTGACGATTTGCGTATCGCCGACAGGCGATACACAAATCGTCAACATTCAGGTATAAGCTGTTCTCCCGATGGAGACAGACACTACACGCTTGGGTCTGATCGAAGCCGGAGCTCCGTTTTCTGCTCCGGGCGCCGAAGCATCGCCCAACGCCACGACGCTGCATCGCCCCGGTTCGGTCCGGCTGCTCTCGCTTGATGCCCACGGACGCGTACTGGACTGGATCACCTGGCAGGATGCGGCGTGCCTCTACGCCCGCGAAGCGGTGGCCTGGACGCTGGGCGATCCCTGCCTGCACATCCACGGCGGCACCAACCGCTTCAGCGGCCTGCAGAGCGGCATGGACCTGCACCCGATCATCGCCGCGCGCGGCCATGCCCGCTCCCGCGCGATCGACCCCACGCCGAACCTGACCAACCCGGCCCTGTTCGCCCGCGACGCCCACCTGTGCATGTACTGCGGCCAGCAGTTCAACCGCCCCACGCTCACCCGCGACCACGTCGTGCCACTGTCCAAGGGCGGCCTGGACTGCTGGGAAAACGTGGTCACCGCCTGTTTCCACTGCAACTCGCGCAAGAGCGACCGCACCCCGCAGCAGGCCGGAATGCCGCTGCTGGCCGTGCCCTACCGGCCCAGCTGGATCGAGCACCTGATCCTGTCCAACCGCAACATCCTGGCCGACCAGATGGCCTTCCTGAAGGCGCAATTGCCCAAGCGGTCGAAACTGAGCACCTGAACGCCTGAAAATGCAACCCTCACCGTCCTGTCACGGACGGCGGCGTTTGCTTGCCCCACCCCCGTTTGAGGGCGAAAATGGGCATTCAGAAAAAGTGCGAACATGATGATCGACTCTGCCCGCTATCCCCGCCTCGCGCGCATCCAGACGCCGGATGACCTGCGCACGTTCGACGAATCCGAACTGAGGGCGGTTGCCGACGAACTGCGCGCCTACCTCATCGAATCGGTGGGCAAGAGCGGTGGCCACTTCGCCGCCGGCCTGGGCGTGATCGAACTCACCGTGGCCCTGCACTACCTGTACCAGACTCCGGTCGACCAGCTGGTCTGGGACGTCGGTCACCAGACCTACCCGCACAAGATCCTGACCGGGCGCCGCGACCAGATCCACACCGTCAAGCAGAAGGACGGCGTCGCGCCATTCCCGAAGCGCGAGGAGAGCGAATACGACACCTTTGGCGTCGGCCACTCCTCCACCTCGATCTCGGCGGCACTCGGCATGGCCATTGCCCGCCAGTCCGAAGGCGACGACCGCAAGATCGTGGCGGTGATCGGTGACGGTGCGATGACCGCCGGCATGGCCTTCGAAGCGCTGATGCACGCCGGCGGCATGGACCCGGAACCGAACCTGCTGGTGATCCTCAACGACAACAACATGTCGATCTCCGAGGCGGTCGGCGGCCTGACCAAGATGCTCGGCCGTGCCACCGGCAGCCGCACGCTCAATGCGCTGCGCGAAGGCGGCAAGAAGATCCTCGGTGACAAGAAGAACAACCCGGCGCGTTTCGTGAAGCGCTGGGAAGAACACTGGAAGGGCATGTTCGTGCCGTCCACGATGTTCGAGGAGATGGGCTTCCACTACACCGGCCCGATCGACGGCCACGACATGCCCGCCCTGCTGTCCACGCTGAAGACGCTGCGCGCCTCCAAGGGCCCGAAGCTGCTGCACGTGATGACCACCAAGGGCAAGGGCTACGAGCCGGCCGAAGGCGACCAGATCGGTTACCACGCCGTGGGCCCGTTCGATCCGGACAAGGGCTTGGTGGCCAAGGCCGGTGCCAAGAAGCCGACCTATACCGATGTGTTCAGCGACTGGCTGTGCGATGCCGCCGCCGCCGAACCCCGCCTGTACGGCATCACCCCGGCGATGCGCGAAGGCTCCGGCCTGGTGCGTTTCAGCAAGGAATACCCGCAGCGCTATTTCGACGTGGCGATTGCCGAACAGCATGCGGTCACCCTCGCCGCCGGCATGGCCACCCAGGGTGGCAAGCCGGTGGTGGCGATCTACTCGACCTTCCTGCAGCGCGCGTACGACCAGCTGGTACATGACGTGGCGATCCAGGACCTGGACGTGCTGTTCGCGATCGACCGCGCCGGCGTGGTCGGCCCGGACGGTGCGACCCATGCCGGCAACCTCGACCTGAGCTTCCTGCGCTGCGTGCCCAACCTGGTGGTGATGGCACCGTCCAACGAAGCCGAGTGCCGGCAGATGCTCAGCACCGGCCTGCAGCACCCGGGCCCGGCCGCCGTGCGCTACCCGCGCGGCACCGGCACCGGCGTTGCAGCCGGCACCGACCTGTCCACCCTGCCGATCGGCAAGGGCGAACTGCGCCTGCAGGGCAGCCGCATTGCCCTGCTCGCCTTCGGCAGCACCGTGGCCGCCGCCGAGCAGGTCGGCCGCGAACTGGGCCTGAGCGTGGTCAACATGCGTTTCATCAAGCCGCTGGACCGCGAGCTGGTGCTGGCTGTCGCCGCCCAGCACGAAGGCCTGGTGACGATCGAAGACAACGTGGTGGCCGGTGGCGCCGGTTCAGGCGTCGGCGAGCTGCTCAATGCCGAAGGCGTGCTGCGCCCGATCCTGCACCTGGGCCTGCCCGACAGCTACCAGCACCATGCCAGCCGCGAGGACCTGCTGGCCGAAGCAGGCATCGACGCCGCGGGCATCCGTACGGCCGTGCTCAAGCGTTGGCCGCAGCTGGCCACAGGTACCCCGCCGCTGAGCGCGGCGGGCTGAGGCCGATTGCCACCCAGTGGATCCGCGCATGGCGTGGATAGCGGGGCCCGGAAACAGGACCTGGCCGGAAACCCCGCCCTCAGCCGTAGCTGACCGCTTCCACGAAGGCACCGCTGGCTTCCACGCGCACGGCAGCGCGCTGCCCGGTATCGACAAAGTGCAGGCGCGCCAGGGTTTCAGCGAAGTCGAAGGCGCGGGCACCGTCGCGGAAATCGATCGGCTCCGGCCGGTCCGGATGCAGCACGCGCCATTGGCGCTGTTCGCATTGCAGGCGGATCAACATGCGGCTCACTCCTTGAGGCAGCGTATCGACGGTAGCGGGACATTCCTGCCGATCACGGCAGGCATCGTCGCAACAGATCAGGGACACACAGAGATGCCCTGATCGCAGAAGATACGACAGTTCAAAATGTGAGCTGTATCAGATTTTTCTGATTTTAGAGGGGCGCGCTCAGTTCACCTGGAACTGTGCCCGGCAGCCGTCGCTGACCCAGATGCCACGACGATCCCAGCCCCAGGTCTGGCCCTCGATGCAGGCACTGCGCGAATCCTGGCGAACCAGGCGCACGCCGCGGCGGATGCGGGCGTCGCAGTACTCCTGGCGATGCCCATTGGAATGACAGGTGATCACCTCACCGCCGCCCCAACCGTTGCCGTTGCCGTTGCCCCAACCACCCCCATTGCCCCAGCCGCCACCACGACGGTACTCGCCGACGAACTCGGCGCGGCAGCCCTGGGTCACCCATACGCCATAGCGCGACTGGCCCCAGGTCTCACCTTCCACGCACGGCGAGCCGGACAACTGGCGGATCATCCGCGCGCGGCCCTCCAGACGGCACTCGTTGCTACGGTTCTTGATCGACTCGCAGCGCACGATGCCGCTGCCTTCGCGGCCACCGTAGCGGTCATCGTCATAGCCGTAGCCATAGCTCTGCGCCTGGGCGCCACCCGCCGCCGCCAGCATCGGCAGCAGGGTGCAGGCCAGGGTACGCCAGGTGAGTGCCTTGCCCATCGAGATCTCCAGATGAATACGATGGCGCAAGCATCCGGGATTCCCGGCACGGCGCACAGGGGGGCGCGTGACGCCGGTTTTTCCCCATTCAAACAACGCAACCGTAGCTGACTGCACGCAACGACCGGCGTCAGTCTCCTACGTGCAGGGCATCCACCGCGCTGCCGAGCGCCTCGACCCGCACCGTGCTGCGCTGGCCGGTGCGACGGTGGTGCTCGAGGGCCCGCGCCGCGGCGGCATCGAAAGCCTCGGCGCCCCGCGCATATCGGGTTGCGTCATGCACCTGCGGATCCAGCACGGACCAGTGCCGGGCGTTGCGTTGAACGGTAATGACCATGAGGGGCTCCTGCGGATGGAAGGATGCGACGGCAGGCGGACGGTCCACGTGCCGGTACACCTTCAGGCTAGCGATCACCTCAGGGGTGGCCCATCAGATTTGTACGAAAATGCCGCGCCCTCCGGTCAGCCCTTTGCCTGCCCTCACATCCCTGAGTCCATTTAGCCTGTTCATTCCGTGATTCTTGTCACGGAGTCTGCCGGGCTTCACACTACCGTCATCAACAGGGGCCCCTTCCACATGCGCACCTTCTTCTCGCAGCAGCGTTGGACGCTGCTGAAGTTCTATTTCGTGGCCAGCTACCTCGTGCTGATCGAGGAACTGATCCGCGCCGCCATGCACTGAGCGCTTGCTGCAGGGCTATTTGCGACAGACACTGTCGCTTTAGGCACGGAGCCCGCCCGATGAAAGCGCTTCTTCTGATTCCAGCCCTGCTGGTGCTGTCCGCCTGTGCCAACCAGCATCAGGCCGCTGCGCGTGCCGATACGGCGGCCACTTCGCCTGCCACGCCGAAGGTCGGTGGCGACCGCGATGCCCACGGTTGCATCGGTTCGGCCGGCTACCAGTGGTGCGAGCACAGCCAGCGTTGCGAACGTCCGTGGGAACTGGCGCAGGCACAGGGCCTGGCCAACACCGCCGAAGCCATCGATGCCTACTGCGCGAAGCCGGCCAGCCCGGCGCGCAAGTGAGTCGCGCCGCCCATGGCTGAGCTGAGTCCGCTCCCCACCCTGGCCCCAGGCCGCTACCGCCACTTCAAGGGCGGCGAGTACGAAGTGCTCGACATCGTCCGCAGCAGCGAGACCCTGCAGCCGATGGTGCTGTACCGCGCGCTGTATGGCGAAGGTGGCCTGTGGGTACGCCCGTACGCCATGTTCGTCGAGCAGGTGCCCGGCGAGCACGGACCGCAACCGCGTTTCGCCCGCGTCGACGCATGAGGGTTCCGCTGCCGGCCATGGCCGGCAGCGCGCGGTAACGCGGCGGGCCTGCGTTACAATCGTACCGTCCAGTCGGTATCTTCCCGCCATGTCCGCATCCCCCTCCCGTTCGCGCCGCAAGGCGCCCGACAGCGTGCGCCAGTCACTGCTGCAGGCGACCATTGAAGTGATCGGCCGTAACGGCCTGGCCGCGCTGACCGTGCAGGACGTCGCGCAGGCCGCCGGTGTCAGCAAGGGTGCGTTGTTCCATCATTTCAGCAGCAAGCAGGTGCTGGTGGATGAAGCCATCGGAGCGCTGATTGGAGAATTCGAAGCGCGCGTGCGCGCCCTGCTGCAGGAAAACCCCGAAGGCCATGGCCGTTTCAGCCGCGCCTATGTGCAGGCCAACTTCGAGCATCTGCTGCAGCAGGAGCAGGACAACGACATCGGCCTGACCTTGGGCAACCTGATGGAACCGGGCCTGCTTGCGCACTGGCGCAACTGGAAGCGCGCGATGCTGGCCGAGTTCCCTGGCGAAGCCGGCGACCCACGGCTGTACGCGGCGCGCTGCGCTGCCGATGGCTACTGGGCCACGGCCTATGGGCGTCCGCTGGACGAGGAAGAACGTGCCAATGCATTGGCCATGGCCGAGCAGGCCCTGAAACTGTGCGACCCGCAGTGAGCTGGAGCGCTCGATGAATCCCTACCTCTACCTTGCCGCTGCCATCGTGCTGGAAGTGATTGCCACATCACTGCTGAAGGCATCCGACGGCATGAGCCGGCTGGCGCCGACACTGGGCGCACTGGTCGGCTACGGGCTGTGCTTCTACCTGCTGTCGATGACCATGAAGTCGATCCCGACCGGCATCGCCTACGCAATCTGGTCCGGCGTCGGCATCGTGCTGATCTCACTGATCGGGCTGGTGGTGTTCAAGCAGCGCCTGGATGCACCGGCGTTGACCGGCATCGGCCTGATCTGCGCCGGCGTACTGGTGATCAACCTGTTCTCGCGCAGCAGCGCGCACTGAGCACGCTGCTGCGCGATCAACGCTAGCTGACCTTCTTCGCTACGGTCATGCCGAGCAGGAACAGCACCACGGCGATGATGATGCCGGCCCAGAACAGGAACTTGGCGATACCGACCGCGGCACCGGCAATGCCACCGAAGCCGAGCACGCCTGCGATCACACCGATGACGGCGAAGATGATGGCCCACTTGATCATGTCAAACCTTTCCCTGCGGGGACTGCGTACTGGATGATCAGGCTAGGCCGTGGCCGATGCGGCAATCGTGAACAGGCCGCGTGCGCGGCGTGAATCAGCGCGGACGGAAGCGCAGCAGCGCGACGGCAAACGCCAGGAACACGCTGCCCACCAGGCGCTCGAACCAGCGTCGCGCAAACGGCTTGGCCAACCAGCGGCGAAGGCCATGGCCACCGGCCGCATACATCACGTACCAGAACAGTTCGCACGCGGCGAAGGTGGCCACCAGCACGCTGTATTGCAGCGCCTGGCCGCGTGATGGGTCGACGAACTGCGGCAGGAACGCCGCCGCGAACAGCAGCAGCTTGGGATTGCTCAGGCCCACCAGAAGGCCACCACGGAACACCTTCCACGCGCCCAGCGAGGCCGCAACCGGCGGCGTAGCATCGACCGTCACCGGCGGTGCCGGCCGGCAACTGTCACGCCATGCCTTCAGGCCCAGCCAGGCCAGATAGGCCACGCCCAGATAGCGCAGCACCTCGAACAGCATCGGCGAGGAATGCAGCAGCGCACTCAGGCCTGCTGCGGAGGCCGCCAGCACCAGCAGCATCGCCAGCAGGCAGCCGGCCATCGCCGGCACACTGCCACGGAACCCCAGCCCGACGCTGCGACCGAGGATATGCAGCATGTTCGGCCCCGGCGTACCACACAGAACGAACACCGTGGCGAGGAACCACCACCAGGTATGCAGGGCCATAGCGCACATCCACTTCAGAAGATCCAACCAGCATAGAGTGCGCCGGGCCTGCCGCGGCACACACAGCGCAGCATGGATGTGGTGGTTACAGATCGCCGCCATCGGCAACCGGGCACCATCTGTGCTGCAATGAGGGCTCCTGGCACGGAGCGGCGCATGAAGACCCTTGGCCTGATCGGTGGCATGAGCTGGGAAAGCTCGGCCCAGTACTACCGGCTCATCAACGAGGAGGTACGGCGGCGGCTCGGCGGTGCGCACTCGGCACAGCTGCTGCTGTGGTCGGTGGATTTCGCCGGCATCAAGCAGCTGCAGCACGAAGGCGACTGGGACACCCTGGGTGACCACATGGTCGATGGCGCGCGGCGCCTGCAGGCGGGCGGCGCCGACCTGCTGCTGATCTGCACCAATACCATGCACAAGCTGACCGATCGCATCGAGGCGGCCTGCACGCTGCCGCTGCTGCATATCGCCGACCCCACCGCCCAGGCCATCGTGCAGGCAGGCGCACGCAAGGTGGGCCTGCTCGGCACCGCCTTCACCATGGAACAGGACTTCTACCGCGGCCGGCTGCAGGATCGCTTCGGACTGGAGGTGCTGGTACCCGAAGCCGATGATCGTCGCAGCGTGCACGACATCATCTACCAGGAATTGATCGCTGGTGTGGTCAGCGAGCACTCACGGCAGGTCTATGCCGGCGTGATCGCGCGACTGGTGGCGCGCGGTGCCGAAGCAATCATTCTTGGCTGCACCGAGATCATGCTGCTGGTACGCCCGGAGGACAGTGCAGTGCCGCTGTTCGATACCACCGCCCTGCATGCGCGGGCCGCCGTGGACACGGCCCTGGCTTGAATCAATGCGCGCAGGAGCGCGGAATCAGTCCGCGCCCTGCACCTCCAGCGCGGTGATCAGCCACTCGACCACCGCCGGTGAATCGCACAGGAAGAAGATGGCGTCACCGGAGCGTGCTTCGGTAAGCAGCCGATAGATCGTGATCGCCACTGCCGACTGGTTGGCGATGAACACTTCCGGGCTGCGCGGCCCTTCACTATGCCCGGCAACAGCATGCAATGCCTTGCGCGCAGCCACAGTGGCAGCCGGGTCCGCGCTGCGGGTCAGTTCCGGCCCGCGCAGCCCCCAGGCAACGAACACATGCTTGCCCTTGAACGTAGTGTCCAGGACCCGCACCTCGGCGCCACCTGCGTCGGCCGAGCGATGAATGACGGTACTGCTGATCAACGCAACCCCCTGTGGTCGTCGTGGTCCGCGCATCCTCCCCCGCAGGCCGCCCGCACACCAGTGACGGCAGCCACAGGCTGCGCCGACAGGCGTGGAAGACATGTAAGAAGGTGTAAACCGATGCGATCGGATGTGCAGCGATGATACGGGATGTAAGCCTCTGCATGGGCTGGTGCGCACTACTAAATCCCTCCTGAGCCGCTTCCGGAACGATGCGTTCCGACGGCCCCGTGCTGGGTCATTCTTGCCGCCCGAATCCCCGCCCGAGGCTCCCCCATGACCCTTCGCCCGCTGCTGCCGATCACCGGCGCCGCCCTTGCCCTGCTGCTGGCCGCCACCGCCGTGGCCGCCCAGGACTACGACACTGATCACATTCCAGCGCTGCGCTGCGAATCCCAGTTCAACAAGACCGAGCAATGCCCCATCGAGGGACCGATGCGCCTGGCCAGGCAGCTGTCGGTGACCCGTTGCGTGGAAGACCAGAACTGGGGCCAGAGCCGGCGCATGCTGTGGGTGACCGACGGCTGCCGCGCCGAGTTCGTTGCCGACGAACACGGCCGCTGGCCGGGACGTGGCCGCAGCCGTGATCGCGACAACGAGGGCGAACGCCTGGTCTGCGAGTCCTACGAGAACAAGGACAAGGAGTGCCGGATTCGCGTGCGCCATGAGGTACGGCTGGTCAGGCAGAAATCGGTGACAGCCTGCATCGAGGACCGCAACTGGGGCTGGGACCGCCGTGGGGTGTGGGTCAGCGACGGCTGCCGTGCCGAGTTCCGGGTGTATTGACTGCCGGCCGCGCGCTGGCTGCATCGAGCAGGCGTGCGTGCCAGGCGGAGTCGATAGACTATGGCCTGCACGGCAGGGAGCACGACATGGAACGATGGTATCTGGCGACGCTGCTGGCGTTGATCCTGCATCAGATCGACGCTGCGTTCTGGCAGGAATGGACCATGTTCCATGTCCCCGGTGGCATCCAGGGCTTCCTGCTGTTCAACCTGTTCGCAGTCGGCGCCGTGCTTTGGGGTTATCGCCAGATCGTGCTGGGCACATCCACGGCGCGCAGCTATGCACTGGCGTGCGGGGGGCTCGGCATTGGCACGGCACTGATCCATCTGGCCTTCGCCCTGTTCGGTCGCAGTGAATTCCACCTGCCGCTGTCGATTGCCGTCCTGCTCGCCTGCTTTGTGTCGGGTGGCGGCCTGTTGCTGAAGCTGCGCCCGCGATGAACCGGACGTCCTCTTCTCCACACCTGCGCGACGGCATTCCGCAGGACGCAGATGCCTTGATCGCGCTCGACAGCGTGGCAGCCACTGATCCACGGCGGATCATGCAGATTGCCGACTGGCTGGCGCACGGCGTCGTGCAGGTCGCCGAGCAGGACGGCAAGATCGTCGGCTACCTGGTCATCCATCACCACTTCTTTGGCGAAGCCTTCATTGAAATGTTGATGGTGGCGCGCGAACAGCGTAGCCAGGGCATCGGCGCCATCCTGCTGCGGCACGCGATCACGTGGCGCGGTGGCGGCAAGCTGTTCACCTCGACCAATGCCTCCAACACGGGCATGCAACGCCTGCTCGCTGCCGCCGGCTTCGTGGGCAGCGGCATCGTGCATGGCCTGGATGAAGGCGATCCGGAACTCATCTACCGCTTCGCGGAAGACTGATCAGATCTGCAGAACGCACAAAAAAGCCCGCGCATTGCTGCGCAGGCTCCTTGATTCATCACAGTGGTCGGGACGGCCGGATTCGAACCGACGACCCTCTGCCCCCCAGGCAGATGCGCTACCAGGCTGCGCTACGCCCCGACTGATGCTGCGATGTGCCCGCCAGTGCGGCGGGCCGTGAAGTATAGCGGATTACGATGGAAATGGGATCAGCGGCGCAACAACTGCAGCACTTCTTCCAGCTCCATGCGCACCTGCTTGATGATCTGGTTGCTCAGCGCCGATTCCTCGCGGGCATCGGGGCCATCCAGGCGCAGGCGGGCACCACCGATGGTGTAGCCCTGTTCGTACAGCAGGCTGCGGATCTGCCGCACCATCAGCACGTCATGGCGCTGGTAGTAGCGGCGGTTGCCTCGGCGCTTGGCCGGCTCAAGGCTGGGAAACTCGGTTTCCCAGTAGCGCAGGACGTGCGGCTTGACGTCGCACAGCTCGCTGACCTCACCAATGGTGAAGTAGCGCTTGGCCGGGATCGGCGGTAGTTCGCGGTTACTGCCCGGATCCAGCATAAGCCTCCACCCTCTCCTTGAGCTTCTGGCCCGGACGGAAGGTGACCACCGTACGGGCGGAAATCGGAATTTCCTCGCCGGTCTTGGGGTTGCGACCCGGGCGCTGGTTCTTGCGCCGCAGATCGAAATTACCGAAGCCCGACAGCTTCACCTGACGTCCCTGTTCCAATGCTTCACGCAGCACATCGAAAAACGCGTCGACGAATTCCTTGGCTTCACGCTTGTTCAGACCGACTTCGTCGAACAGCTTTTCCGCCATCTCCGCCTTGGTCAATGCCATTGCCTGCTACCCCCGAGTGCTGCCCGCTCAGCCGCGGATCCGGGCGTGGTGTTCACGCTCGATGGCAGTGACCGCCTCGGCCACCACCGCATCCACGTCGCGGTCCGTCAGAGTGCGCGACTTGTCCTGCAAAATCAAGCCCATAGCGAGACTCTTGAAGCCCGGCTCGACGCCCTGGCCAACATAGCGGTCGAACAGGTTCAGGTCGCGCAGCAGCGGGCCGGCGGCCTGGCGGACGGTCGCCGCCAGGTCGGCCCAGGCCACCTGCTCAGGCACCAGGAACGCCAGGTCGCGGCGCACCGCCGGGAAGCGCGACAGCTCGCCGGCACGCGGCAGGCGACGGGCGGTCAGCGGCTCCAGGTCCAGCTCGAAGGCGTACACGTCGGCCTCGATCTCCATCGCCCGCGCCAGGCGCGGATGGATCTGGCCGATCCAGCCGATGGCCACGCCATCGCGGAACACCTCGGCCGAACGCGCCGGGTGGCCGTAGGCGCGGGCCGACGGACGGAACTCCAGCTGCGCGCCACTGGCAGCCGCCAGCGATTCCAGGTCGCCCTTCAGGTCATGGAAATCGACCTTGCGGGTCGGCAGGCCCCACTGCACCGCCTGCGCCTCACCGCAGACCGCAGCGGCCACGCGCGGGGTTTCCAGCGGCGCCGGTTGGCCGTCTCCGCCCTGCTGGGCAAACACACGGCCGATCTCGAACAGGCGCACGCGGCCCAGCTGGCGCGCGGCATTGCGGCCAAGCGTGGCGACCAGGCCCGGCAGCAGCGACGGACGCATCACCGCCAGTTCCGCCGACAGCGGGTTGGCCAGCGGCACCAGACCGTCGCGCAGCTGCCACTGGGTCAGCAGCGCGTCGTCGACGAAGGCGAAGTTGACGGTTTCCTGCTGGTCACGGGCGATCAGCTGGCGGCGCACGCTCAGCGCGTCCAGCTGGGTCTCGCTCGGCATCGCCACGCGTGAGGCACCGCCCGGCAGCGTGGTCGGGATCTGCTCGTAACCGTGGATGCGGGCCAGCTCTTCGATCAGGTCTTCTTCGATGGCGATGTCGAAGCGGCGGCTCGGCGCCGTGACCTGCCAGCCCTCGGCGGTGGCAACCACGTCCATGCCAAGCGCGCGCAGGATGCGCTCGACTTCGGCATCGTCGATGCTGATGCCGAGCACGCGGGTGATGCGGGCGCGGCGCAGCACGATGGTCGCCGGCTGCGGCAGATCGGCTTCACGCACGGCCTCGGTGACCGGTGCCGGGGTACCGCCGGCCAGGTCCAGCACCAGGCGGGTGGCGTACTCGATCGCGGTGCGCGGCAGCGCCGGATCGACGCCGCGCTCGAAGCGATGGCCGGCATCGGTGTGCAGGCCCAGCTTGCGGCCACGGCCCATGATCGCGGCCGGCGCGAAGTGCGCGGCTTCCAGGAACACGGCGGTGGTCCCGTCGGTGACGCGGGTGTCGAAGCCGCCCATCAGGCCGGCCAGGCCGACCGCACGGTCAGCATCGGTGACCACCAGGAAGCTGTCGTCCAGCGCAGCATCGCGGCCGTCCAGCAGCTTCAGCGTCTCGCCCGCGCGCGAACGGCGCACGGCGATGCTGCCCTGCAGGGTGCCCAGGTCGTACGCGTGCATCGGCTGGCCCAGCTCCAGCATCACGTACTGGGTGATGTCGACCAGCAGCGAGACCGGACGCACGCCGCTGCGGCGCAGGCGCTCGGCCATCCACAGCGGGGTCCTGGCGGCAGCATTGACGCCTTCGATGACACGGCCCAGGTAACGCGGCGCTTCGGCGCCGGCGTCGAGCTGGATGCTCAACTCACGGCTGCCGACTGCCGGAATGGCGTCGGCAGCGAAGTCCAGCACTTCACTGCGGGTGGCGGCGGCGACGTCGTAGGCGATGCCGCGCAGGCTGAAGCAGTCGGCGCGGTTCGGGGTCAGCTTGATCTCGATGCTGGCGTCCGGCAGGCCCAGGTACTCGACCAGGGTCTGGCCGATCGGGGCATCGTCCGGCAGTTCCAGCAGGCCGGACGCATCGCTGTCCAGGCCCAGCTCCTTGGCCGAGCACAGCATGCCGTTGGACTCGACGCCACGCAGCTTGGCCGGCTTGATCTTCAGCTCGCCGATCTGCGCGCCAACCATCGCCAGCGGCGCGACCAGGCCCGGGCGTGCGTTCGGTGCGCCGCACACGATCTGCAGCAGTTCGCCCTGCCCGGCATCGACCCTGCACACCTGCAGGCGATCGGCTTCCGGATGGCGCACGGCTTCAACGATGCGTGCCACGACCACGTGATCGAGGCCTTCGCCAAGCGCGGTTACTTCTTCCACTTCCAGGCCGATGGCGGTCAGCACCGCGCTCAGCTCATCGCGCGAGGCGGAGGTCGGGACGTGGCTGCGCAGCCAGTTTTCGGAGAATTTCATGGTGTCACCCTGGTGGGAGGCGTGCCTCCCGTTGCGGTTTTTGGGGTCGCCCAGCGCATGCGCAAGCAGGCGTCCATCCAGAAAGCAGCCGAGCATGGCTCGGCTCTACACGGTTGCGGCTTACGCGAACTGCTTCAGGAACCGCACATCGTTCTCGAAGAACGCGCGCAGGTCGTTGACGCCGTAGCGCAGCATCGCGAAACGCTCCACGCCCATGCCGAAGGCGAAGCCGGTGTAGCGCTCCGGATCGATGCCGACATTGCGCAGCACGTTCGGATGGACCATGCCGCAGCCGAGCACTTCCAGCCAGCGGGTGCTGCCATCGGGCTGCTGCCAGGCGATGTCCACTTCCGCGCCCGGTTCAACGAACGGGAAGTAGCTGGGACGGAAACGCATCTCGAAATCGCGCTCGAAGAACGCGCGCACGAACTCGGCCAACGTGCCCTTCAGGTCGGCGAAGGTCGAATGCTCGTCGACCAGCAGGCCTTCCACCTGGTGGAACATCGGCGAGTGGGTCTGGTCGCTGTCGCTGCGGTACACCTTGCCGGCGGCGATCATGCGCAGCGGCGGCGCGTGGTCGCCCATGTAGCGCACCTGCACACCGGAGGTATGCGTACGCAGCAGGCGGCCGTCGCCGAAGTAGAAGGTGTCATGCATGGCGCGCGCCGGGTGGTGCGGCGGGAAGTTCAGCGCCTCGAAGTTGTGCCAGTCGTCCTCGATCTCCGGCCCTTCCGACAGCTCGTAGCCCAGCCGGCCGAAGATGCCGGTGATGCGCTCCAGGGTGCGGGTGATCGGGTGCAGGCCGGCACGGTCGCCATTGCGGCCCGGCAGGGTGATGTCGATGGCTTCGGCGGCCAGGCGCGCATCCAGTGCCGCGTCTTCCAGCAGCGCCTTGCGCTCGCCCAGCGCGCGGGTCAGCACGTCGCGGGCCTGGTTGATCGCTTCACCGGCGGCCTTGCGCTCGTCGGCCGGCAGGGCACCGAGCTGCTTGAGCTGCGAGGTGATGCTGCCGCTCTTGCCAAGCAGGGCCACGCGCAACTGCTCCAGAACGTCGGGGCTCTGTGCGGCGGCCACATCGGCCAGCGCCTGGGTGGTGAGGGATTGGATGTCGCTCATGGGGGGCTGGAACTCCAGTCGATCTGCCATCGCGATGCGCGAAGGGCCGACCCCTGTCGCCACCGCCGTCCCCGCGCTGCCGTCGTGGCCTCGCCGGGACCAAAAAAGAATGGGGAAGGACTTGCGCCCTTCCCCATGCATTGCCTTGACCTGACACCGTCCGAGTGAACGGTTACGGCATCGGGAAGGACTTATGCCGCCAGCGCGCCCTTGGCCTTTTCGGCCAGCGCAGCAAAACCGGCTGCGTCGTGCACGGCGATGTCAGCCAGGACCTTGCGATCCAGGGTGATGCCGGCCTTCAGCAGACCGTTCATGAAGCGGCTGTAGCTCAGGCCATTGATGCGGGCAGCCGCATTGATACGGGTGATCCACAGCGAACGGAAGTTGCGCTTCTTCTGCTTACGGCCGATGTAGGCGTACTGCTGTGCCTTGATGACCGCCTGCTTGGCGACGCGGAAGACCTTGCGGCGGGCGTTGTAATAGCCCTTGGCGAGATCCAGGATTTTCTTGTGGCGGCGACGCGCCTGTACGCCACGCTTAACTCGTGCCATTTTTCAGTTCCTCAGAGGTAAGGGAGCATGCGGTCCAGACGGCCTGCGTCTTCTGCACGGACATGGCCCGTCTGACGCAGATTACGCTTACGCTTGGTCGCTTTCTTCGTGAGGATGTGGCTACGGTTGGCGTGGCCGCACTTGTACTTGCCCGAGGCGGTCTTGCGGAAACGCTTGGCCGCTGCCCGGTTGGTCTTGATCTTGGGCATTGCAATGTCCTTGATGGGATATGACCCTGGTTTCTGACTGATCTGGCGGCGGCCTGGGCCGCTCTTTCCGTCCTGCCATGATCGGCGTACGACCCGTCCTGGGTGGGTCGAGCCGGGCATGATACAGGCAAAACCGCCCTGCCACCAGCCCCTGCAACCCTTTACCGGCGATTCACCGGCGTCCTGCAAAAGCAAAGGGACGCCAGCGGCGTCCCCTTACCCTGAACCCTTCAGCCAGGCGCCCCGGAAGGCGGCCCGTCAGGCCTCAGGTCTTCTTCTTCGGCGCGATCATCATGACCATCTGACGCCCTTCCAGGCGCGGACGGGATTCAATGACGATGTCCTCGCCCAGATCGGTCTCGATCCGGTTGGCCATTTCGCGGCCCAGTTCCTGGTGGCTCATTTCACGGCCACGGAAACGGATGTTGACCTTGATCTTGTCACCATCTTCGAGGAACCCGCGCATCTTGCGCAGCTTGATCTGGTAGTCGCCCTCGTCCGTGACCGGACGGAACTTCACTTCCTTGATCTCGACCTGCTTGGTCTTCTTCTTGGCCTCGCTGGCCTTCTTCTGCGCTTCGAACTTGAACTTGCCGAAGTCCATGATCTTGCAGACCGGCGGATCGGCCTGCGGCTGGATCTCGACCAGGTCCAGGCCTTCATCTTCGGCCATGGACAGCGCTTCGTCGCGCGACAACACGCCGATCATTTCTCCGTCACTGCCGATCACGCGGACGCGCGGCACACGGATTTCCTGATTCTTGCGGTTCTGTTTGTTGTCAGGGGTGCTGATATTACGTTCTCCCAAGGGTATCGAACCGGCCCGGGTGCCTGTGCCCCCGGACCGGACCTTTGCTTACGCGCCCTCGGCCTGGAGCCGCTCGATGAAGGCCTGTAGGCTCATGCTGCCCAGGTCTTCGCCAGAACGCGTACGCACCGCCACAGCCCCATTTTCCTTCTCGCGGTCACCAATGACCAGCAGGTAGGGCACGCGCTGCAACGTATGCTCGCGGATTTTATAGCCGATCTTCTCGTTACGCAAATCCGAGCTGACGCGGAAGCCTTGCTCCGCAAGGGTTTTGGTCACGCCCGAGACGTAGTCGGCCTGGGCGTCGGTGATGTTGGCCACCACCACCTGGGTCGGGGCCAGCCAGGCCGGGAACTGGCCGGCATGGTGCTCGATCAGGATGCCCAGGAAGCGCTCCATCGAGCCGACGATGGCGCGGTGCAGCATGACCGGATGCTTCTTCTGGCTGTTCTCGTCCACGTACTCGGCGCCCAGGCGGCCCGGCATCATGAAGTCGACCTGCATGGTGCCCAGCTGCCAGGTACGGCCGATGGCGTCCTTCAGGTGGTACTCGATCTTCGGGCCGTAGAAGGCGCCCTCGCCCGGCAGCTCCTGCCATTCCACGCCACAGGCGGTCAGCGCCGAGCGCAGCGCGCCTTCGGCCTTGTCCCAGGTGGCGTCGTCGCCCAGGCGCGATTCCGGGCGCAGCGCGATCTTGATCTGGATCTCGTCGAAACCGAAGTGCTGGTAGACCGCCAGCGCCTGCTGGTGGAAGGCCGTCACTTCCGACTCGATCTGGTTTTCCGTGCAGAACACGTGGCCGTCGTCCTGGGTGAAGCCACGCACGCGCAGGATGCCGTGCAGCGCGCCGGACGGCTCGTTGCGATGGCAGGAACCGAACTCACCATAGCGGATCGGCAGGTCGCGGTAGCTGTGCAGGCCCTGGTTGAACACCTGGATGTGGCCCGGGCAGTTCATCGGCTTGACCGCGTACGTGCGCTTCTCCGATTCGGTGAAGAACATGTTGTCCTGGTAGTTGTCCCAGTGACCGGACTTCTTCCACAGGCTCACGTCCAGGATCTGCGGGCAGCGCACTTCGCCGTAGCCGCTGTTGCGGTAGACCTTGCGCATGTACTGCTCGACCACCTGCCACAGCGCCCAGCCCTTCGGGTGCCAGAACACCAGGCCCGGTGCTTCTTCCTGCAGGTGGAACAGGTCCTGCTGCTTGCCGATGCGGCGGTGGTCGCGCATTTCAGCTTCTTCGATGCGCTTGATGTACGCCTCGAGCTGCTTCTTGTCGGCCCAGGCGGTGCCGTAGATGCGCTGCAGCTGCTCGTTCTGCGCGTCGCCGCGCCAGTAGGCGCCGGAGATGCGGGTCAGCTTGAAGGCCTTCAGGAAGCGCGTGTTCGGCACGTGCGGGCCACGGCACATGTCCACGTATTCCTGGTGGTAGTACATGCCCATCGCCTGGATGTCCTCGGACATGTCCTCGATCAGGCGCAGCTTGTAGTCCTCGCCACGGGCCTTGAAGATCTCGATCACTTCGGCGCGCGGGGTCATCTTCTTGATGACGTCGTAGTCCTGGGCGATCAGCTCGCCCATGCGCTTCTCGATCGCGGCCATGTCGTCCGGGGTGAACGGGCGCTCGGAGTAGATGTCGTAATAGAAGCCTTCGGCGATCACCGGGCCGATCACCATCTTCACGTCCGGGTAGAGCTGCTTGACGGCGTGGCCGACCAGGTGGGCGCAGGAGTGGCGGATGATCTCCACGCCCTCCTCGTCCTTGGCGGTGATGATGCGCAGGCTGGCATCGTGGTCGATGACGTCGCTGGCATCGACCAGCACGCCATCCACGGCACCGGCGATGGTGGCCTTGGCCAGGCCGGCGCCGATCGACTGGGCGACCTCCATGACGCTGACGGGGTTTTCAAATTCGCGGCGGCTGCCGTCGGGAAGAGTAATGTTGATCATCGCAGTGGCTTCGTGCGGGGCCCGCTGGGCGGGCTGGAAAGCGTTCCCGGGGCGGCGCCCGGGCAATAAAAAAGCGCCGCGAGGGCGCCTGGAACACAGGGCCTTCGGGGGCAGGTCAACAGTGGGCGGTGGTAGTGCTCATGTCGCACGCTCGGCCGGCGCTGGGCGCGGGCCACCTTGTTCCAGTCAGGGTTCTACGATGATCTTAAACCAGCGCACGGGAAAGCCCAAGGGCTACCGTACGGTCGGCTGAATGTGCCTCGCTGGCGGCGTGAAATCGCAATGATTACCATGTCGGCGCAGGCCGCTCCGTGCCAGCCTGCCCGCTTTCCCCCAGGACCCCGTGATGCGCCACCCGCTCCGACCGGCTTCCGCCGGCCCCGCCCGTGCCCCGCGTTCGCCGGCCCGCTGCCGCGCCGGCCGCCCGCAATGATCACCGTCGGCCTTTCCACGCTCGGCTTCTGCAGCCTGGGCATGCTGGCAGCGATGTTCTCGGCGCTGGCCTTCTATGCCGCTTCGCCGCATTGCCGCTGGCCGCGCCTGCGCCGCGCCGGCCGCCTGGGCCGCCAGATCGGCCTGGTCGCCGCTGCCGCCGCGCTGTGGCTGTGGATGGCCGAGCTCGGCTTTGCCGCCGGCCTGGTGGCGATGTTGTGCACCTGGATGCTGGCCGCGATGCTGTTGCCGGCGCTGGCCGCCTGGCACCGTCCCGGCACGGAGTCGCCCTGATGTGGCCGCGCGCCTTCGCTGGCACCGTGGCCGGCTTCCTCCTGGCCGCGGCCGCGACCGGCCTGCTGGCATGGGTACCGCCCGGCCCCTGGCAGCGGGCGCTGGTGCCGACCCTGATCGCTTTCATCCCGCTGTGGATGCTGGCCGCCCTGTGGGCGTTCAGTTTCCGCAGCGCGCTGCGCGCCTGGCTGGTGCTGGGTGGCAGCGCCGCCGCCGGCTTCGCCATGCTCGGGCTGCTGCGCCTGACCGGCGCAGTGCAATGAGACCTCTCCCATGAAGTTCAGTTCGCAGACCCTGCGCACGTTCACCACCCTGCATACCTGGGTCGGCCTGGTGGCCGGCTTCGGCCTGTTCGCGGCCTTCTACGCAGGTGCGCTGACCCTGTTCCATCACGACCTGCCACTGTGGCAGACCCCGGGAGCCGCCACCGCACTGCCCGCCGGGCTGGACGATGCGCAGTACCTGCTGGAAGACGTGCTGGCTGCGCATCCGGAGGCACGCCGCCACGTCGGCATGACCTTCCCCGGCGCCGAACACCCGCAGCCGCTTGCGTACTGGCAGGCCGATGACGGCAGCTGGCGCTATGCCTGGCCCGGCCAGATCGCCGGCAGCCCCACACCACCGCAGACCGGACTGGCCGAACTGGTCAACGAGCTCCATTACAGCCTCGGCCTGCCCGTAGCCGGGATCTACGTGATGGGCATTGTCAGCCTGCTGTACGGCATGGCACTGCTCAGCGGCCTGGTGATCCATCTGCCGAAGCTGCTCGGCGACCTGTTCGCGCTGCGTCCGGGCCGCAACCTGAAGCAGCTGTGGCAGGACGCGCACAACGTGATCGGCGTGCTCAGCCTGCCTTTCCACCTGATGTTCGCGGTGACCGGTGCCCTGCTCTGCCTGGTGTTCGTGCAGATGGCCCTGCTCAACCCGTTGATCTACGACGGCAAGGCGCTGCAGGCGGTGCCGACGGCGATGGACACCGCGCCCGTGCGCGATGCCAGTGGCATTCCGGCACCGCCGGGCAGCCTGCGCGTGCTGCATGCGCGCGCGCTTGAAGTCGCCCGCGCACAGGGCGTGGCCAACTTCGAACCGGCCTACCTGAAGCTGGCCAATGCCGGCGATGCCAATGCCACCATCGAGATCACCGGCGAATCCACCGGCACGCTCGGCCCGCTTGGCGCGGTGGCGCTGGACGTGGCCACCGGCGACGTTCTGGCCTCGCAGCTGCCGGGCCAGCGCGACGCCAACCACGCCACGCTCAGCGCCGCCTACGCGCTGCACTTCGGCGAATTCGGCAACGGCGTGGTGGTCTGGCTGTACTTCCTGCTCGGCCTTGGCGGTGCGTTCCTGTTCTATTCGGGCAACCTGCTGTGGATCGAGTCGCGGCGCAAGCGTCGCCAGCCGCAGCAGCCGCGCGCCGGGGTGAACATGGCGCGGGCGACGGTCGGCGTGTGCATCGGCCTGTGCGTGGCGATCTCGGTCGCGTTCGTCACCGCGCTGGTGCTGGAGCGGCTGGCGCCGACAGCGGTCGATCGCGGCATCCGCTGGGCCTGCTTCGGCAGTTGGGCGGCCTGTGCGCTGTGGGCCGCGCTGCGACGCCCGGCGCAGGCCGCACGCGAGTTGCTGTGGGCGGCGGCGATCAGTACCGCGCTGGTACCGGTGCTGCACGGCGCACTCAATGGTGACTGGCTGTGGCGCGCCGCCGCGCGTGGCCACTGGCCGCTGTTCTGGGTCGACGCCATCGCGCTGGCCATGGCCTTCGGCTTTGCCCGCCTGGCAGTGGCCAGCCAGCGCCGCGCCCGCAACGGCGATCCCAACAGCGTCTGGGCCAACTGAACCTTCGCCGGGCATGCCCCGGCGCTACCTACCGTTGCGCGCAACGCCCCCTGTAGCGTCGAGCTTGCTCGACAGCTGTTGATTTCGCGCCAAGCACCGTCGAGCAAGCTCGACGCTACCCAAGCAGGATCATGCCTCGCCGGGGTAACGACTCACTTCGATCAGGTTGCCATCCGGGTCGCGGAAATACACCGATTCGATCGGCCCCAGCGCGCCGGTGCGTGCAACCGGCCCCTCTTCCACTGCAACGGACTGCGCCTGTAGGTGGGACAGCACATCGACTGTCGCCATGCGCGTGACCAGGCACAGGTCGGCACTGCCCGGCGTGGGCCGCAGCGCATGCGGCTGCAGCGGAGCACTGGCCGCATGCAGATTGATCTTCTGCTGGCCGAACTGCAGCGCGGTACGACCCGCGCCGAAGCGCACGACCTGCATGCCGAGCACGCGCTGGTAGAAGTCACAGCTGCGGTCGATGTCGGCGACGGTGAGGACCAGGTGGTCCAGGCGTTCAAGATGGATCATGCCCGCAGCGTAACGCTGCGGGCGTGGCCCTGCTGTGCAGGGTTGGGCCAATGGCGTTGCGGCATTGCGCCGGGCATCGCCTGATGCAGCTCAATCGCCGATGCGCTCCTTCTGCCAGGGGCCCAGCATGGCGTTGAGCAGGCTGGCCTGTTCGTCGTCGCCGGTCAGCTCCCACATGAAGACCCCGGCCAGGCCCTGCTCGCGGGCGAACTGCGCCCGCAGCCCGATCGAGCGCGGGTCTTCATAGCTGATGAAGATCTTCTGCCCGGCGTTGTACAGCCACGGGCTCTGCGCCTGCGGCTGCCAGTGTTTCGTCCAACCCGGCTGGTCGAGATAGCGCGCCTTGATTACCCGCCAGTCGCCAGCATCGGCTGGCGCACTGTAGGACTGGTACAGGCCATCCGGGGCATCGCCGGTGACCTTGAAGCCGCGCCCGTAGAACGGCACGCCCAACACCAGCTTGTCGGCCGGCACACCGTGCTCGCGGTAGTACTGCACCGCGCCGGCCACGTTGTTCCAGCGCCGTAACTCCGGCGCCAGCGGATCGGCCGGCACTTCATGCAGCGGCGCATTGAAGGTCGACACCGCCGAGAAACCGGTGCCCATGTCGTAGCTCATCAGGTTGATGAAATCGAACACCTTGGCCAGCGCCGGCAGGTCGTAGCTCGCTGCTGGATCGTAGGGGCCATCGGTCTGCAGGCGACCGGCGGCCAGCGCGGCGGTCAGCAGCATCGGTTGTCGCTCCTTGCGCCCGTGCGCGTCGAGTGCCACGCGGAACGCCTGTGCGAGCCGGGTCAGATTGGCGCGATCCTGCGGGCGGTGCGCCAGCTCCTTCGGTCCGCCACTGACCGGGAACTCCCAGTCGATGTCCACGCCATCGAAGCTGCCGGCATGGCGGTCGAAAAACAGCGCCATGCACGAGTCGACCAGGCGCTTGCGGCTGGCCTCGGTCAGCGCTGCATCGGAGAATCCACCTGCGCCCCATCCACCAATTGAGATCAGTGTGCGCAGATGCGGGTGCGCCTTCTTCAGCTCGGCCAGCGCAGCAAAATTCTTCGGCGCTTCGGCGCCGACCGTGCAGCGGCCGTCCTCGATGGTGGAGAACGCGTAGAACAGGTGGGTGAGGCGCTCGGCCGGAATGCTCGACACCGGGTAGCGCGCGGCCGAGCCGCCGGGGTAGTAGGCACCGAAGATCGGCGGCTGTGCGGGCGCGGCATGCAAGGCAATGGGCAGGGCGCCGGCAATCAGCACGGCAAGGACGGCCACGGTCTGGCGGAACATGGGATCTTCCGGTTCGAAGGCGCAGCCACGTTAGCAAACGGATGGGGCTGCGGGACGGTTGTCGCGGCATGTCGTCCAGTGGACAGGTGCGATCCGCGCAACCGCGACAGAACGATGGCTGCGTAGCGCCTCTCGTGCACTGCGGCAGGACATGCAACGACCTGGGTGCGCGGTTCTTGATACCAGCGAGGCAAAGAAAAAGCGGGCCGAAGCCCGCTTTTTCAATTCAGCGATTCCAGAAGCGTGTCAACCAAGGTTGACACCTACCGTAATCGACCGGAGGCCGATTACTCGGCGCTGGCGGCGTCGCCTTCTTCCACGGCCTTCATCGACAGGCGGATACGGCCCTGCTTGTCGACTTCCAGCACCTTGACCTTGACCACATCGCCTTCCTTCAGCACGTCGCCGACCTTCTCGACGCGATCGCTGGAGATCTGCGACACGTGGACCAGACCGTCCTTGCCCGGCAGGATGGTGACGAACGCACCGAAGTCCATGATCTTGGCGACCTTGCCTTCATAGATGCGGCCCGGTTCGACGTCCGAGGTGATCTGCTCGATGCGGGCCTTGGCGGCCTGCGCAGCGATGGCGTTGACCGAAGCGATGACGATGGTGCCGTCGTCCTGGATGTCGATCTGGGTGCCGGTTTCCTTGGTGATGGCCTGGATGGTCGAACCACCCTTGCCGATCACTTCGCGGATCTTGTCCGGGTGGATCTTGATGGTCAGCAGGCGCGGCGCGTAGTCCGACAGCTCTTCACGCGGAGCGGTCAGGCCGTGGGCCATTTCGCCCAGGATGTGCAGACGGCCAGCCTTGGCCTGCTGCAGGGCCTGCTTCATGATCTCTTCGGTGATGCCTTCGATCTTGATGTCCATCTGCAGGGCGGAAATGCCCTCAGCGGTACCGGCCACCTTGAAGTCCATGTCGCCCAGGTGATCTTCGTCACCCAGGATGTCGGACAGGACGACGAAGCGCTCGCCTTCCTTGACCAGACCCATGGCGATACCGGCAACCGGCGCCTTCACCGGCACGCCGGCGTCCATCAGGGCCAGCGAGGAACCGCAGACCGAGGCCATCGACGAGGAACCGTTCGACTCGGTGATTTCCGAGACGACACGGATGGTGTACGGGAAGGCTTCCAGCGACGGCATGACAGCCAGCACGCCGCGCTTGGCCAGGCGACCGTGGCCGATTTCGCGGCGCTTCGGGCCCATCATGCGGCCGCACTCACCCACCGAGAACGGGGGGAAGTTGTAGTGGAACAGGAAGTTTTCCTTGTACTCACCGGCAACGGCGTCGATGACCTGGCCGTCACGGGCGGTGCCCAGGGTGATGGTCACGATGGCCTGGGTTTCGCCACGGGTGAACAGCGAGGAACCGTGGGTACGCGGCAGCACACCGGTCTTCACGGCGATCGGGCGGACGGTGTCCAGCGCACGGCCGTCGATACGGACCTTGGTGTCCAGCACCGAGTCACGCATGGTGCGGTATTCCAGCTCGCCGAATTCCTTCGACAGCTCGGCCGGGTTCCAGCCTTCGGCGGCCACGCGGCCAGCCAGGGTTTCGAACACGTCCTTCTTGATTGCCGAGATGGCGTCGCGGCGCTGCAGCTTGTCACGCACCTGGAAGGCTTCGCCCAGGCGCGGGCCGATGGCTTCCTTCAGGGCGGAGATCAGCGCGTCGTTCTTGGCCGGGGCTTCCCAGGTCGACGGCTTGGTGCCGGCTTCGACGGTCAGCTCGTTGATCGCGTTGATGACCTTCTGCATTTCGCGGTGACCGAAGGTCACGGCGCCCAGCATCACTTCTTCGGACAGCAGCGCGGCTTCGGATTCAACCATCAGCACGGCGTTGGAGGTACCGGCGACGACCAGTTCCAGCTGCGAGTCAGCCAGTTCGCTGACGGTCGGGTTCAGGATGTACTCGCCGTTCTTGTAACCGACCTTGGCGGCGCCGATCGGACCCATGAACGGGGTGCCGGCCAGGGCCAGGGCAGCCGAGGCACCGATCAGGGCCGGGATGTCGCCGTCCACGTCCGGGTTCAACGACATGACCGTGGCGATGATCTGCACTTCGTTCTTGTAGTCTTCCGGGAACAGCGGACGGATCGGACGGTCGATCAGACGCGAGATCAGGGTTTCCTTCTCGGTCGCACGGCCTTCACGCTTGAAGAAACCACCCGGGATACGGCCGCCAGCGTAGAACTTTTCCTGATAATCGACGGTCAGCGGGAAGAAGTCCTGGCCTTCGCGCGCGCTCTTGGCGGCGACGGCGGTGACCAGCAGTACGGTGTCGTCCATCTTGACGATGACGGCGCCGCTGGCCTGACGGGCGACTTCGCCGGTCTCAAGCGTGACGGTGTGCTTGCCGTACTGGAAGGTTTTGGTGATTTTTGCCACGGAGGGTGTCCTTGGGGATGCTGTCTGCGAATTTGGACCGTCGGCGACCCTTGCCGCCAGCGGGTGGCCGGATCGTTCCGGCCTGAATCGGGGATTGCGGTACTACAAAACAAAACCGCGGCGCATCGCTGCGCCGCGGGGGATTCGTTGCTTAGCGACGCAGGCCAAGCTTCTCGATCAGGGCCTTGTAGCGCTCGACGTCCTTCTTCTTCAGGTAGTCGAGCAGGCTGCGACGGCGGTTGACCATCTGCAGCAGGCCGCGGCGGCTGTGGTGGTCCTTCTTGTGGGTCTTGAAGTGGCCGGTCAGCAGTTCGATGCGGGCGGTCAGCAGCGCAACCTGGACTTCCGGGGAGCCGGTGTCAGCCGAGCTGCGCTTGTTGTCTTCAATGACCTTCTGGGTGTCGATCGACATTTCTTTTTCTCTGTGATGCGTGGCCGGCAGGAACGCGCTTCGCGCACCGCCAGGCTCGCCGTGGACTACGAGGATGAAACCTGCGCCAGGCAGGCTGCCGGAAAACGGCCGCGAAATTGTAACGGTCGGGGGCTTCCGGGACAAGGACCGGGGCTGAACCGCCCGGGCCCGTCAGAGGTTGAAACGACGCTGCGGGGCCAGCAGGCCGCTTTCGTCGACCTGGCCCAGGCCCTGGACAGCGTCGTCCGGACCAAACACCGCAACCACGCCACGCGGCCAGGACAGATCGCGCTGGCGCTGGCCGACGCAGAAGCGGTGGGCCTGGTCGGCATCTAGGTCGACCCGCGGGTACTCGGCCAGGCCGGCCGCCAGCGGCAGCAGCAGCGCGTCCATGCCCGCCTCGTCACCCGCCTCGACCATCGCCCGCAGCTGGTCCAGGGTGACCATCACCGGCTCACGGAACGGCTCGACCCAGAGCCGACGCAGTGCGCTGATGTGGGCACCACAGCCCAGCGCCTCGCCCAGGTCGCGGGCCAGGCTGCGGATGTAGGTGCCGGAGCCGCAGGTCACGCGCAGCCGCAACCGTTCCGGCTGCTGCTCCAGCACCTCGATGGCATGTACCTGCACCTCGCGTTCGGGCGCTTCGATGACATCGCCGCGGCGGGCCTTCACATACAGCGGCTCACCGCCCTGCTTCAGCGCCGAATAGATCGGGGCACGCTGGCGGATGTTGCCGGTCAGCGCCGCCAGTGCGCCCTGCAGCGCTTCGGCACTGATGGCCGGCACCGGGCGCTGCAGCAGCACCTGGCCTTCGGCATCGTCGGTATCGGTGGTCTGGCCCAGCACGATCTCGGCGTCGTAGGCCTTGGCCGAGCCGAGCAGCAGGCCGGCGATCTTGGTTGCCTCGCCGAAGCACAGCGGCAGCAGGCCGGTGGCCAGCGGGTCAAGGCTGCCGGTGTGCCCCCCTTTCTCGGCGCGGAACAGGCGGCGGGCTACCTGCAGGGCGGCGTTGGAACTCATGCCGGTCGACTTGTCGAGCAGCAGGATGCCATCCAGGCGGCGGAACTGAATTCGGGTCATGGCAGAATTTTGTAGGGTCGAGCCATGCTCGACTGCCGCAGCGCGGTCTGCATCAGACATCGCGCAGCCGGAATGCAACAACGCCGGGCATGCCCGGCGCCACGCGGTTATTCTTCGTCGCTCTCGCGACGCTTCTCCGCGGCCAGCGTATCGGGCAGGTCGCGCAGGATGTTGTCGATGTGCTCACCACGGTCGACCGAGTCGTCGTAGTGGAAATGCAGCTCCGGCACGTGGCGCAGCTTCATCGCGCGCGCCAGGTCCATGCGCAGGCGGTAGCCCAGCTCCTTCAGGCCGGCCACCGCTTCGGCCGAACGTTCCGGCATCAGCGCGGTGACGAACACCTTGGCATGGGCCATGTCGCGGGTGATTTCCACGTCGGACACGCTCACCGAGGGCAACCCGTGCTCGCGCACGGCGTTGTGCACCAGGGTGCCGAGTTCACGGCGCAGCTGGGCGGAGACACGGTCGGTTCGATGGAAAGTCTTGGGCACGAGGAGCTCTTGGTTCAGTTGTCGCCCGACCAACGGTCGGGCGCTACCTTTGATTCGATTGTCGCCCGACCAACGGTCGGGCGCTACAGGTCCATGGTGGGGCCCGACCGTTGGTCGGGCCACCTTGCAGCATTACAGGGTGCGCGGCACTTCGATACGCTCGAAGCACTCGATCTGGTCACCCGGCTTGACGTCGTTGTAGGCCTTCACCGCGATACCGCACTCGGTACCGTTGCGGACTTCCTCGACGTTCTCCTTGAAGCGACGCAGCGATTCCAGCTCGCCCTCGAAGATCACCACGCTGTCGCGCAGCACGCGGATCGGCTTGTTGCGCCTGACCACGCCCTCGATGACCATCGAGCCGGCAACGGCGCCCAGCTTGGAGCTGCGGAACACGTCGCGGACCTCGGCGATACCGATGATCTCTTCGCGGATCTCCACGCCCAGCAGACCGGAGGCCACCTGCTTCACCTGATCGATCACGTCATAGATGATCGAGAAGTAGCGCAGGTCCACGCCGTTGGATTCGATGATGCGACGGGCCGAAGCATCCGCACGCACGTTGAAGCCGATGACGGTGGCCTTCGAAGCGGCCGCCGAGTTGGCGTCCGATTCGGTGATGCCGCCCACGCCGGAGTGGATCACGTTGATGCGGATGTCTTCGTTGGACAACGCCACAAGCGCCTGGCTGAGGGCCTGCACCGAACCCTGCACGTCGGCCTTGATGACCAGGTTGAGGACCTGCTGGCCCTCGCCCTTGCCCAGAGTCGCCATGATGTCTTCCATGCGGCTGCCGGCGGTGGCGACCAGGCGCGATTCACGGCGCTTGGTCTCACGCTGCTGGGCAACGTCCTTGGCCAGACGCTCGTCCTCAACGACCACGAAGTCGTCACCGGCTTCTGGCACGCCGGACAGGCCCAGGACCTGCACCGGGATGGACGGGCCGGCGAATTCCGGCTGCTTGCCGGTTTCGTCGAACAGCGCACGCACGCGGCCGTACTGGATGCCGCACACCAGGTAGTCGCCCTTCTTCAGGCGGCCCTGCTGCACCAGCACGGTAGCGACCGGGCCGCGGCCCTTGTCCAGCGACGATTCGATCACCACGCCCGAGGCGCGGCCTTCGTCGACGGCCTTCAGTTCCAGCAGTTCGGCCTGGATCGAGATGGCGTCCAGCAGATCGTCGATGCCCAGGCCGGTCTTGGCCGAGATCTCCACCATCTGGGTATCACCACCGAAATCTTCGGCCACGACCTGCTCGGACAGCAGTTCGTTCTTGACCCGCATCGGGTCGGCGTCGGACTTGTCGATCTTGTTGATCGCCACGATCAGCGGCACACCCGCCGAACGGGCGTGCTGGATCGCTTCCTTGGTCTGCGGCATGACGCCGTCATCGGCGGCCACGACCAGCACCACGATATCGGTCAGCTTGGCGCCGCGGGCACGCATCGAGGTGAAGGCAGCATGGCCCGGGGTATCCAGGAAGCTGATCACGCCCTTCGGCGTATCCACGTGGTAAGCACCGATGTGCTGGGTGATGCCGCCGGCTTCGCCGGTGGCGACCTTGGTGCGGCGGATGTAATCCAGCAGCGAGGTCTTGCCGTGGTCGACGTGGCCCATGATGGTGACCACCGGCGGACGCTGGGTGGCTTCGCCCTGGTTTTCACCGGTCGAGGCCAGCAGTGCGTCTTCGGCGTCGTTGTCGTTGGCACGGACCGCCTTGTGGCCGAGTTCTTCGGTCACCAGCGCGGCGGTGTCGTGGTCGATGGACTGGGTGATGGTGGCCATCACGCCCATCTTGAACAGCGCCTTGACCACCTCGCCGCCCTTCAGCGCGAGCTTCTGCGCAAGGTCGGCCACGGTGATCGTGTCGCCGATCGCCACTTCACGCACCACCGGCGCGGTCGGACGCTCGAAGGCGTGCGGGCCGGCATTGTTGCCACCGCGCGACATGTCGCGACGGCCACCGGCCTGGTTACGGCCGCCCGGCCGACCACGGGTGTTGCTGTTGTTGCTGTTGCCACGACGCGCACGGTCGGCAGCCGACAGGTGCATCTGGCCGGCGAAACGATCGCCCGGGCCACGCTCGTTGCGCGGCGCGCTGCGGTTGTTGCGGTCGTCGTTGCGCGGCGGCGGCGGCGCACTGCGCGGCGCAGCCGGAGCGGCGGCCGGCGTGCGCGGCGGACGCGGCGCGGTTTCATCGATCGGAGCGCGCTTGGGCTTGGTGGCAGCCAGTGCCTCGGCAGCCTTGGCGGCGGCCGCAGCTTCCTCGGCAGCCTTCTTCTCGGCCTCTGCGCGTTCCTTGGCCGCAATCTCTTCCTCACGGGCACGGACGATGGCTTCGTCGCGCAGACGATCCTTCTCGGCCAGGGCCTGCTGTTCGGCGAGGTTGCGGGCGCGCGACTCTTCCAGCTTGCGCAGGATGTCGGCGCGCTCTTCGTCCGGCGTCATGGCGCGCGCACCATCCTTGACGTAGGTGCGCTTCTGGCGCACCTCGACATTCACGGTCGTCTTGCTGCGACCGGAATTGACCGTCACTTCCTGCTGCTTCCGGCGGTTGAGCGTGATCTTCTTTGCAGACTGATCGCTCTCTTCCGGGGCCTGCTCGGGCTTGCCGTGCGAACGACGAAGGAAGCCCAGGAGCTTCACCTTCTCGGAGCTGGTCACGACCTGGTCGGGACCGCTGAACTTCATGCCGGCACCGGCCAGCTGTTCCAGCAGTTTTTCGACCGGCGTGTTGACCAGTTCGGCAAGCTTGCGGATGGTGGTTTGCTGCGACATTCGGATCCTATGATCTTGTGGGCGCCCCCCCGCATCTGGAGGCGGCGCGGATTCTACGCCCTGAGCGGCTCAGGGCCCTGTTCATTGCCGGCTCATTCGCCGCGTTCCAGTCGGGCGATCTCTTCGGCACGGGCGGCCAGGATCAGCGCAGCGGCGCGCGCCTGATCCAGTCCTTCGATGCCGAAGTCCATGACCTCGTCGGCGGCCAGGTCGGACAGGTCCTCGCTGGTACGCACGCCGTGGCCGGCCAGCGCATATGCGGTGGCTTCGTCCATGCCCTTCAGGGACAGCAGGTCCTGCGCCGGCTGGCCGTCTTCAAGGCCTTCCTCGACTGCCAGGGCCTCATTGAGCAGCGCATCGCGGGCACGAGCGCGCAGCTCTTCGACGATGTCTTCGTCGAAACCTTCCACGGCCAGCAGTTCGCCGACCGGGACATACGCGATTTCCTCGACGGTGCCGAAGCCTTCGCTGACCAGGATGCCGGCGATTTCCTCGTCCACTTCCAGCTTGTCCATGAACAGCTGGCGGGCCGAAGCCTGCTCGGCCTCCGACTTGGCGGTGACCTGGTCCTGGGTCATCACGTTGAGCTGCCAGCCGGTCAGGCGGCTGGCCAGGCGCACGTTCTGGCCGCCCTTGCCGATCGCCTGGGCCAGGCGGTCTTCGGCGACGGCCAGGTCCATCGAGTGCTTGTCTTCATCGACGATGATCGACTGCACTTCGGCCGGCGCCATCGCGTTGATGACGAAGTTGGCCGGGTTGTCGTTCCACAGCACGATGTCCACGCGCTCGCCATTGAGCTCGTTGGACACGGCCTGCACGCGCGAACCGCGCATGCCGATGCAGGCACCGATCGGATCGGTGCGCTGGTCGTGGGCGAGCACGGCGATCTTGGCGCGGTCGCCCGGATCACGTGCGCAGGCCTTGATTTCCACCAGGCCCTGGCCGACTTCCGGCACTTCCAGCTTGAACAGCTCGATCATGAATTCCGGGGCGGCGCGGCTGATGAACAGCTGCGGGCCACGGGGTTCCGAACGGACTTCGGCCAGGTAGCCGCGCACGCGGTCACCGGCGCGCAGCACGTCGCGCGGAATGCCCTTGTCCTTCGGAATGAAGCCTTCGGCATTGCCACCGAGGTCGACATAGATGTTGCCGCGCTCGGCGCGCTTGACCACACCGGTGATCAGTTCGCCGACGCGATCCTTCCACGCATCCACGACCTGCTGGCGCTCGGCTTCGCGCACGCGCTGGACGATGACCTGCTTGGCGGCCTGGGCGGCGATGCGGCCGAAGTCCGGGTTCTCGATCTGCTCTTCGATGTAGTCGCCGACGTCCACGCCTTCGGCTTCGTCGACGGCGTCCATCAGGCGGATCTGGCGGTCCGGCGATTCCATGACCACGTCGTCGGCCACCACTTCCCAGCGGCGGAAGGTTTCGTAGCTGCCATCCTTGTGGTCGATGACCACGCGGGTCAGCACTTCCTCGTCGGGATAGCGCTTCTTCGCTGCCGAGGCCAGGGCGGCCTCGATGGCATCGAAGATCACTTCACGCGGCACGCCCTTCTCGTTGGCGACCGCGTCGACTACCAGCAACAGTTCCTTGCTCATTGGCTCACTCCGCGCGCGGCTTCTTTGCCGCCGGCTCGTTGGAAGAAGAATTCGTGTTCGGCTTCGGACGCTTCGGCGCCGGACCGGTCGGCTTGCTCGGGGCCAGCCCCAGCGCCACCCAGTCGGGCATGATCCGTGCCTTGTCGATGTTGTCGGCCGACACCACCACTTCGGTCTTGTCGACGATGAAGGTGATGGTGCCTGCGGCCTCGTCGGTTGCCTCGATACGGCCCTGCAGGCGACGACGGTTGTCCTGCGGCAGCTTCAGCGTGACCTTGGCCGATTCGCCCTGGTGGCGAGCGAACTGCTCCAGGTTGAACAGCGGGCGATCCACGCCCGGCGAGGACACTTCCAGCGTGTAATTGCCGCTGATGGGGTCTTCGACGTCCAGCTGCGCCGACACTTCGCGGCTGACCCGCTCACAGTCGTCGACATTGATGATGCGCTCGGGCTGTTCAGCCAGCGGCACGTCGATGTAAAGGCGCAGGGTCGCACCGCCGGGGGCCGGCAGATACTCAACGCCCAGCAGCTCCAGGCCCAGCGACACAACGGTCGGGGCGAGCATATTCGCGATGTCGGTTGCCTTGTCGCTCACAGCCTGCCTTGATCTCTTGGTTGGGTGCCGGCCTTGGCCGGCGTGAAAACATGACGCCCCGGAAACGACAAAGGGCCCGCTGGGCCCCTTTTCCGGAAAGACTCCGGTGACTGGATTCCGGTTGCAACCTGCAGTGCCTGCCGGTTGCGGCCCTCCTTCCGGGTCCGGACTCCCGCCGGGAGGCCGCCTTCAGGGGTACTGCTAGGCCGCTGATGATAGCGGCTGCACCGCGCTGGTGCAAGGTGCGGACCTGGGGTCAGATCCCTTTCCCGCGGAAAAGGGATCTGACCCCGATCACGCAGAAACGACGCAGCCACCCAAAGAAAAACGCCTTCGAAGCAGGACTTCGAAGGCGATCTCTTTACTTGGTAGCGGGGGCAGGATTTGAACCTGCGACCTTCGGGTTATGAGCCCGACGAGCTGCCAGACTGCTCCACCCCGCATCAGAAGCGGAATTATGAGCGTTGGCTCCAAAAAATGCAAGCTTTCCCTCATTCATCAAACCGGTTGGCGCCGACCTGAAGTTGGTAGCGGGGGCAGGATTTGAACCTGCGACCTTCGGGTTATGAGCCCGACGAGCTGCCAGACTGCTCCACCCCGCACCGGAAGTGTTTGAACTGCTGCCCCGCTCTCTTTTGAGAAGGGCTACCGCAACGATGTTCTGGCTGAACCGCTGCAGTGACAACTCAGGCTGCGCATATTACACGAATCGCGCAGCTTTGTGTCAACTTTTATGCAAGATGCGCAAATGCCTGCTGGCACCAGACCATGATCGGGTTCCAGGCCAGGCCCAGCGCGAGCAGCGCCAGCGCGTTCACGCCCAGCACCAGGCCCAGCACGCGGTCGTTGCTGCGCGGCATGGCCTCGCCCACCGGCTCATCGAAGTACATGACCTTGATGACGCGCAGGTAGTAGAAGCAGCCGACCACGGCACACAGCACGCCGAGGATGGCCAGCCACAGCAGGCCACCGTTGACGGCCGCGCCCAGCACCGCCAGCTTGGTCCAGAAGCCCAGGAACGGCGGAATGCCGGCCAGCGACGCCATGATGCACAGCACCAGGACGGCCATCCACGGGTTGCGGGCATTGAGGCCCTTGAAGTCCTCGATGTTCTCGGCTTCGAAACCGGCACGCGACAGCGCGATGATCGCGCCGAAGGCGGCGGTGGACATGATGGCGTAGGCCAGTGCGTAGAACAGCGCGGCGGCATAGCCCTGCGCGCCACCACCGGCGATGCCCATCAGCAGGAAGCCGATGTGCGAGACGGTGGAGAACGCCAGCATGCGCTTGAGGTTGCTCTGCGCGATGGCCATCAGGTTGCCGATGACCAGCGAGACCGCGGCCAGGCCGGCGATCAGCAGCTGCAGTTCAGTCGACAGCGGACCCACGCCCATTTCCAGCAGGCGGTAGGCCATGCCGAAGGCGGCCAGCTTCGGCGCCGAGCTGATGAACAGTGCGATCGGTGCCGGAGCACCCTGGTACACGTCCGGCAGCCACATGTGGAACGGTGCGGCACCCAGCTTGAAGGCGACGCCGGCGATCATGAACACCGCACCGGTGATCAGCAGCACGCGCTCTTCCGAGTGCGGAATGGCGTCACGGATGACGTCCAGGTGCAGGCTGCCGGTGGCGCCGTAGATCAGCGACATGCCGTACAGCAGCAGGCCCGAGGCCAGCGAACCCAGCACGATGTACTTCATCGCCGCTTCCGAGGCCAGACCGTTCTCACGGTTGCTGGCAACCAGTGCGTAGGAGCACAGCGCCAGCAGTTCCAGGCCCAGATAGACCATCAGAAGGCTGCCGGCCGAGACCAGGATCATCATGCCGGCGGTGCCGAACAGGATAAGCACCGGGATCTCGCCCTGGAACAGGTTGCGGTCACGCAGGTAACGCCAGCCGTAGACCAGGGTCAGGCCGCTGAGCAGCACGATCCCGGTCTTCATCACGTCCGCGGCGGTATCGCGCACGAACATGCCATGGAAGACCTCGCCCTGCCCGCCCACGCCCGTGGCCAGCATGAACAGCACCACGGCCAGCGCAGCGAGCGAGAACAGGTGGGTGACGATCTTGTTCCGGTTGCTGACGAACAGGTCGAGGATCATCAGGGCGAAGGCGCTGCCGATCAGCACCAGCTCGGGAGCGAGCGGTGGCAGGTCAGCGGCGGTCAATGGCAGCAGCGGCGAGGTGGTCATCATCAAATCCTGGAATTACAGCAGCTTGCTGGATGCGATCTGCATCGCCAGCTTCGCGATCGAGGGCTCCATCAGGTCGGTCAGCGGCTTGGGGTAGATGCCCAGGGCCAGCACGCCGATGGCGAACACGCCCAGCACCAGCCATTCGCGGCCGTTGATGTCCTTCAGTTCGGCCACGTGGCTGTTGGCCACTTCGCCGAAGAAGATGCGCTTGTACAGCCACAGGGTGTAGGCGGCGCCGATGATCAGGGTGGTGGCCGCGCCCAGTGCGATCCACGGATTACGCTGGAAGGCCGACAGGATGACCATGAACTCGCCGACGAAACCGCTGGTGCCCGGCAGGCCCGCATTGGCCATGAAGAACAGCATGGCGAAGGTGGCGAACCACGGCATCACGTTGACCACACCGCCGTAATCGGCGATGCGGCGGCTGTGCATGCGGTCGTACAGCACGCCGACACAGGAGAACATCGCACCGGACACGAAGCCGTGCGAGATCATCTGCACCATGGCGCCCTGCAGGCCCAGGCGGGCAGCATCGGCGTTGCCGGCTTCACGCACCAGCCACAGGGCGATGAAGGTACCCAGGGTGACGAAGCCCATGTGCGCGATCGACGAATAGGCGATCAGCTTCTTCATGTCGTCCTGCACCAGGGCGACCAGGCCGACGTAGATCACCGCGATCAGCGACAGCGCGATCACCAGCCAGGCCCATTCCTGCGACGCGTCCGGGACGATCGGCAGGTTGAAGCGCAGGAAGCCGTAGCCACCGATCTTCAGGGCGATGGCGGCCAGGATCACCGAACCGGCGGTCGGCGCTTCCACGTGGGCGTCCGGCAGCCAGGTGTGGACCGGGAACATCGGCACCTTGACCGCGAAGGCGATCAGGAAGGCGAAGAAGATCCAGGTCTGTTCCTTGGCCGACAGCGGCAGCGCGTACAGGTCGGCCAGCTGGAAGCTGCCGCCCTTCATGTACAGGTAGATCAGCGCCACCAGCATCAGCACCGAGCCGAGGAAGGTGTACAGGAAGAACTTCAGTGCTGCGTAGATGCGGCGCGGGCCACCCCAGACACCGATGATCAGGAACATCGGGATCAGCATGGCTTCGAAGAACACGTAGAACAGCATCGCGTCCGTCGCGGCGAAGATGCCGACGGTGACGCCTTCCAGGATCAGGAAGGCCGCCACGTACTGGTTGACGCGCTTGTCGATGGCGCTCCAGGCGCCGATCAGGGCAAGCACGCTGACCAGGGTGGTCAGCAGGATCAGCGCCACGGCAATGCCGTCCACGCCCAGGTTGTAGCCGATCTTGTACGCCGGGATCCAGGCATGGGTCTCGACGAACTGCAGGCCGTCGATGCCCGCGTTGTAGCCGCTCAGCAGCGAGAGGCTTGCAACGAAGGTGAGCACCGCGACGCCCAGCGACGCCCAGCGGGCAGTCTGTGCATCACGGATCGCAAGGATCAGGGCGCCACCGATGATCGGCAGCCAGATGAGGACACTGAGTAGAGGCCAGTTCGACACGTCTTCTTATTCCGTACAGGTCATCAACGCAGGTAATGCATCAGCACGCCCAGCAGGGCAATCAGGCCGATGATCATCGCGAAGGCGTAGTGATAGAGGAAACCGGATTGGGTACGACGCAGCACGCCGGCTGCAACGTCCACAACACGTGCCGAGAGATTGACCACACCGTCGACGATGTTGCTGTCGATCCAGCGCGAGACCTTGCCCAGCTTGACGCTGCCACCGGCAAAGCCATCGATCCACAGCTTGTCGAAGCCGTACTTGTTTTCCAGCACCGAAACGATCGGGGCGAAGGTCTTGCGTGCCTTGCCCGAGAGGTCCGGCTTCCACAGGTAGAACAGCGCAGCCAGCAGGAAGCCCGCCAGGGTCAGCCAGAACGGCGGCAGCATCATGCCGTGCAGCGCGAACGCCACCGGGCCATGGAACTCTTCACCCAGGAACGCGACGGTGTTCTTGGCCGGATCGTAGAAGTCGACGATGCCGGTGAAGAACGTCTGTGCCTGGCCCTTGATCGCCTCGTGCGCATGGTGGCCGGCCCAGTCGGTGCCGTGCAGCATCGGACCGATGCTGAAGAAACCGATGGCGATCGACGGGATGGCCAGCAGGATCAGCGGCAGGGTCACCACCCAAGGGGTTTCATGCGGTTCATGCGGACCGTGGCCATGGCCGTGGTCGTCATGGGCATCGCCATGGTGGGCATCGGCGGCGTGGTGATCGTCATGGCCGTGGCCATGATCGTCGTGTGCGTCGCGGAAACGCTCCTTGCCGTGGAAGGTCATGAACAGCAGGCGGAAGCTGTAGAAGCTGGTCACCAGCACGCCACCCAGCACCGCCCAGTAGCCATAGGTGGCCACCCAGCTGTTCTGCATGTGGGCGTGGATCTCGGCCGCCTCGATGATGGTGTCCTTCGAGTAGAAGCCGGAGAAGAACGGCGTACCAACCAGGGCCAGCGTACCGATCCACATGGTGATGAAGGTGATCGGCATGTACTTGCGCAGGCCGCCCATCTTGCGCATGTCCTGCTCGTGGTGCATCGCGATGATGACCGAGCCGGCGCCCAGGAACAGCAGGGCCTTGAAGAAGGCGTGGGTCATCAGGTGGAACACGGCGGCCGAGTAGGCCGACACGCCCAGGGCGACGGTCATGTAGCCCAGCTGCGACAGCGTGGAGTACGCGACGACGCGCTTGATGTCGTTCTGCACGATGCCGATCAGGCCGGTGAAGAACGCGGTGGTGGCACCGATGAACAGCACGAAGTTCAGCGCCGTCTGCGACAGCTCGAACAGCGGCGACATGCGGGTGACCATGAAGATACCGGCGGTCACCATCGTCGCGGCGTGGATCAGTGCCGAGATCGGGGTCGGGCCTTCCATCGAGTCCGGCAGCCACACGTGCAGCGGGACCTGGGCCGACTTGCCCATGGCGCCGATGAACAGGCAGATGCAGATGACGGTGGCGATCGACCAGATCACCGGCTCGTTCAGCAGCTGCATGCCCAGGAGCGTGCCGTCCCAGATCTGCAGCTGGGCGCGCGGGTCAGCCAGCATGCCGGCCTGCGAGAACACCTGCGAGTAGTCCAGGGTGCCGAACACCCACAGCACGCCGGCGATACCCAGCAGGAAGCCGAAGTCACCGACGCGGTTGACCAGGAACGCCTTCATGTTGGCGAAGATCGCGGTCGGGCGCTTGAACCAGAAGCCGATCAGCAGGTACGACACCAGGCCCACCGCTTCCCAGCCGAAGAACAGCTGCAGGAAGTTGTTGCTCATCACCAGGGTGAGCATCGAGAAGGTGAACAGCGAGATGTAGCTGAAGAACCGCTGGTAGCCCGGGTCGTCCTGCATGTAGCCGATCGTGTAGATGTGGACCAGCAGCGACACGAAGGTCACCACCACCATCATCATCGCGGTCAGCTTGTCGACCATGAAGCCGACGTGCGCCGAATACTGGCCGACTTCGAAGAACGTGTAGATGTTCTGGTTGAACGGCTGCGCGCCGCCCCACATCAGCTGGTAGAACGTGTACATCGACAGGCCGCAGGCTACCGCGACGCCGAGGATGGTGATGGTCTGCGCGCCGAAGCGCTTGACCTGGCGACCGAACAGGCCGGCGATGATGCTGCCGAACAGCGGTGCAAGCACCACTGCGATCAACAGACTCTTGGAGAGAGTGATTTCCATCTGTGGATCAGCCCTTCAACGAATCGACTTCGCCGACATTGATCGTGCGGCGGGTACGGAACAGGGTCACCAGGATCGCCAGGCCGATGGCGGCTTCCGCGGCGGCGACGGTCAGGATGAAGAACACGAACAGCTGGCCGGACGGATCGCCCAGCTGACGCGAGAAGCCGACGAAATTGATGTTCACCGACAGCAGCATCAGCTCGATCGACATCAGCAGGACGATGACGTTCTTCCGGTTGAGGAAGATGCCGGCCAGGCTGATGGCGAACAGCACCGCGCCAAGCGCAAGCATGTGGCCAAGGGTAATCACGGCTGGGTCTCCTCGCCGGTGGCCGGCTTGCTGTTGCTGTGCACGACCGGTGCTTCGGCGCCCATCTTGACCATGCGCAGGCGCTGGCCGGCCTTGACCATGGTCTGCTCACCCGGGTTCTGGCTCTTCACGCCGGTACGGCGACGCAGGGTCAGCATCACGGCGGCGACCACGGCCACGGTCAGGATGACGGCGGCGAACTCGAACGGCAGCAGGTATTCGGTGAACAGCGTGCGCGCCAGCCAGGTGACGTTGGAGCTGTCGGCAGCGACCGCTGCGGCGTTGTCGGCCGGGAACGGAGTGACCGCCCTGCCCTTCACGCCGATCAGGATCAGCATCTGCACCAGCATCGCCACTGCCACGATCAGGCCGACCGGCAGGTAGCGCACCCAGCCCTCACGCATCTTGGTGGGATCGATGTCCAGCATCATCACCACGAACAGGAACAGCACCATCACCGCGCCGACGTAGACCAGCACCAGCGCCACGCCGAGGAACTCGGCGCCCACCAGCAGCCACACGCAGGCAATGGAGAAGAAGGTCAGCACCAGGCACAGCACTGCATGCACCGGGTTGCGCACGCTGATCACCGCACCGGCCGAAACCGTTGCCGCGATGGCGAACACCCAGAAAGCGATATTTACCCAATCCATCTCTCGACCTCAGCGGTAAGCGGCATCGGCGGCACGACGCTCGGCGATCTCGTTTTCGAGACGATCGCCAAGGGCCAGCAGCTGCGGCTTGGTAACGATGTTTTCGCCACGGTTCTCGAAGTGGTACTCGAGGATGTGGGTTTCGACGATCGAGTCCACCGGGCAGCTTTCTTCGCAGAAGCCGCAGAAGATGCACTTGAACAGGTCGATGTCGTAGCGGGTGGTGCGGCGGGTGCCGTCCTCGCGCTTGGCCGAGTCGATGGTGATGGCCAGGGCCGGGCACACCGCTTCGCACAGCTTGCAGGCAATGCAGCGCTCTTCGCCGTTGGGGTAACGGCGCAGCGCGTGCAGGCCACGGAAGCGCGGCGACTGCGGAAACTTCTCCATCGGGTACATCATCGTGTACTTCGGCTTGAAGCTGTACTTCAGCGTCAGCCAGAGGCCCGCCAGCAGTTCGAGCAGCAGCAGGCTCTTGAAGTAATGGGTAATCCTGTTCATCACTTTAGACGCCCTTTTGAATCACGCCGAAGAACACCATGACGGCGGTAACCGCGATCCACAGAATGGCCAGCGGGATGAAGACCTTCCAGCCCAGGCGCATGATCTGGTCGTAGCGGAAGCGCGGGAAGCTGGCACGGAACCAGATGTAGGCACTGGCGAAGAAGAACACCTTGACGAACAGCCACGGTGCACCGCCCTTCCAGATCCAGTCGACCAGCGGCGAGACATCGCCGAAGTTGACCCAGCCCTGGACCGGGCTCAGCCAGCCGCCGAGGAAGAAGATCGAGATCAGGAAGCTGATCAGGATCATGTTCGCGTATTCGGCCAGGAAGAACAGCGCGAAGGCACCGCCGGAGTATTCGACCATGTGGCCGGCGACGATTTCCGATTCGCCTTCCACCACGTCGAACGGCGCGCGGTTGGTTTCAGCCACGCCCGACACCCAGTAGATGACGAACAGCGGGAACAGCGGCAGCAGGAACCAGTCGAAGAAGCCGGAGTTGCCGGCCTGCGCCATCACGATATTGCTCAGGTTCAGGCTGCCAGCGGCGATCATCACGCCGACCAAGGCGAAGCCCATGGCGATTTCGTAGCTGATCATCTGCGCCGAGGCGCGCATGGCACCCAGGAACGCGTACTTCGAGTTGGACGCCCAACCGGCCAGGATGATGCCGTAGATGCCCAGCGAGGTCATCGCCAGCAGGTACAGCAGGCCGGCGTTGGCATTGGACAGCACGATCTGCGAATCGAAGGGGACCACCGACCAGGCCGCGAAGGCCGGGGCCAGGGTGATCAGCGGTGCCAGCAGGTAGATCGCCTTGTTGGCGCTGCTCGGCTGGACCACTTCCTTGAACAGCAGCTTGAAGACGTCGGCGAAGGCCTGGAAGATGCCCATGCCCACGTACATCGGGCCGTGGCGGACGTGCATCCAGCCGATCAGCTTGCGTTCCCAGACCACGTAGAAGGCCACCGAGATGATCACCGGAACGGTGATCACCAGGATCTTCAGGATGATCCAGATCAGCGCGCCGATGTCACCGAGGCCAAGCAGCCACTGGTGCAGCGGGTCGACCGCGTTCAACAGCAATTCGTTCATGCAGCCACCACCGTTACGCGAGCGGCACCCAGCGGCGCGGTCGCGCCGTGGCCCGATTCAATCCAGACCGAACCCGCAGCGACGCGGGCGTCGACCACCACCGGCAGGGTGGCCTTGCCGGCATCGGTGCCGACCTTGGCCATCTGCCCTTCCTGCAGCTGCAGGCGAGCGGCATCTTCAGCGTTCAGCACGATGCGCGGGGCGTTGTTGAGCGGATGCGACTGCAGCGCCGGGGCGCGACGGACCACCGCATCGGTGCGGTAGATCGCGGCGGTCGAAGCCACTTCCAGGCCTTCGCCGGCAATCACCGGCTGCGCCGAAGCGGCAACGGTGACCGACACCGGGGCCAGGCTGGCACGCAGGCCGGCCAGGTCGGTGAAGTCGAAACCGGCCAGCGCCATGTCGCCGCCCAGTGCGCGCAGCACGCGCCAGCCTTCACGGGCCTCGCCCGGCAGCTTGCCGCCGGCACGGGCCGACTGCTCGCGACCATCGAGATTGGTCAGGGTGGCGTCGATTTCCGGCAGCGCACCGATCGGCAGGATCACGTCGGCGACGTCGCGGGTCGAGGCACAGGCGAATTGGCTGAAGGCCACCACCTGGGCACCGGCCAGCGCCTTGCGCGCGGCAGGTGCATCGGCGAAATCCAGGCCCGGCTCCAGGCCGTACACCACGTAGGCCTGGCGCGGCTGCGCCAGCATCGCGGCGACGTCCTTGCCGGCCGGCAGCACGCCAGCGCGGGTCAGGCCCACGGCGTTGGCGCCCTGCGGGATGCGGCACAGCTTGGCACCGGTGGCGGCGGCGAAGTCACGCGCGGCGGCGCGGATGGCGGCAGCCTGCGGGTGGTTCTCGGCGATGCCACCAACGATCAGCACGGTGTTGTTGCCGCCCTGCACGGCCGAACGCAGTTCGGCGCTGGCCAGTGCGTCGACGAACTTCGACGGTGCAACGATCTGCTTGCCGGCAATGCTGAAGGCGAAGTCGAAGTCCACCGGATTGACGACGTGGATCTTCGCGCCCTTGGTGGTCTGCGCCTTGCGCAGGCGGGCGTGCAGCAGCGGCAGTTCGTGGCGGATGTTGCTGCCCAGAACGACGATGCGGTCGGCGCCCTCGATTTCGGCCAGCGGCAGGCCGAACACTTCGGCGGTTGCAGCGTCGGAGAAATCACGGTTGTTGATGCGGTGGTCGATGTTGCTCGAGCCCAGGCCCTTGGCCAGGCGGGCCAGCAGCGCGCCTTCCTCGTTCGAGGTGGACGGATGCACCAGCACGCCCAGGTTGTCGCCCTGGTTGGCCTTGAGGATCTCGACGGCCGCGGCCAGGCCTTCGGCCCAGCTCACTTCCTTCCACTCGCCATTGACCTTGCGCAGTGGCTTGACCGCACGGTCTTCGCTGTACAGGCCCTGGTGCGAGTAGCGGTCACGGTCGGAGAGCCAGCACTCGTTCACCGCTTCGTTGTCGCGCGGCACGGTGCGCAGCACTTCGCCGCGACGCACGTGCAGGAACAGGTTCGAACCCATCGCGTCGTGGTAGCCCAGCGACTCGCGCGCGGTCAGTTCCCACGGGCGGGCGCGGAACTGGAACACCTTGTTGGTCAGTGCGCCGACCGGGCAGACGTCGACGACATTGCCGGACAGTTCGGTGGTCAGCGGCTTGCCGTCGAAGGTACCGATCTGCAGGTTCTCACCGCGGTACATGCCACCCAGTTCGTAGGTACCGGCGACGTCGGCGGTGAAGCGGACGCAGCGGGTGCACTGGATGCAGCGGGTCATCTCGGTGGCGACCAGCGGGCCCATGTCCTCGTCCGGCACCACGCGCTTGCGCTCGTTGAAGCGGCTGACCGAACGGCCATAGCCCAGCGATACGTCCTGCAGCTCGCACTCGCCGCCCTGATCGCAGATCGGGCAGTCCAGCGGGTGGTTGATGAGCAGGAACTCCATCACCGAGCGCTGGAACTTCAGTGCCTTCTCGCTGCGGGTGGCGACCTTCATGCCATCCATCACCGGAGTGGCGCAGGCCGGCGCCGGCTTCGGCGACTTTTCCACGTCCACCAGGCACATGCGGCAGTTGGCGGCGATCGGCAGCTTCTCGTGGTAGCAGAAGCGCGGAATCGAAATGCCGGCCTTGTCGGCCGCCTGGATGATCATCGAACCCTTGGGCACGACCAGCGACTTGCCATCGATTTCGATGGTCACGTGATCCGGTGGCACGTTCGGGTTTACGGGTTGCGCGCTCATGCGGCGGCTGCCTCCACCTTCTTGCCGTCAACCATCGAATGACCGTTGACGATGTAGTACTCGAATTCGTCCCAGAACTGGCGCAGGAAGCCCTGGATGGGCCATGCAGCCGCTTCACCGAACGCACAGATGGTGTGGCCTTCGATCTGGCCGGCCACCGCCTTCAGCTGGTGCAGGTCTTCCATCGTGGCCTTGCCGGCGACGATGCGCTCCAGCACGCGGTGCATCCAGCCGGTGCCCTCACGGCACGGGGTGCACTGGCCACAGGATTCCTTGTGGAAGAACTGGCTGATGCGGCAGGCGAACTTGACGCAGCAGACGCTGTCGTCCAGCACCACGATCGCACCCGAACCCAGGCCGGAGCCCAGCGCGCGGATGGTGTCGTAGTCCATCGGCAGGTCCTTCAGCTCGGCCGCGGTCAGCACCGGCATCGACACGCCGCCCGGGATCGCGCCCTTCAGCGTGCGGCCCGGACGCAGGCCACCAGCCATTTCCAGCAGGTCGTGGAATTTGGTGCCGAGCGGCACTTCGAAGTTGCCGCCATTCTGCACGCAGCCGGACACCGAGAAGCACTTCGGACCGCCGTTGGCGGTCAGGCTCAGGCCCTTGAACCACTCCGGACCGTTGCGGATGATCGCCGGCACCGAACCATAGGTTTCGGTGTTGTTGATCGTCGACGGCTTGCCATACAGGCCGAAATTGGCCGGGAACGGCGGCTTGTAGCGCGGCTGGCCCTTCTTGCCCTCCAGCGATTCCATCAGCGCGGTTTCTTCGCCGCAGATGTACGCGCCGGCGCCCAGCGCACCGTAGATGTCGATGTCCACGCCGCTGCCGAGAATGTTCTTGCCCAGCCAGCCGTTCGCATAGGCGTCGGCCAGGGCCTGCTCGAAGTGCTCGAACGGCTCGTGGTGGAACTCACCGCGCAGGTAGTTGTAACCCACGGTCGAACCGGTGGCGTAGCAGGCGATCGCCATGCCTTCCACCACCGAATGCGGGTTGTAGCGCAGGATGTCGCGATCCTTGCAGGTGCCCGGCTCGGATTCGTCCGAGTTGCAGAGGATGTACTTCTGCATGTTGCCCTTCGGCATGAAGGACCACTTCAGGCCGGTCGGGAAGCCTGCGCCACCGCGGCCGCGCAGGCCCGAGGCCTTGACCATCTCGATGACCTGCTCCGGCGGGATCTTCTCTTCGAGGATCTTGCGCAGGGCGGCGTAGCCACCGGTCTTCAGGTAGCTTTCGTACGACCACGGGGTGTCGTAATGCAGGGTGGTGTAGACCACCTGGTGCGGCAGCGGCGCGGGGCCGACCGGACCCTTGGATTCGTGGTGATGTGCCATGCCCTTACTCCAGCCCGTCCAGCAGCTCGTCGACCTTTTCCAGGGTCAGACGCTCATGGTAGTGACCGTTGATGACCATCATCGGCGCGCCACCGCAGCCGGCCAGGCACTCTTCCTCGCGCTTGAGGTAGACGCGGCCGTCCGGGGTCGATTCACCGTGCTTGATGCCCAGCTTCTTCTCGCAGTGGCGGACGATGTCCTCGGCGCCATTGAGCCAGCAGCTGATGTTGGTGCAGATGGCCACGTTGTTGCGGCCGACCTTCTCGGTCTCGAACATCGAGTAGAAGCTGGCGACCTCGTAGGCCCACACCGGCGGCAGGTCCAGGTACTTGGCCACGCCGGCGATCAGCTCGTCGGTCAGCCAGCCCTGGTTCTGCTCCTGGGCCGCATGCAGGCCCTGCAGCACGGCAGAGCGCTTGCGGTCCGGCGGGAACTTGGACAGCCAGTGATCGATGTGAGCGCGGGTCTTGTCGCTCAGCACCACCATCGGGTCGACGTCGCGCGCCGCCTCGAAATTACCTGTCGCCTTCATCGGCCGACCTCAGCGAAATGCATAACGTGAAATTCCAGAAACTGCGGCGCCGGCTTGCGCCGGCTGCCTGCAGCGGGCGTTGGCGTGGCGGACGGCATTACCGGTCAACCTCGCCGAACACCAGGTCGTAGGTACCGATCATCGCCACCACGTCGGCCAGCATGTGGCCGCGCACGATCGAATCGATCGAGGACAGGTGGGCGAAGCCCGGCGCACGCAGGTGCACGCGGAACGGCTTGTTGGCGCCATCGGAGACCAGGTAGCAGCCGAATTCGCCCTTCGGGGCTTCCACCGCCGAGTAGGTCTCGCCGGCCGGCACGCAGTAGCCTTCGCTGAACAGCTTGAAGTGGTGGATCAGCGCTTCCATGTCGTCCTTCATGTCCTCGCGCTTGGGCGGAGCGACCTTGAAGTTCTTCACCATCACCGGGCCCGGGTTGGCCTTCAGCCACGCCACGCACTGCTTGATGATGCGGTTGGACTCGCGCATTTCGGCAACGCGGACCAGGTAGCGGTCGTAGCAGTCGCCTTCCTTGCCCAGCGGGATGTCGAAATCGACGGCATCGTACTTGGCGTACGGGCGCTTCTTGCGCAGGTCCCAGGCGACGCCCGAGCCACGCAGCATCACGCCGGTCATGCCCCACTGGTGCGCCAGTTCCGGCGTCACCACGCCGATGCCGACGGTACGCTGCTTCCAGATACGGTTGTCGGTCAGCAGGGTTTCGTATTCGTCGATGCGCTTGGGGAACTCGACGGTGAAGTTCTCCAGGAAGTCCAGCAGCGAGCCCTCGCGCGAAGCATTGAGCTGCTTCAGCGCCTTGCCCTTGTGCCAGCGCGACTCCTTGTACTTCGGCATGTGGTCCGGCAGGTCGCGGTAGACACCGCCCGGACGGTAGTACGCCGCGTGCATGCGTGCGCCGGAGACTGCTTCATAGCAATCCATCAGCTCTTCGCGCTCGCGGAAGGCGTACAGCATCACCGCCATCGCACCCAGGTCGAGCGCGTTGGAGCCCAGCCACATCAGGTGGTTGAGGATGCGGGTGATCTCGTCGTACATGGTGCGGATGTACTGCGCACGCTCCGGCGCCTCGATGCCCATCAGGGTCTCGATCGCGCGCACGTAGGCGTGCTCGTTGCACATCATCGACACGTAATCCAGTCGATCCATGTAACCGATCGACTGGTTGAACGGCTTGGACTCGGCCAGCTTTTCGGTACCACGGTGCAGCAGACCCACGTGCGGGTCGGCGCGCATGATGGTTTCACCGTCCATTTCCAGGATCAGGCGCAGCACACCGTGAGCGGCCGGATGCTGCGGGCCGAAGTTCATGGTGTAGTTGCGGATTTCCTGCCGGCTTTCGGCGGCGTTGCTGGCGAATGCTTCGCCGGCCTGGTGTACGTGGCTCACTTCACTGCCTCCTGCGCGCGCTCACCTTCTGCGGTCTGCAGACGGGCGTCGTCGCGGATCACGCGCGGCACGCCGACGCGCGGCTCCACCGAGGTGACCGGTTCGTAGATCACGCGCTTCTTTTCTTCGTCGTAGCGGACTTCGACATTGCCGATCAGCGGGAAGTCCTTGCGGAACGGATGGCCGACGAAACCGTAGTCGGTCAGGATCCGGCGCAGGTCCGGGTGGCCTTCGAAGATCACGCCGTACAGGTCGAACGCTTCGCGCTCGAACCAGTTCAGGCCCGGCCAGATGCCGGTCAGCGAGGACACCACCGGCAGTGCTTCGTCAGGGGCGAAGCAGCGCAGGTGCATCATCAGGTTGTGCTGGTACGAGCGCAGCTGGGCGACCACGGCGAAACGCTGGGTCGGCATGTGCTGCGGGCGGGCACCGTCGGCACCGTTTTCCTCGGTGGGGAACTCACCCCACGCGAAACGGCCCTGGGCCTTGCCTTCGACGCCACGGCTGAAGCCCTGCGAGGACACGTCGGCGGTGTCCCATTCGTCGGAGCCATAACCCAGGTAATCGACGCCGCAGAGATCCACGGCCTGCTCGAAACCAAACTCGTCACGCAGCGCCAGGGCGGTGGCGTGCCACTCGGCGGCAGGCACTTCCAGCGTCACTTCGCCGCGGGGTTCGACCACGATGACCTTCGCACCAGCGAAACGTGCGGAGAGTCGGTCGATGAAGGATGCTTGCTCTGCCATGGGGGCTTGGCGCACTCTTGTCAGGTGAAGGGGTCAGCGGGCGATGGTCTGTGTACGCCAGATCTTCTTCTGCAGCTGCAGGATCCCGTACACCAGCGCCTCGGCGGTCGGCGGGCAACCCGGGACGTAGACGTCCACCGGCACCACGCGATCACAGCCGCGCACGACAGAATAGGAGTAGTGGTAATAGCCGCCACCATTGGCGCAGCTACCCATCGAGATGACCCACTTCGGGTCCGGCATCTGGTCGTAGACCTTGCGCAGCGCCGGGGCCATCTTGTTGACCAGGGTACCGGCCACGATCATCACGTCGGACTGGCGCGGCGACGGGCGGAACACCACGCCGTAGCGGTCAAGGTCCAGGCGCGCGGCGCCGGCGTGCATCATCTCGACCGCGCAGCAGGCCAGACCGAAGGTCATCGGCCACATCGAGCCGGTGCGCGCCCAGTTCAGCAGTGCATCGACGCTGGTGGTGACGAAGCCCTTTTCCAGCAGCGGGTTGTCGCCTTCCGGCCGCAGGATGTCATCAACCCGGCCTTCCGGCGTGGGGTTGTTCATGAGGCCATCGAGAGTCTGAATCACTCCCATTCCAGCGCTCCCTTCTTCCAGACGTAAATGAAACCGAGGAACAGCATGCCGACGAACAGGCCCATGGTGACGAGCGAACGCGCGCCCAGCTCCATGAAGACCTGGGTCCACGGCACGATGAAGATGATTTCCAGGTCGAAGACGATGAACTGGATCGCGATCAGGTAGTAGCGCACGTCGAACTTCATGCGCGCGTCTTCGAAGGCCTCGAAGCCGCACTCGTACGGCGACAGCTTTTCCAGATCGGGGCGGCGGGGACCGAGGAATCGACCAACCAGCATCAGCGTAATGCCGATACCGGTGGCAACGATCAGAAACAGCAGAGACGGCAAATATTCGGCCAGCACAGCGATTCTCTCTTGCCTCTGCCGCTGCGCCTGCAGGCGCTTTGGCATGGGGGAGTGGACGGGAATCTACCTGGCGCCTTGCGCGCCAGGCGAACCCGCTTTACTTACAAATGGTGCCCAAGAGGGGACTCGAACCCCTACGACCTAAGTCGCTACCACCTCAAGGTAGTGCGTCTACCAATTCCGCCACCTGGGCAAACGATCACATCAGACTATCTTCCCGATGCGCCGCGTATTGTAACCGGCTTCAGTGTTTCTGGGAGCCTTCCGAAGGCTTTTCTTCACCAGAAACCGAAGATTCCGCCTGAGCCGGCACATTCGCGGCCGGAACCGGGGCGGCCGGGACCGCATCAGCCTTCGGAACGACCGGCAATTCGCCTGCCGGAGCCGCCGGAGCGACCGCCGCCGGGGCGGACATCAAGCCCAGATCCTGGTCGGCCGCCGGACGGCTGCCATGACCGGCATACCAGGCCATGAAGAGGCTGATGCCGAAGAACACGACGGCCAGCCACTTGGTCGACTTGGACAGGAAGTTCGAGGCGCCACGCGCACCGAACACCGTACCCGAGGCGCCGGCACCAAAGCCCGAACCCGCCGCCGCACCCGAGCCACGCTGCATCAGGATCAGCGCGATCATGGCCACAGCGACCAGCACGTAGACGACATTGAGGATCAACATCAGCATTGGAAACCGCCCTCGGACAATACTTCTAGGATTAGTTCGCGGCCGCCGCCCTTGCGATGGCCAGGAAGTCCGCGGCCACCAGGGAGGCGCCGCCGACCAGCCCACCATCGACATCCGGCTGCGCGAACAGTTCCCCGGCATTGTCGGGCTTCACGCTACCGCCGTAAACAATGGGCAGTGAATCAGCGATTCTAGCATCGATACGCGCGACTTCGCCACGGATGAACGCGTGCACCTGCTGTGCCTGCTCCTTGGTGGCGGTACGGCCGGTACCGATGGCCCAGACCGGCTCATAGGCGACCACGGCCCGGGCGAAACCGGCCGCGCCGACCAGCTCCAGCACCGGTGCCAGCTGGCTGGCGATGACCGCTTCGGTCTGCCCGGCCTCGCGCTGTTCCAGTGTCTCGCCCACGCACAGCACCGGCACCAGGCCGGCGTGCTGGGCGGCGGCGAACTTGCGCGCGACCAGCTCGCTGCTCTCGTGGTGGTACTGGCGGCGCTCGGAATGGCCGACCAGGCCATAGCGGGCCCCGACCTCGACCAGCATGGCCGCGCAGACCTCGCCGGTGTAGGCGCCCTTCTCGTTGCTGCTCACGTCCTGCGCGCCAAAGGCCAGGCCGGTCTCGCCGAAGTCCTCGACCAGCTCGCCCAGGTACGGCAGCGGCGGCAGGATCACCACATCCACCCCATCCACCGGCAGCCCGGCGGCCACCTGCCCCAGCAGTTCATTGGCGAATTGACGGCTGCCATGCAGCTTCCAGTTTCCGGCGACGATCTTGCGGCGCATGAGCGGGTGGCTCCTGTGTGAAGTCAGCCGGTCATGATACCCGCTGCGGCAAAAATCCGTTTCCTTGTAAGCGGTTACATGGATTTTCAGCCAACGGCGCAGCCCCTCGTGGCGGGGGGGGGGGGCGGGGTTTGGTTGCTCGCGGAGAGCCAGGCTAGATCCAGGGCTTGGCCGGGCGGGTGGGACTGCGCAGGGGACGCTGCAAGTACGTCCATGTAAGCTCGATCGCCGCATCCATGCGGCTCACGCCCCTGCGCAGCCCCACCCACCCGGCCTCTGACACAGTCCGGCGGCTCCGCCCGCCACGGAAAGAAAAAAGAAGAGCAAGAGCAAAGGCAAAAGCTGCATTCCGGGTTGCTGCTGGCTGGACCAACCCCTACCCCACTTCGATCCGACAGATCTCATCCACGCAAGGCGTGGATCTACCGCGTCGACCAAGGTCGACACCCACCGGGAATCGCGATTTACCCACCGTCACCGGGAAACTGTCGAAAGCGGGGAGGTGTGGGTTGGCAGGACCGTTGGCGCCATGGATGGCGCCATCGAGCTCCCAGGGGTGAGGGCGCTTTGCTTGCGAAGCACTGCTTCGCAAGCGCCCGAACGCACAGCCGCCAGCGGCTGGGCCGGTCTGGGGGTTCACGGCGTGTCCTGCCAACCCACACCGCCCCGCCCAACACGCAGAAACCCAGAGCCGCTTTGGCTTTGGACTTGCCGGCCAGCGGCCGGCGCTACCGCGGGTGCAGGGTGCAACCCTGCAAAGACAAAGGCCGCCTTTCGGCGGCCTCACTTTTCTTTACTTCAGCTTGATCTCGCGCAGGCGCTCCTCGAGGAAGCCGTGGGCGGTGATCGGCTCCGGGTACCGGCTCGGATTCTCCGGGGTGATGCACGAGGGCAGCACGTCGATCAGGAAATCCGGGTTCGGGTGCAGGAAGAACGGCACCGAGTAACGCGGCTGGCGGGCCAGCTCGCCCGGGGGGTTGACCACGCGATGGATCGTCGACGGGTACACATGGTTGGTCAGGCGCTGCAGCATGTCGCCGATGTTGACCACGATGGTGTCCGCGTCCGAGGTGAACGGCACCCACTCGCCCTCATGCGACTGCACCTCCAGGCCCGCGGCGCTGGCGCCGACCAGCAGGGTGATGAAGTTGATGTCGCCATGGGCACCGGCACGCACGTTCGGGATGTCGTCGGTGGTGATCGGCGGGTAGTGGATCGGGCGCAGGATCGAGTTGCCGAAGTTGGTCTTGTCGGCGAAGAAGTCTTCCGGCAGGCCGATGTGCAGGGCCAGCGCGGACAGCACGCGCGAACCCAGGTTGTCCAGCGCCTGGTACAGGCCGTAGCCGCGCTCACGGAAGCCCTCGACCTCGGTCGGCCACAGGTTCGGCGCCATCACGTCGCGGTACTTGGAGTCGTCGGCGATTTCACGACCGATGTGCCAGAACTCCTTCAGGTCGAAGTGCTTTGAGCCCTTGGCGGTTTCCACGCCGAACGGGGTATAGCCGCGGGCGCCGCCGCTGCCGGCCACGTGGTACTTGCGCTTGACCTCTTCCGGCAGGGCGAAGAAGGCCTTGAAGGCATCGTAGGCCGCGTCGATGTCGGCCTGCGGAATGCCGTGGTTGCGGATGCCCGCGAATCCCCATTGGCGGTAGGCCGCGCCCAGCTCGGCCACGAAGGCCTCGCGGTCGCTGTCGAAACGGGTGATGTCGAGGGTGGGGATCTGGCTCACAGCAATTCCTGGCTTGTCATTGGGTCTTGGGGGGCCTGCGCATTCATGGCCCGCCTGAACATTGTGACAGATCACCCGGCGGACGCTACTCGATCCTCGGAAACAAATCGATACAATGCGCGACCTGCGCACAATTTAACGAATCCATCACGTTGGCAGCGCAAGCCCCGACCGCGCCTCCCCGACCCGACGCACCATGCCCGACGCCCCAGCCGCCATCGCCCTTCCCTCTGCGGGCCCTGCTCTTCGCTGGCGCCGGCTTGCGTGGTGGTCCCTGTTCGTCCTGGGCAATGCGCTGCTGGCGACGATGATCACCCTCGGCAACGTGCCGCTGTACGACAACCCGGGCGGCCGCCAGGGCCTGGCCTATCTCGCGATTGCCCTGCCCGGGCACCTGCTCGCCTTCGGCGCGCTGGCCGGCGCGCTGCCACTGCTGCTGGGCCTGTGGCCGCGCAGCGCGCGCACGCTGAGCATCAGTGCGGTACTGCTGCAGGGCTTGTGGTTGTGTCTGCTGCTGGTCGACGCCAAGGTGTTCACCCTGTACCGCTTCCACCTCAATGCCATGGTCCTGAACATGGTGTTCGGCGGCGCCCTGCAGGACCAGGTTGCGTTGTCGTGGAAGACCTGGATGCAGGTCGGCCTGCTGGTGGCGGCCATTTTCACCGCCGAGGGCATCCTGGCCTGGGCGTGCTGGAAGCTGCTGCCGGCCGCGCCCCGCCGGCGCAGGGTGCTGCAGGCCTGGGCGGTGGTCGCCCTGCTGATGGCGAGCGGCCAGGTGGCCACCGCCTACTACGACGCACGCGGCGACCGTGACGTGATTGCCCAGTGGAACTACCTGCCCTGGGCCCAGCCGATCACCGCCAAGAGCTTCATGCGCAGGCTGGGCGTGGTCAGTGAACAGCAGGTCGGCCTGCCCGATCCTCGCCATGCGCAGCTGCTGTATCCGCTGCAGCCACTGCGCTGCCAGAGCCCACAGCGGCCCAATGTACTGATGGTCGTGCTGGAATCGCTGCGCCACGATGCGCTTACTCCGCAGATCATGCCGAACACCTCGGCACTGGCGGCCTCCGCTCGTGTCTACGACCAACATTTCAGCACGGGCAACGCCACCCGCTATGGCCTGTTCGGCCTGCTCTACGGCCTGCCGGGCGGCTACTGGCAAAGCATGCTTGACGAACAGCGCGGCTCACAGCTGTTCAAGGTGCTGGGCCAGCAGGGGTACGACCTGCATCTGTACGGCAGCGCGCCGATGTACAGCCCGGAATTCGACCGCACTGCATTTGCGGACGTCCGCGACCAGCTGCACCAGGGCCCGCCCGGCCTGGGTTCGGAAGGCCGTGACAGCAGCATCGTGGCCTCGCTTCAGAAGGACATCCGTGCAAGCCAGGCAGCGCACACGCCGTGGTTCGGCTTCGTCTTCCTCGATTCCACCCACGCGCCCTACCACATGCCCGCAGGCTACCCGCCGCTGGCGACCCCGATGGCGCAGGAAATCGACTTCCTCAGGTTCGGTCCGGACCACGACCCGGCCCCGGAACTGAACCGTTACCGGACCGCCGTGCATTACGCCGACAGCCTCGTCGGCACCCTGCTGGACGATCTGCGCGCGCAGGGCCTGGATCAGAACACCATCGTCCTGGTCACCGGCGACCACGCCGAGGAGTTCAACGACCTGAAGCTGAACTACTGGGGCCACAACGGCAACTTCTCCGACTACCAGCTGCAGGTACCGTTCGTGCTGCACTGGCCCGGCCAGGCCAGCGGCCGTGAGACACGCACCAGTTCACATGAGGACTGGGTGCCGACGTTGATGCGCCACGCCCTGGGCTGCGAGAACGCATTGAGCGACTTCAGCACCGGCCAGGATCTGCTGGCCGAACCCGCAGGCGAGCGCGCACTGGTGGTGGAAAGCTGGTCACAACGCGCCGTCCGCCATGGCGGTGCCATCTACGTGTTCGACAAGTTCGGCAACGCCACCGCGCTCGACCGGCACTACCGCCCGCTGCCGCGCCAAGCCCCGGATGCCGGCGCCGTCCGTACCGCATGGGAAGCGCTGACCCGCTTCCGCAACCGCTGACCACAGAGGATGGATTCCATGAAACGCTCGCTGCGGATCCTGCATACCGAAGCTGCCCGGGGAATGGGCGGCCAGGAGATCTACATCTTCCGCCACATGCAGGTGATGCGTGCGCGTGGGCACCAGGTGTCGCTGCTGTGCCAGCCCGATGCCCGCCTGGCCCAACTCGCGCGCGACGATGGCTTCACTGTGCATACCCTGCGCATGGGCGGCCTGGCACGGCTGCTGCGCGGCATCTGGTCGGTGTCACGCCTGGTACGCCGCGAACGCTACGACGTGGTCAACACCACCAGCCGCCGCGACGCACTGATCGCCGCGGCCGGCGCACGCCTGGGCGGCACGCCACTGGTGGTGCGCTCGCGCCACCTGATGAGTCCGGTCAATTCGTTGCTGACCTATACCGGTCTTCCGCACCGGATCATCACCGTCAGCGATTTCGTCAAGCGGCTGCTGGTCGACCGCGGCATTGCCGCCGAGCACATCGGCATCGTGCCCCCCATGGCGACGCCGCCGCGCTGGGGCATGACCGAGCAGGGCGATCCCTGGGAGAACCTGCAGGCCACCCGCGCACAGGTCCGCGCCGAACTCGGTTTCGCCGAGCGCGATATCGTGGTCGGCTGCGTGGCCGTGCTGCGCGAGCCCAAGGGCCATGCCGAGCTGCTGCGCGCCATGGCGCCACTATGCAAGACCAATCCCGACCTGCACCTGGCCGTGGTCGGCGACGGCGAGCCGGTCATGGGCCGCCTGCAGGCCCTGCGCAGCGAACTCGGGCTGGAGCGCCAGGTGCACCTGCTCGGCTTCCGCAGCGACGCACACCGGCTGATGGCCGGTTTCGACATCTTCGCCCTGGCCACCCACAAGGAAGCCTCGGGGACGGTGTTCCTCGAGGCGGCGCAGGCGGCACTGCCGATCGTCTCGCATCGCGTTGGCGGCGTGCCTGAAATGCTGGTGGAAGGCAGCAATGCCATCCTCACCCGGCTGGGTGATGACGCCGCCCTCACTGGTGCGTTGCGGCTGCTGGTGGATGATCAGGAACGTCGCCGGCAGATGGGCCGCGCCGGTTGGGACTGGATCCGCAGCGCCAAGCAGTTCAGCGCGGCCGGCCACGGAGAGGCCACTGAAAACTACTACCTCCAATGGTTGAAGGAGCTGGGTCATGGCTAACGCCAGAACCGTACCGGTGCTGATGCACCACCATGTCAGCAACTCGCCGGGAATGATCACCGTATCCCCGGAGAACTTCGAGAGCCAGATCTCCTGGCTCGCACGGACCGGCTGGACCTCGCTGACGCTGGACCAGTACGCCGGCTTTCTCGCCGGGAAGCCGGTGCCGCGCAAATCGATCGTGATCACGTTCGACGACGGCTACCTGGACAACTGGGTCTACGCCCATCCGATCCTGCAGAAATACGGCATGCATGCGGTGGTGTTCGTGGTCACCGGCTGGATGCACGAAGGTCCGATCCGCCCGCATGCAGGCATCGAAGGCGCCGAGCTGCCGGCCACGCCTGAACATCGCGCCTGCGAGGACCTGATCTACAAGCAGGGCCGCAGCGACGAAGTGATGATGCGCTGGAGCGAAGCGCGTGCGGCAATCGAAGCCGGCACGTTCGAGGTCCACTGCCATACCCACAGCCACACCCGTTGGCTCAAGCGCGATGACCTGGACCGTGCGCAGCGCCGCGAAGGCATCAGCGGCGACCTGGCCATGGCGAAGCAGACGCTGCTGGAGAAGCTCGGCGAAGTCTCCGATACGCTGTGCTGGCCCTATGGTGACTTCGACGATGACTACATCGAAGTGGCACGCGAACAGGGCTTCCGCTACCTGCACACCACCCATCCCTTCGGCCGCAACGTGATTGGCGGCGATCCGGAGCGGATCTATCGCTTCGCGATCCGCAACCGGCCGGCCAGCTGGCTGCGCAAGCGCATCGCATGGAGCTACAACCCGTTGATCGCGCCGATCTTCAACGGCTTCAAGGCGCGGCAGAAGAAGATGGTGCCTGGCCCTTAGGAGGCCACGTTCATCTTGATCGCGGCAGCACCCGTTTTTCGAATGGACTCAAAGGAAGTGAAGGCAATGAACGTACTGGTGACCGGCGGTGCTGGCTACATCGGCTCGCATGCATGCGTGGAGCTGCAGCAGCAGGGGCACGGCGTGGTCATCGTGGACTCGCTGTGCAACAGCGACGCCAGCGTGGTCGAGCGCATCGGACGGATCACCGGCACGGCACCGGTGTTCGTGCAGGCTGACATCCGGGACCGGCCGCGCATGGCCGTCTTGATGCAGGAGCACGCGATCGATGCCGTACTGCACTTCGCAGCGCTCAAGTCCGTGGGCGAATCCCAGAAGATTCCACTGCAGTACTTCGACAGCAACATCAGCGGTTCGATTGCCCTGCTCGGTGCCATGCAGGATGCAGGCGTGCAGTTGCTGGTCTTCAGCTCTTCGGCAACGGTGTACGGCAACCAGGACCACTGCCCGGTGGCCGAGACCGCTTCAACCTGTGCGATGACGCCCTATGGGCGCACCAAGCTGGTGGTCGAGCAGCTGCTTGCCGACCTGGCGGCAACCGGCCAGGACCTGCATATTGCGACGCTGCGCTACTTCAACCCGGTCGGCGCCCACGCCAGCGCGCTGATCGGCGAGCTGCCGCATGGCACGCCGAGCAACCTGATGCCCTACATCGCGCAGGTCGCCGCCGGGCTGCTGCCGGAGGTCCAGGTCTTCGGGGACGACTATCCGACCCATGATGGTACCGGCGTGCGCGACTACATCCATGTGCAGGACGTCGCCAGCGCCCACGTGCTGGCCCTGCAGTTCCTTCGCGACCAGCGGCGCAGCATCACCCTCAACCTTGGCACCGGCCAGGGCCACAGCGTGCTGGAACTGATCCAGGCCTTCGAGCTCACCACCGGCGTGCGGGTTCCGTTCCGCATCGTACCGCGGCGCGATGGCGACATCGCGGTCAGCTTCGCCGATGCCTCGCTGGCGCTGCGCGAGCTGGGCTGGAAGGCGCGTCACGATCTCACCGACATGTGCCGGGACACCTGGAAGTGGCAGCGGGCGATGTCACGCGCCGCGCAAGGTGCAATGCCAGAGCACCTGCCCGCGCGCTGATGCGGGCAGGACCCAGCGGTCGGAAACGCCCGTACACGACGCGTCACAAGGTGCACAGCCGCAGCTGAACGCGATCGCGGGTCGCGCACGGTTGAGCCCCCCCCCTACCAGAAAAGAACATGGCCGCAAACGCGGCCATGTCGGGAGCAATACGCGGTATTGCCACGCTGCTCAGGCAGCGGCTTCGCGCACCGCAGCGGACAAGCGATCGAGTGTCTCCTGCATCAGCGTGGCGTCATCGGCTTCGACGGTAACCCGCACCACCGGCTCGGTACCCGACGGGCGCAGGAACGCGCGACCGCGGCCGGCCACCGACTGCTGCGCGGCCGCCAGCGCGGCCTGCACACTGGCGGCCTGCACCGTGGCCTTGGCCGAGACATTGCCCAACCGCACGTTGACCGTTTTCTGCGGCACCCGCTCCAAACCCTTCAGCGCCTGGCGCAGGGTCTGGCCGCCGTTGCGCAGTGCCACCAGTACCTGCAGGGCACTGACAATACCGTCGCCGGTGGTCGCCCGGTCCAGGCACAGCAGGTGGCCCGAGGCCTCACCGCCAAGCACGCCCCCGCCTTCGACCAGCGCCTGGTGCACGTATCGATCACCAACGTTGCTGCGCACGAACGGGATCTGCAGATCGGCGAAAGCTTTCTCCACGCCGTAGTTGCTCATCAGCGTGCCGACCACCGGGCCGCGCAGGCGGCCTTCGTCCTTCCAGGCGCGGGCCAGGATGTACAGCAGGTCATCGCCGTCGACCGGGTTGCCCTGGTCGTCGGCCATCAGCACTCGGTCGCCATCACCATCGAAGGCGATGCCGAGATCGGCGCGGGTCTCGCGGACTTTGGCCGCCAGGTTGTCGATATGGGTGGAACCCACACCGGCGTTGATGTTGACGCCGTTGGGCTCGGCACCGATGCCGATCACCTCGGCGCCAAGTTCGCGGAACAGCAGCGGTGCGATCTGGTAGGTGGCACCGTGCGCGCAATCCAGCACCAGGCGCACGCCACGCAGGTCGAACGCGCGCGGCACGCTGGCCTTGCAGAACTCGATGTAGCGGCCGACCGCTTCGCGCGCGCGCGAAGCCTTGCCCAGCTTCTCCGACTCGGCGGTGGTGAACGGAACGTCCAGCGCCGCTTCCAGGGCCAGTTCGGTGGCGTCGTCGAGCTTCTCGCCCTGGGCGGAGAAGAACTTGATGCCGTTGTCGTAATGCGGGTTGTGCGAAGCGCTGATGACGATGCCGGCGTCCACGCCCAGCGTGCGGGTCAGGAACGCCACCGCCGGGGTCGGCATCGGCCCCAGCAGCTGTACGTCGGCGCCGGCAGCGACCAGGCCGGCTTCCAGCGCCGCTTCGAACATGTAGCCGGAAATGCGGGTGTCCTTGCCGATCACCACGATCGGCCGGCGCCCGTCCTGGCCGCGCTGGGCGACCAGGACACGGCCCAGGGCGTTGCCCAGGCGCAGCACGAAGTCGGCCGAGATCACGCCTTGGCCGACCCGCCCACGGATGCCGTCAGTACCGAAGTACTTGCGGCCTCCCATCAAGCCACCTCCGGCGCCGGCTGACGGCCCAGCATTGCCAGCAGATCGGACAGGCGGTCGCGCATCTCGCGACGGTCACAGATCTGGTCGATGGCACCGTGCTCCAGCAGGAACTCCGAACGCTGGAAGCCTTCCGGCAGCTTCTCGCGCACGGTCTGCTCAATCACGCGCGGACCCGCAAACCCGATCAGCGCCTGCGGCTCGGCGATATTGATGTCGCCCAGCATCGCGAACGAGGCCGACACGCCACCGGTGGTCGGGTGGGTCAGCACCGAGATGTACGGCAGGCCCGCTTCACGCAGCTTGCCCAGTGCGGCCGAGGTCTTGGCCATCTGCATCAGCGAGAACAGGCCTTCCTGCATGCGCGCGCCGCCACTCTGCGAGAAGCACACGTAGGGGGCACCGATTTCGACTGCGGTTTCGGCGGCCAGCGCGAAACGCTCACCCACCACCGAGCCCATCGAGCCGCCCATGAAGGCGAAGTCGAACGACGAGGCCACCAGTGCACGGCCCTTGAGCAGACCGCGCATGGCGATCAGCGCGTCGTACTCACCCGTGTTCTTCTGCGCGATCTTGATGCGCTCGCTGTACTTCTTCTGGTCCTTGAACTTGAGCAGGTCGGTCGGGCCCAGGCGCGCACCGATCTCGGTAGTGCTGTCGGCGTCGAACAGGGCGGCCAGGCGCGCACGCGCGCGGATCGCCATGTGGTGGCCGCACTTCGGGCAGACCTCCAGGTTCTCTTCCAGTTCCGGACGGTACAACGCGCTGCCGCAGTTGCTGCACTTTTCCCACAGGCCCTCGGGGACACTGCGCTTCTTGCTGGGGGTGTTGTCGGTGCGGATGCCGGACGGCATCAACTTGCTGAGCCAACTCATGCGGGAGGACACTTCCGTTCAGGGCGGCCCGAGGGCCGCAAAGGCGGACAGTCTAGCTCCGCTTTCCCTGCCCGTGCACCCCCTTGCCGGCCACGGAGCCGCCGGAAAAAACCATGCTGGGACGTACGTTTAGGTGCTGGGTCATGCCGGCCGCTGGCCGGCAGCTCGTACATGCAGACCCATGGGTACTGCCGGCCGCTGGCCGGCAGCCCGTACATGCAGACCCATGGGTAGTGCCGGCCGCTGGCCGGCAGCCCCCTACGTGCAGACCCATGGGTAGTGCCGGCCGCTGGCCGGCAGCACTTGCATGTGGCCGTCAAGCAGATGCCGGCCAGCGGCCGGCACTACCGTTACGCGTCCAGCGCCTGCCGCAGCGGGGCCAGGAAAGCTCCAGCGCGCTGCGCGGCCTCTCCAGCCGAGCCCGCTTCGGCCAGCACCGCCACCAATGCACTGCCGACCACCACGCCATCGGCCTGGCGCGCCATCGCCGCCGCACTGGCGGCGTCCTTGATGCCGAAGCCAGCAACCACCGGCACTGAAGCGCGCGCGCGCAGGGCCTGCAGGCGGGCACTGGCGGCATCGCTGTCCAGGCGTTCGGACGCGCCGGTGACACCGGCAAAGCTGACGTAGTAGAGGTAGCCACGGGCCAGCGCCAGCAGCTTGTCGGCCCGCGCTTCGCTGGTGGTCGGCGACGCCAGCAGGACCAGTGCCAGGCCGGCTGCATCGAAGGCCTGCTGCGCTTCAACCGCTTCTTCCGGCGGCAGGTCGACCAGCAGTACGCCGTCCACGCCCGCGTCGACGGCGGCCTTGGCGAAGGCCGCGTAGCCATGGATCTCCACCGGGTTGAGGTAGCCCATCAGCACCACCGGGGTCTGCGCGTCGCGCTCGCGGAACTGCGCCACGGCCTGCAGGACGTAGCGGCTGCCAGCCCCCCGTGCCAGCGCGCGCTCGGAGCTGCGCTGGATGGTCGGGCCATCGGCCATCGGGTCGGAGAACGGCACGCCCAGCTCGATCACATCGGCACCGGCCTCAACCAGCGCGTGCATGACCGGCACGGTGGCCTCCAGCGAGGGATCACCGGCAGTGATGAAGGGAATCAGCGCCTTGCGCTGCTGCTCGCGCAGGCGCTGGAAACAGGCATCGAGTCGGGATACAGGCATCTCAGGCACATCCTTCAATCAGTTCAATCGCATCACTGGTCCCCCAGTACATCCGGGTGACCTTCCCTTCAAACAGTTCCAGGCGGATGCCCAGGTCCGAACCCGGGTCCTGCCAGGTGAGGTACTCGCCCTGGTCACCGTCGTAGGCATGCGGGCTGGACACCGGCGGCTTCGGGAACTGGGCCATGGCCTGGGCACGGGTCATGCCGATGCGCAGGCCGAACGGCCCCGGCTGTTCAACCGGCAGTTCCGGCTCATCGCCCGGCTTCAGATCAAAACGGACCACGCGGTCGTCGTCGGTCATCATCGACACGCCCGGCGGCAGCCCCTTGCCGTCGTAGTACTCGCAGTCGCCTTCGAAGAACTCCTTCGCGCCCTGCGCCTTCCAGGGACCCAGCGCCTTCAGGTCAGTCATGTGCTGGCCAACCAGCACGTCACCGGCATGATCCAGCGCCACCGAAACCACCGCGGGCGCGTCATCGCCGCTCGTCCCTTCTTCGGAGGGGGCATCGACAATGGGCGTACGCGCCATCGGGTCAAGATCATCGTTGGCGGCCTGCTGCGCCGGCTGCGTGGTGGCCTTGGCGGCCGGCGCCAGTACCGGTGGCTCCGGCGGCTGGCACGCGGCCAGCCCAAGCGCCAGCAGCAGCACGCCGCTGTTCCGCAGCCGCGCGCTCACAGCACCAGCCCTTCGCGCGCAGCGATGGTGTGCACGTCCTTGTCGCCACGGCCGGATAGATTGCAGAGCACGATCTGGTCACGCGGTCGCTCACGCGCCAGCTTGATCGCCTGCGCCAGCGCATGGCTGGACTCCAGTGCCGGCAGGATGCCTTCGGTATGCGCCAGCAGATGGAAAGCCTGCAGCGCTTCCTCGTCGGTGATGCCGAGGTACCGTGCGCGACCGGTATCGGCCAGGAATGCGTGCTCCGGGCCGACGCCCGGATAGTCCAGGCCGGCTGATACCGAGTGGGTCTCGATGATCTGGCCGTCGTCGTCGCACAGCACATAGGTGCGGTTGCCGTGCAGCACACCGGGGCGACCGGCAGCGATCGAAGCGGCGTGACGGCCGGTGTTGATGCCATCACCGGCGGCTTCGGCACCGACGATTTCGACCTGGCGATCGTTGAGGAAGGCATGGAACAGGCCGATGGCATTGCTGCCGCCGCCCACGCAGGCGGTGATCGCATCGGGCAGGCGGCCGTACTCGGCCAGCATCTGCTCGCGCGCCTCACGGCCGACGATGGCATTGAAGTCACGGACCATGCGCGGATACGGATCCGGGCCGGCCACGGTGCCGATGATGTAGAAGGTGTCCTGCACGTTGGTCACCCAGTCGCGCATGGCTTCGTTGAGTGCGTCCTTCAGGGTGGCCGAGCCGGAAGTGACCGGCACCACCGTCGCGCCCAGCAGCTTCATGCGGTAAACATTGATCTTCTGCCGCTCGATGTCGGTGGCGCCCATGTACACCACGCATTCCAGGCCCAGCCGCGCGGCAACCGTGGCACTGGCCACGCCATGCTGGCCGGCACCGGTCTCGGCAATGATGCGCTTCTTGCCCATCCGCGCGGCCAGCAAGGCCTGGCCGATGGTGTTGTTGATCTTGTGCGCGCCGGTGTGGTTCAGGTCCTCGCGCTTGAGCAGGATCTGCGCGCCACCGACGTGATCGCTCAGGCGCTGGGCGTGATAGATCGGGCTCGGCCGGCCCACGTAGTGCGCCAAGTCGCGGTCATAGGCCAGCTGGAATGCGGGATCCTGGCGCGCCTGGTCATAGGCCTGGGCCAGTTCCTGCAGCGGGCCGACCAGGGTTTCGGCAACGAAACTGCCGCCATAGCGGCCGAAGTGGCCCTGGGCATCCGGGAAGGCGTGATAGTCGGCAATGGGGGAGGCAGACATGGATACGACCGGTGGTTCAGACAGGTGGATACTCTAGCGCACGGGTCATGACCGGAAAATGGATATTATTTGGCGCATATCGTCAGTAAATCTCACATGAGCCGTTCCCTGCTGCCTCCCCTCAATGCGCTGCGCGCGTTCGAAGCGACGGCCCGCCTTGGCGGCGTTGGGCGCGCCGCGCAGGACCTGCACGTCACCCACGGCGCGGTCAGCCGGCAGTTGAAGCTGCTGGAGGATCACCTTGGCCTGGCGTTGTTCCAGCGGGCCGGCCGTGGCCTGCGCCTGACCGCTGCGGGCACGCGGCTGCAGGCAGCATGCAGCGAGGCCTTCAGCGGCATCGAAGACTGCGTGCGCGAACTGCGGCGGCCGACAGCAGCCCCGGCGCTGGTACTGGGCTGCAGTGGCAGCGTGCTGGCGCGCTGGATGATTCCACGACTGCCAGCATTGCAGGCTGCCCTGTCCGGCGTGCGCCTGCAGTGGTCGGCACTGGATGGCAGTTTCACCGAAGCACAGGCGGCGCTGGACGCGGTGCTGCTGCTGGCGCAGGGCCCGTGGCCACGAGGCTGGCAGGTACGCGAGCTGGCGCCGGAACGGGTCGGCGTGGTGGTGGCGCCATCGCATCCGGCCGCGCAGCGCCTGCGGCATGCACCGCCGTCGGCGCTGTTGCAGGAGACGCTGCTGCACACCAGCTCACGGCCGCAGGCATGGCCGGCATGGGCACAGGCGCACGATCTGGACGTGTCGAAGCTGCAGCTGGGCACCGCCTTCGAGCACCTGTACTACCTGCTGGAAGCCGCGGTAGCCGGGCTGGGCCCGGCGATCGCACCGGAGCCGCTGGTGGCCGAAGACCTGGCCGCAGGCCGGCTGGTCGCACCGTGGGGATTTACCGCCACCGGCGGCTTCTGGGTGCTGGCGCAGCCGGATGGCCCGGCCGATGCACGGGTGGACGCCCTGGCCGACTGGGCAGCAGCACAGCTGCGATGAGACAAGGCTCCGGGTGGCGTTCGCTCCCGAAGCCGGCAACACAAGCCTCAGCGACCGCCCATCGCGACCCGCTGTTGCTCCTCATGCACCCGCTGCTGGTGCGGCGGATCTGCCAGCAGCTTGGCACTGGTCTGCTCCAGCGGCGGTGGCGCCTGAGCCAGATCGATGGCGGTGCGGAAGCCCGGCGTCGTGCCCATCACGAACGCCTTGCCATCCTGCACCGTGATGCTCTGCAGCTTGTCGGCCGCATCGATACCGTGATTACATTCCGTTGGAAAACACGTCGAGCACGTCCGCACTGACCCAGCCCTGCGCGCAGTTCCCGGCGTAACGTCCCGGCGCCGCCACATGGCAGGCCTCGCCCCCCGTGTTCGCCAGGCCAGTGATCGGCCTGTCGCCATAGGTGTCACACAACGTGTTGCCCTTGCACTTGCCGACCGTTGCTGCGGGAACCGCCACGACGTAATAGAACAGCGGATTCTGTCCGGTACGCCCGATGCCCTGCACGCAGACCAGCTGCCCCTTCGACAGCTTTGCGGTCACGCTGGCCTTGCTGCCGGTGGATGGCACCGCATTCAACGTCTCCACGCCCTTGGCGTCGGCTACGCCCGCGAAGAAGCCCTGGTCGCCACAGTCCGGCGACAGTTCGACATCGTAGAAATCACCGCTGTCCACATCGCCGGCCGTGCAGCCGCTGCCCGTATTGGCGTTGCTGCATTTCACGCCACTGGCCTGGATCAGCGCCGCCAGGCCGTCGGCAGCCGGTGCTGCCGCCGGAACCGTCGCCGGTGCTGTGGCGGCTGCGCCTGCCGGTGTGGCAGCGGCCGGTGCCGATGCAGTCGGGGCGGACGAGTCACCGCCCGCACACGCGCCCAATGCAAGCAGCAGGCCGGGCATGATCGTCAGGCGGGCCAGGCGGATACGGTGGGAAGAGAGATGGCGCATATCCATTGCGTCCTCGTTCGAAAGCCAAGGCGTATCTCAGGGGTGCGGCCAGCGACACGCACACCGCATCGCACCCAGCCAGGTCAGGCCGGGCCCATTGTGTCCGATCAGATGCTCGGGGGTGTCGACTTCCTGGCGCTGGATCCTGAATTACCCGAAAGTTGGATGCTCACCGCATTCAGTAGACGTCCGCCTTCATGGCACGGCACGCGACAGGCAAGAACACAGACCCGGCGGAATGCACCGTCGGCGATGACGTTCCGGGTGCGCCCTCAGGGGGCGCGGATCACTCCAGGACCGTGCAGTCCGCGCGGCGCACTTCCTCGACGAAGGTGCGCATCCTGTAGCCGTCCTTGATACCCGGCTCCAGTTCGATGCCGCTGGACACGTCCACGCCCCAGGGAAGCGTGGCCAGCACAGCGTCGTAGACGTTTTCCGGGTTCAGGCCACCGGCCAGCAGGAACGGCCGGTGCAGGCCGGTCGGGATACGGCCCCAGTCGAAGGCCAAGCCGGTACCGCCGCCGCCGCCGGGAGCGTGGCTGTCGAACAGGAACCCCGCCGCGCTCGGGTAACGCAGCTGCAACGTGCGCGCATTGACCTCTTCCCGGCCCCCCATGGCGATTGCCTTCAGATAGGGCATGTTGAAGCTGCGGCAGAAGCTCTCGTCTTCCTCGCCATGGAACTGCAGCAGGGTTGGCCGCACCGTGCGCAGCACCTCACGCACCTCTTCCTTGCTGTTGTTGCGGAACAGGGCCACCACATCGACCATCGGCGCGATCGCCTGGCGCATCGCGCGTGCTTCGGCAGGAGCAACCCGGCGGCTGCTCTCGCGGGCAAAGATGAAACCCACTGCGTCCACGCCCAGCTCACCGGCCAGGCGGACATCGCCGGCACGGGTCATGCCACAGAACTTGATGCGCGTGCGGTAGTAGGAGCGGCTCATAGCGTGACCTCGGCGGGCAGATGCCAGTTGTCGGGGTACAGGGGCCCAAGGAACACCAGGCCCTGCGGCGGTGCGGTGGGACCGGCTACTGTGCGATCGCGCCCGGCCAGCAGTTCGGCGATCCATTCCACCGGTTTTTCACCGCTGCCCACCAGGATCAACGATCCAACGATATTGCGGACCATGTGATGAAGGAATGCATTGCCCTGCACGGCCACTTCAATCACTTCGCCCTGGCGGCTGACCTGCAGTGATTGCAGCTCACGCCGCGCATGCAGCGCCTGGCACTGCACGGAGCGGAACGCGCTGAAGTCATTTTCGCCGATCAGGGCCTGGCCGGCGGCGTGCATCAGCGTCTCGTCCAGCGCCCGGCGCTCCCAGCTGAGGGTCTGCCGGTCCAGCGCCGGCCGCACCTCGCGGTTGAGCAGGCGGTAGCGGTAGCGGCGCGCGCGTGCCGAGAAGCGGGCGTGGAAATCGTCGGCCACCGGCACGCACCAGCGCACCGCGATCGAGCGCGGCAGGCGGGTGGTGGTGCCCAGCATCCAGGCGCGCGGATCGCGCACCACGTCGGTATCGAAATGGACGACCTGGCACTGGCCATGCACGCCGGCATCGGTGCGGCCGGCGCAGACCACCTGCAGCGGCGAATCGGCAACCGACGACAGGGCCTGCTCAAGGCTGGCCTGCACGCTGGGACCGCCCTCGCCCAGGTTCTGCCAGCCCCTGAAATCGCTGCCGTCGTATTCGACGCCAAGCGCGTAACGCATGTGCTACCTCGATATTGCGTATGGGGCGGCGCTCAGGCCGGATCGCGTTCGGACCAGACCGCCAGTTCGTTGCCACCGGGCTCGACGAACTGGAAGCGGCTGCCACCGGGGAAGGAAAATACCGGGCGCACGATCTCGCCGCCGGCGTCGCGCACGGCGGCCTCGACCGGTGCCAGTGCGTCGGCATACAGCACCAGCAGCGGTGCGCCGCTGTCGCTGGCCCGCTGCGGCTGGCCGCGGAAGAAGCCGCCCTGCAGGCGGCCATCGTCGAACGCCGTGTAGTCGCTGCCGTAATCGACGAACGACCAGCCGAACACCTTCTCGAAGAAGGCGCGGCTTGCGGCCGGGTCGCTGGAAGCGAATTCAACGTAGTCGATGCGACGCTCGCGGCTCATGGCAGGGTCCTTGTCGGCAGGTTCGGTCACGGCAGGCGGGCCAGCAGTTCGCGGGCCTGGGCCTGGCTGTGCAGGTCACCGCCTTCGGCGACTTCCAGCAACAGGGTGCGCGCAGTCTGCGCGTCGCCCAGATCGAGGTAGGCAATGGCCAGTTCCAGGCGCTCCTGGCCGGCACGCGGCGACCAGCCCGCGTCGCCGGCGGGCGCGGCCGCGCTCGGCGCGATATCGTCGGAATAAGAAGCGTCGACGCTGCCGTGGTCGATGCTGTCGATGGCCTCGGGATGTACGGTATCCGCCGGAGCCTCGTTCTCATGCGCATCAGCCGGCAGATCGAACACTCCGCGGAACTGCGGCTGCTGTTCGGCATGCAGTGCGTAGTCCGGCACCGCCACTTCGGCCGGCGCCTGCGGTACAACGCGTTCGTCCTGCAGCGGCTCGGCGACGACAACCTCGTCGCCGGTGGTTGCGGAATCGTCCCAGCGCGGCAGATCGGTCACCGCTTCGGGCAATGCCACCGCGTCCTCGTCGCGCAGTGTCTCGGCCTGCCATTCGGCCCGCACCGCGTGCTCGGCGACGGGTTCGGCGACCACCACTTCGTGTACTTCGGTTTCGGTCGCCCAGGCAGGCATCGCCGGTTCTTGGCGACCATTGTCGGCAACAGCCGACGACCACGAGGACTGCTCGGCCAGCGTATCCAGCGCCGCACCTGCCGGCACCGCAGCGGCCAGGCCGGCGGCATCGTCTTCCTCACGCAGCGGCGGCAGCGGCGACGGCTTGCGACGACGCAGCAGCCAGGCCGCGCCCGCCGCCAACAGCAGCACCGGCAGCCCCAGCCAGAACCACGGCGTTGCCGCATCACGGGAACCCGGCGCCTGTGCCAGGCGCTGCTGCGCGGCAGCCAGGTCGTTGTCCTTCATCGCGATCAACGACTGCTGCTGCTCCTTCAACTTCTCCAGATCAGCCACGCGCTGCTTCAGTTCACCGATCTCGGCATCGCGGGTGGCGATGTCCTCACGCGCCTGTCGCAGTTGTTCGTTGCCCAGCATGTCACCCTCGCTGCCGGCAGCGGTGCCGGTGGTTGTGCCCGCGTGCGCGGCGTCGGACGCCAGCGCCGGAGCGATCTCAAGTCGTGCCCCGTTGGCGGCAGCCGGGGAAGAAGCGTTCGCGGTTGCCGCCTTGGCGGCCGGCGCGACCGCACCCGCCGGTTGCGGCACGGTGCGCGCCTGCCGCCATTGCGCGGCGTGCTCGCGTACCAGCGCGGTGGCCTCGGCGGCATCGACAGCGGCAAGCGCATCGCTGCCCGGCACGCGCAGCACCGCGCCCTGCTTGAGCAGATTGACGTTGCCACGGATGAAGGCTTCGGGATTGGCGCGCAGCAGGGCGATCATCGCGCGGTCGCGGCTGACCTGGTTGCCACGCGCCACCGCGCTGGCGATCTGCGACAGGGTCTGACCGCGCTGTACGGTGACGCTGCCATCGGCCGCCGGTGCAGCGACCGGCGCGGAGGCCGCACGCGGGCGTGCCGGTGCAGGCGCCACCGCAGGTGGCGGCGTAGTGGGCGCCTCTGCCGCTGGCACCGTTGCCGAAGCCGGTGCAGGTTCGCGCACGATGGTATTGGAGAGCGTGCCTGCCGGCGCGACGATCTCCGGCTCGGCCACGGCCAGCGCGCTGGACGGCGCGTCGACCAGCGCGGAGTACTCGCGCACCAGGCGGCCCTGGCCCCAGTCAGCTTCGATCAGGAAGCTCAGCGATGGCGTCTCCACCGGGGCCTGCGAGGTGACGCGCACCACCGCCCTGCCCTGCGCATTGCGGGTCAGCTCGAACTGCAGCTCGCTGACCAGCCCGGTCGGCCGTTGCAGGCCGACGCGTTCGAAGGTGACCGGCGAGGCCAGCGCCACGCGCAGGTTTTCCAGTTCGGACGGGTCCGCCGACACCACCGGGATTTCGGCCAGCAATGGCTGCCCCGGCTTGGACAGGACACGGATGTCTCCCAGGCCCAATGCGAGTGCCGAACTGCTGGCCAGGGCCAGCAGCGCAGTGGAAAGATAGAGGAGCGGGCGCTTTGCGCCCCTGGCCCGTTTATTCATGGGCGACACTATAAAGCGTGCGGACCGGGGTCCGCACCCACCGGAAAGACCCTTTAGGCAGTGCCGGCCGCTGGCCGGCATGCACTCCGGCACAAGGATCACGGCAATGCCGGCCAGCGGCCGGCACTACCGGTGAGGCAACCGCTGTGATCAGCGCTTCTCGGCGGCGACCAGCTCGGCCAGCTGCACGGCATTCAACGCCGCGCCCTTGCGCACGTTGTCCGACACGATCCACAGGTTCAGGCCGCGCGGGTGCGAGAGGTCCTCGCGGATGCGGCCGACGTACACCGCGTCCGTGCCCGAGGCGTGGGTGACCGGGGTTGGGTAACCACCGGCTTCGTGACGATCCACCACTTCGATGCCCGGCGACTGCTCCAGCAGCGCGCGCGCTTCGGCGACGGTGACCTTGTCGCGGGTCTCGATCGCCACCGACTCGGAGTGGCCGTAGAACACCGGCACGCGCACCGCAGTCGGGTTCACCAGGATGCTGTCGTCGCCGAGGATCTTGCGGGTTTCCCAGATCAGCTTCATTTCTTCCTTGGTGAAGCCATTGTCCTGGAAGTCGTCGATGTGCGGGATCAGGTTGAAGGCGATCTGCACCGGGAAGCGCTGCGGATCGATTTCCTGGAAGCTCAGGAGCTGGCCGGTCTGCTTGCCCAGTTCCTCGGTAGCCGAACGGCCGCCGCCGGACACCGACTGGTAGGTGGAGACGTTGATACGCTCGATGCCGTACTTGCGGTGCAGTGGCGCCAGCGCCACCAGCATCTGCATGGTTGAGCAGTTCGGGTTGGCGATGATGCCGCGCGGACGGTTGGCCACCTGTTCCGGATTGACCTCGGACACCACCAGCGGCACGTCATCGTCGTAACGGAAGGCCGAAGAGTTGTCGATCACCACCGCACCGGCAGCGGCGAACTTCGGTGCGTATTCCTTGGACACGCTGCCACCGGCCGAGAACAGCGCGATCTCGACGCCGCTCGGATCGAAGGTGGCCAGGTCCTGGACCGTGACCTTCTGGCCGTTGAATTCGATCTCGCCGCCGGCCGAACGCTCGGAAGCCAGGACGCTCAGGGTACCGACCGGGAAACCACGCTCGGCCAGGATCGACAACATGGTCTCGCCGACCGCACCGGTGGCACCGACGACGGCGACGTGGAAACTGCGCTGTGCATTGCTCATGGGGGAACTCTCACGAAAACGGGAATGGGGAAGAAACACGCACGACAGCTGGGTTCGGGGAACCTCCTCAAGCGGGGCGCGCGGAGGTTCCCTATCGTTTCCCGGTTTTTTTGCCCAGCGTCACGCGCGCGGCCATCGCCGCATCAGCGTTGATCGCGCTCGGCATGCGCGACGGGCCGCCGTCCAGGCCGAGCCCGGCAACCAGATTATCCACGGCCAGCTGTACCATCGCCGTGCGCGTGGCCAGCGAGGCGCTGCCGATGTGCGGTGTGAGCACGACATTGCGCAGCGCCAGCAGTTCGGGGCGCACCGCCGGCTCACCCTCGTAGACATCCAGGCCGGCAGCGGCCAGACGGCCTCGGGCAAGCGCGTCGGCCAACGCCAGTTCGTCGACGATGCCGCCGCGGGCGATGTTCACCAGGGTGGCTGAGGGCCTCATCTTCGCCAGCGCAGCCGCATCGATGATGTGATGCGAGGCCGGCGTGTAGGGCAGCACGGTGATCAGGTGGTCGGACTGCGCCAGCAGCGTGTCCAGGTCCACGTAGGTCGCGCCGAGCGCAGCCTCGGTCTCGGCCGGAAGGCGCGAACGGTTGTGGTACAGCACCTTCATGCCGAAACCATGCGCGCCGCGGCGGGCGATGCCCTGGCCGATGCGGCCCATGCCGAGGATGCCCAGCGTGCTGCCATGGATGTCTGCGCCGAGCATGGTCTGGAACGACCATTGCTGCCACTTGCCTTCGCGCAGCCAGCGCTCGGATTCGGTGATCCGGCGCGCGGTCGCCATCAACAGGGCGAAACCGAGATCGGCGGTGGTTTCGGTCAGGACGTCCGGCGTGTTGCTGGCGAGGATGCCGGCTGCGCTGAGCGCATCGACATCCAGGTTGTTGTAGCCGACGCCGACATTGGCGATCACCTGCAGCTGCGCGGCGTCGGCCACCTGGGCCGCACCGATGCGCTCGTTGAGGGTGATGATCGCGCCGTCGACGCCGGCCAGCTGTTCGGCGATCTGGTCGGGCGACCAGGCGGTGACCGCATCGGTGCTGCGCAGCTGCACGCGATCGCGCAGCGGCGCGATGGCCGCGTCGATCAGCGGCTGGCTCACCCACACGGTCGGCCGCGTGTCAGCCATCGATCTGCCCGGGAATGCGCGGGGTGATCGTGCCGACATCGCCGCACTGCGCGCGATGGCGCAGCGCCTGGTCCATCAGCACCATCGCCACCATCGCCTCGGCGATCGGGGTGGCGCGGATGCCGACGCAGGGATCGTGGCGACCGGTGGTGACCACCTCGACCACGTTGCCGGCGGTATCCAGCGACGGGCCCGGCAGGCGCAGGCTGGACGTCGGCTTCAGGGCGATCGAGGCGACCACCGGCTGGCCGGTGGAGATGCCACCGAGGATGCCGCCGGCGTGATTGCTGGCGAAGCCCTGCGGGGTCAGCAGGTCACGGTGTTCGGTGCCCTTCTGTGCGGCGCTGGCGAAACCGTCACCGATCTCAACGCCCTTCACCGCGTTGATGCTCATCAGCGCGGCGGCCAGTTCGCCATCGAGCTTGCCGTAGATCGGCTCGCCCCAGCCCGGCGGCACGCTGTCGGCGACCACGTCCACGCGCGCACCGACCGAATCACCGGACTTGCGCAGCGCATCCATGTACGCCTCCAGCTCGGGCACCTGCGCGGCATGCGGCCAGAAGAACGGATTGTCTTCCACCGCCGACCAGTCGAAACCAGCCGGAGTGATGTCGCCCAGCTGCGACAGGTAACCGCGCACGGCGACGCCGAAGCGTTCGGCCAGCCACTTCTTGGCGACCACGCCGGCGGCCACGCGCATGGTGGTCTCGCGCGCCGAGGAACGACCGCCACCGCGCGGGTCACGGATGCCGTACTTGTGCCAGTAGCTGTAGTCGGCATGACCTGGCCGGAACTGCTGGCCGATGTTCGCGTAATCCTTGCTGCGCTGGTCGGTGTTGCGGATCAGCAGCGCGATCGGGGTGCCGGTGGTCAGGCCCTCGTACACGCCGGACAGGATCTCGACCTCATCGGCCTCGCGGCGGGCCGAGGTGTGCCGGCTCTTGCCGGTCGCGCGACGCTGCAGGTCATGGCCGAATTCGGCCGCGTCCAGCGCCAGCCCCGGAGGGCAGCCATCGATCACGCAGCCGATGGCCGGCCCGTGCGACTCACCGAACGTGGTGACGGTGAACAGCTTGCCGAACGAATTGGAGCTCACGGGCGCTGCGCCGCCAGTTCGGTGATGCGCGCGCTGTGGGCGATCAGCTCGCGGCACTCGACCGCGAAGATGCCCATCTGGCCGACCTTGAACTCGATCCAGGCGAAGTCGACTTCCGGCAGCAGCTTGATCAGGTGCTGCTCGGATTCGCCCACTTCGCAGATCAGCAGGCCGTCCTCGCTCAGGTGCAGCGGGGCGTCGCGCAGGATCTTCAGCACCAGGTCCAGGCCGTCGTCGCCGGCACGCAGGCCCATCTCCGGCTCGTAGGAGTATTCCTGCGGCAGGGCATCGGTTTCGTCGTTGGTGACGTACGGCGGATTGGTGACGATCAGGTCGTAGTGGCGGCCGGTCAGGCCGTTGAACAGGTCCGACTTGAGCAGGGTGACGTTGTGCGCCTGCAGGCGCTCCTTGTTTTCTTCGGCAAGCGACAATGCATCGTCGCTCAGGTCGGCGCCGTCCACTTCCCAGTTCGGGTAGTAGTGACCCATGGCAATGGCGATGCAGCCCGAGCCGGTGCACAGGTCCAGCGCACGGCTGACATCGCGGCCGGCCAGCCACGGCTCGAAGCCGCATTCGATCAGTTCGGCGATCGGCGAGCGCGGCACCAGGGCGCGCTTGTCGCTCTTGAAGCTCAGGCCGGCGAACCAGGCCTCACCGGTCAGGTAGGCGGCCGGGATGCGTTCGTCGATGCGACGCTGGAACAGCTCCAGCACGCGCAGCTTCTCGGCCTGCAGCAGGCGCGCCTGGCCATAGGCCGGGCCGAGGTCGTGCGGCAGGTGCAGGCTGTGCAGCACCAGCTGGGTGGCCTCGTCCAGCGCATTGTCGTAGCTGTGCCCGAAGGTCAGTCCGGCTTCGTTGAAACGGCTGGTGCCGTAGCGGATCAGATCGATGATCGTGTGGAGTTCGGCGGCCGTTTCAGCGGTCATGGCGGTACTGCGGGCAAAGTGGCCCCCGATTATAGGGGCTGGCGCCCGTGGCGGCATCCGTTGCGGCGGAAACGATTCGGGCCACAGCCGGTATGATGGGGCCCACTTCGCGCGGGAGCCCCCATGTTCAATCGCAACGCCGGCATCATCCTGCTGATCGCCCTGGCGGCGGGTCTCGGCCTGCTGGCCGCCCAGCAGCTGTTCGCGCCGAAGCCGCCGGCCAATGCCCCGGCCACCGAAGCGATCACGCTGTACCCGCAGCCGCGCGAACTGCCCGACTTCAACCTGGCCCAGTCCGACGGCACCCGCCTGATCCCGGGCGAACTGAAGGGCCACTGGACCCTGGTATTCCTGGGCTTCACCTTCTGCCCGGACGTCTGCCCGACCACCCTGGCCGAGCTGGCCGGCGCGCAGAACCAGTGGGAAGCCCTGCCCGACAGCCTGCGCCCACGCGTGCTGTTCATCTCGGTCGACCCCGACCGCGACAGCGCCACCCGCCTCGGCGAGTACGTGCACGGTTTCCACAAGGACACCCTGGCCGCCACCGCTGACGTTCCCTCGCTGGAGCGCTTCGCCACCTCGTTGGGCTTCGTGTTCCAGAAGGTGCCGGGCAAGCATTTCGACGAGAACCCCGAGGATTACACCGTCGAGCATTCGGCCAGCCTGGCCGTGCTCGACCCGCAGGGCCGCCTTGCCGGCCTGGTACGCCCCCCGTTCAACGCGCCGGCCATTGCCCGCGACCTGCAGAAGCTGACCGAGAAAACCGCCCCATGAGCCTCACCACCGCCCTGACGTACGCCCTGCCACACCGCCTGCTGTCCTCGATGGCGCGTTCGCTGGCGTACTCGGACGATCCGCGCGTATCGCGCTGGCTGATCGACACGGTCACCCGCAAGTTCAACGTCAACCTGGACGAAGCGGCCAACCCGGACCCGCGCAGCTATGCGACCTTCAACCAGTTCTTCACCCGTGCGCTGAAGCCGGGTGCGCGCGTGGCTGACGCCGATCCGCGCAGCCTGGTGATGCCGGCCGACGGCCGCATCAGCCAGCTGGGGAAGATCGAGGCCGGCCGCATCTTCCAGGCCAAGGGCCAGTCATTCACCGCTGCCGAACTGCTGGGCAGTGACGAGGACGCCAAGCCATACAACGATGGCCTCTACGCCACGGTGTACCTGTCGCCGCGCGATTACCACCGCGTGCACATGCCGTGGACCGGAACCCTGCGTGAGACCGTGCACGTGCCGGGGCGCCTGTTCAGCGTTGGTCCGGCGGCAGTGAACGGCGTACCGCGCCTGTTCGCCCGCAACGAGCGCCTGGTCTGCCACTTCGACACCAGCTTCGGGCCGATGGTCAGCGTGATGGTCGGTGCGCTGCTGGTGTCCGGGGTGGAAACCGTGTGGAGCGGCGAAGAGATTCCGCACTATGGCGACCGCATCACCCGCAAGGACTACCGCGGCCAGGGCATCAGGCTGGAGCGCTTTGCCGAGATGGCGCGCTTCAACTACGGCTCCACCGTGATCGTACTGCTGCCGCCGGGCGTGGCTGACTTCGCCCCGCAATTGGGCGCTGAAAGCCCGGTGCAGCTGGGCCAGGCGCTGGCCAGGCTGCGCTGAGGCTTCGGTAGTGCCGGGCGCTGGCCGGCATCTCCGCTGATCCAACGCGTCGAGCATTGCCGGCCAGCGGCCGGCACTACCGGTACGCGCGTTACTGCAGGGACGGGGCCGGACCGACGTCCATGCCGTCGTAGTCTTCCACGCCCTTCTCCGCGGCCAGCGCTGCGAATTCCTGGTTGCGGCGGTCAAGCGAGGCTTCGTCGTGGATCTCCACGCGCTCCACATGCAGCACGTGGAACGGCGCGTCGCCCTCTTCCGGATCCTGCTCGAACAATTCCACGAAGGTGTAACCCTGCGCCTGCAGGTGCTGCGCCAGTGCCTGCAACGGCTCGGCAGTGGAGTGCACGAAGAAGTACCCCCACAGCAACGGGCCGGTGATGTCCCAGTCGGTGTTTTCGCGGAGGTTGGCGAACAGGTTGCGGGTGTCTTCGAGGTCCATGCGGATTCCAGGGTCGGGGGGATTACTTGTCGCAGCCCTGCAGCTTCAGCGTCTGGCCGTGGCGCAGGCTGTAGGCCGGGGCCTTCAGGCCATTGGCACGGGCCAGGGTGGGCACGTCGCACTGGAACTTGGCCGCGATGGCGCCCAGGGTTTCACCGCGGCCCACCTTGTGGCTGCGCACCGGCTTCGGGCGCGCCGCCGGGCGCGGCGTGGCCACCGGAGCGACCGGCGTGGTCGGCACGCTGGTGGACGCGGCCGCATCGGCCACCGGCACCACGCCGCCCACGGCCACGCTTCCGGTGTAGCTGGTCGCGGCCGGGCGCTTGATTGCTGCGTTCAGATCGGCGGTGATCAGCGTGCGGGCCAGGTCGGCACGCGGGCCACTGACGCAGTTGCGCTGGTACAGGCCGGCGATGCGGGTGGTGGCATTGATCAGCGTGCCGGCCGGGATCCAGCCATCGGCCTCATAGCGCGGGTTGAGGTTGCGCAGCGCGCGCATGTAGCCATCGCGGGTGCCGTGGCTGCCCAGGCAGATGGTCAGTTCGTAGATGGTGGTCGACTTGGCCAGGCGCAGCGTGGCCGGCTGCGCGCTGATCTTCGGGAACTCCACGCCGTACTGCTGCGGGTGCAGGAAGATCCAGGCCGCGGCGATCACCATCGGCACGTAGTCCTTGGTCTCGCCGGGGAACTGGTTGTAGACGCTGTCGGTCCAGAAGCTCTGCCCGGCGCTCTGCTTGAACACGCGCGCGGCGCGGCCTTCGCCACCATTGTAGGCGGCCACCGACATTTCCACGTTGTTGTTCAGTTCGCGCAGGCGTTCGTTGAGGTAGCTGGCGCTGGCCTCGGCCGCACTGCGTGCATCGAAGCGGGTGTCAAAGCCGGTGCCATCCGGGCCGAGGCCGAAGCGGCGGCCGGTGGCCGGCATGAACTGCATCAACCCGGCGGCGCCAGCGCGCGATGAAGCATGCACGCGGCCATTGGACTCCTTGGCCATGATGCCGAACAGCAGCGCTTCAGGCAGGCCACGCTTCTCCCACTCCGGCCACATCACCGCACGCAGGTTCTGGTAGTTCTCGTAGCTGGTCAGCAACGCCGGGCGCATGTCGGTCAGCCAGCGGCGGATGCCGGCCTGCACCGCCGGGTTGTATTCGACCATGCTGTCGAAGGCGTGCCGCTTGTCGTTCAGCAGCGCGGCAGCGCGCGCGGCCTCCGGTACGTCGGCGGTAAGCGGGCCGATGTGGTCGGGGTCGGCTTCCAGGCGATCACCGCCCTCGTCCGCCACGTCATCGCTGGCGGCCGCGTCGGCGTCGTGCTTGAGCAGGCGCTTGTAGCTGGCCAGCAGCGTGCCCATCTGGCAGCCCTTCTGCTTCACGCAGTCGTTGAGGACATCTTCCATGTCCTCCAGCGCGGCGTCGGCTTCGTTGCTGCCCTTGGGGTCGGCATTGGCGACCAGCAGCAGCGCATCGCTGTAACGCTTCTCGGCGACGGTCATGCGCTGCTGCAGCGCATCCACCCTCACCTTGTCCCGGGCCGAAACCCGCTGCGCATGGGCGTCGGGCGCCAGGGAAACCAGGCCGGCCAGGGCCAGCAGCGGCCAACCGCGGGAAATCAGGACAGGAACGGGCATTGATGGCACTGTGTGCGAAACAGGCAGGCAGAGTAGCGGCGCCGCCAAGGTCCGGGCAAGCCGACCTTCGGACCGTCACCGCCGGCGGTTAACATTGGGCTATTCACCACAAGGGCTGGACCATGGATCCGATTCTGCTCGGCAAAGGCATCACCGACGATGTGGCCGTCACCCTGCTGCCGAAACTCGGCAACCGCCACGGCCTGGTGGCCGGCGCCACCGGTACCGGCAAGACCGTGACCCTGATGACCCTGGCCGAGGGCTTCTCGCGGCTGGGCGTGCCGGTGTTCCTGGCCGATGTGAAGGGCGATGTGTCCGGCCTGGCGGTGCCCGGCACCGGCGCCGAGAACCTGCTCAAGCGCGCCGCCGAGATCGGCGTGGCCGACTACGCACCGGCCGCCAGCCCGACCATTTTCTGGGACCTGTACGGCAAGCTGGGTCACCCGGTGCGCACCACGGTCAGCGAGATGGGCCCGACCCTGCTGGCGCGCATCCTCGAGTTGAACGACACCCAGTCCGGCGTGCTCGACATCGTGTTCAAGCTGGCCGACGACCGTGGCCTGCTGCTGCTGGACATGGACGACCTGCGCGCCCTGCTCGGCCTGGTGGCCGAGGAGCGCAAGGACATCTCCACCGAGTACGGCCTGGTCAGCGCGCAGTCCATCGCTGCGATCCAGCGGTCGGTGCTGCGCCTGGCGCAGGATGGCGGCGAGAACTTCTTCGGTGAGCCGGCCCTGGAACTGGCCGACGTCATGCGGGTCAATCACGACGGCCGCGGCATGATCGGCATCCTTGCCGCCGACCAGCTGGTGCTCAAGCCGAAGCTGTATTCCACCTTCCTGTTGTGGCTGCTGTCGGAGCTGTTCGAGCAGCTGCCGGAGGTGGGCGACCTGGACAAGCCGAAGCTGGTCTTCATCTTCGACGAAGCGCACCTGCTGTTCGACGATGCACCGCCGTCGCTGGTGCAGCGCATCGAGCAGGTGGTGCGCCTGATCCGCTCCAAGGGTGTGGGCGTGTACTTCTGCTCGCAGTTCCCTGATGACGTGCCGGGCAACATCCTCGGCCAGCTCGGCAACCGCGTGCAGCATGCGCTGCGTGCATTCACCCCGCGCGACCAGAAGGCAGTGAAGACTGCTGCCGAGACCTTCGTGCCGAACCCGAAGCTGGACGTGGCCAAGGTGCTCAGCCAGCTCGGTACCGGCGAAGCGCTGGTGTCCACGCTGCAGGACAAGGGTGTGCCGATGCCGGTGCAGCAGACGATGATCGCGCCGCCGCGCTGCCGGATGGGGCCGATCACCGACGCCGAGCGTGCCCAGGTGCGTGCCGGCAGCCCGGTCGGCAGCCGCTACGACACCGCGATCAACCGCGAATCGGCCGCCGAACTGCTGGCCCAGCGTGCGCAGAAGACCGTCGAACAGGCGCAGGCACCGGCCGCGCGCAGCCGCGAGCAGGACGAAGCGCAGGAAGGCGGTTTCGGCCAGGCGATCAAGGACGCGATCTTCGGCACCAAGCGCCGCCAGGGCATGATCGAAACCATGGCCAAGCAGACCACGCGCACCGTCGGCACCAAGCTGGGCAACCAGATCGTGCGTGGCATCCTGGGTGGCATCTTCGGCGGCAAGCGCTGATCCGCCACTACTGGGGTCGGATCCCTTTCCTGCGGAAAGGATCCGACCCCATCGTTCCCCTGAAAAGAAGTCGCACCACATGTCGCGTTGGCGTCCCCCTGCAGAAAAGAGTACCGCCCTGATCACTGCCTCCGGCCATGCCCGGCTGAAGACCGAGCTGGATGACCTGTGGCGTGTGCGCCGCCCCGAGGTGGTGAAGGCACTGGCCGCGGCCGCTGCGGAAGGCGACCGTTCGGAAAACGCCGAGTACACCTATCGCAAGAAGCAGCTGGGCGAGATCGACCGTCGTGTGCGCTACCTGACCAAGCGGTTGGAATCGCTACGCGTGGTCGATACCACGCCGACCGATCCGCTGGCGGTGTTCTTCGGCGCATGGGTGGAACTGGAGAACGTGGACAGCGGTGAGACCAGCCGCTATCGCATTGTCGGGCCGGATGAGACCGATGCTGGGCTGGGCTGGATCAGCATCGATTCCCCCCTGGCGCGTGCGCTGCTGAAGAAGCGGCTGGATGACGAGTTCTCGGTGGAGCTGCCCGGCGGCCAGTTCACCTTTGCGGTGATCGGAGTGGAATATGAGCCGTTGTAGCGTCGACTGTCAGTCGACCACCGCGCCAAGCGCGGCACAAACCTCCGCAGCCGGACGGTAAACGCACCGCGATCCTCATCGCGGTTGATGACTCGCCGAAGCCATCTGTCGGGCGTTCACGGCCTCGGAACGAAGAGCAGTCGACTGACAGTCGACTCTACATAGCCCCGTGCAACGGCGGCGGGTACTGGCGGCCGGCACGCAGCGGGCGGAAGTACGCGGCATCTGCATAGAAGGCGGCATCCTGTCCATGGTGCCAGCCCGGGATTCCCGCCAGCGGCAGCGGACGCAACTGCAGGGGATCGGTCACTGCCCTGCCCTCGACGATGGCCGAAGCCACTGCGTCAACGCAGGCATCATCGACTTCGCCGTGCACCACCACGCACTTGCCGACCAGCAGGCGCCCCGGTAGCAGCGCCTGCTCCATCAGCGCGTGCCCGAATATCGCAGCGATTGCGATGTCACCACTCTGCCAGCGCGCAGGCTCGAACAACGCCGGCCAATCATGCACGTCCCATGCGGCCAACACGTCCTCATCGCGCACACGCACGATCACACCGGTTTCGTCGAACTGGGTCAGCGCGGCCTGCGCGCGATTGCGCTGGCCCGGCGGCATGGATGCGATATGCCTGCACTGCTGCACATTGAGCACCTGCTTGAGTTGCGGGTAACGGTCCCACACCAGTGCATTGAACAGGTCATGCCAGTTGTCGGCGCGGGTGGCGATGCGCCCCTGTGCGATGCGGGCTTCGTAGTGCAGGCCGTCGGCCAGCAGCGCGGCATCCTGCTCGACCAGGTGCTTGCCGGGCAGCGTGAGGCGTGCCTCGAGCGCTGCAATGGACGGCCACTCAGGGCTGGCCAGCAGGTCATGGATGTCGCGCAACCCGGCAAACACCGGGTGCGCGAACACCTGCGGATCGACCGCCGCACGCGGCGGCGGCACGAAGCGGCGCACACCGCTGCCGTCACCGGCGGCGGTCGTCGCTGCGGTCACAGCATCTTGAGATCGAATGCCGGGCGGGTAGCGGCGGGCAGCGCATCACCGTACAGGTCGTGCTCGTCGCTCTCGGTGATTTCCACGTCGACGAACTCACCCACGCGCAGCGGCACCTGGTCGGCATTCTGGATGTGCACCAGGCCGTCGATCTCCGGCGCATCGGCCTTGGAACGGGCCACGGCGATGTCACCTTCGATGGCATCGACCAGGCACTGCTGCACGGTACCGATCTTGGCTTCCAGGCGCGCGGCGGAAATCTTCGCCTGCTTCTCCATGAAACGGGCCAGGCGTTCCTGCTTCACTTCTTCCGGCACCGCATCGGGCAGGTCGTTGGCGGTGGCACCTTCGACCGGTGAGTAGGCAAACGCACCGACGCGATCCAGCTGTGCCTCGTCCAGGAACGACAGCAGTTCTTCGAACTCGGCCTCGGTCTCGCCCGGGAAGCCGACGATGAAAGTCGAACGCACGGTGATGTCCGGCGCGATACGGCGCCAGTTCTGCACACGCTCCAGGGTCTTCTCGACCGCACCCGGACGCTTCATCAGGCGCAGGATGCGCGGGCTGGCGTGCTGGAACGGAATGTCCAGGTACGGCAGGATGCGGTTCTCAGCCATCAGCGGCACCACCTCGTCCACGTGCGGGTACGGGTAGACGTAGTGCATGCGCACCCACGCATCCAGCTCGGACAGGCCTTCGCACAGTGCCTTCAGGCGGGTCTGGTAGGCCTTGTCGCGCCACATCTTCTCGGCGTACTTCACGTCCACGCCATAGGCCGAGGTGTCCTGCGACACCACCAGCAGCTCGCGCACGCCACCACGCACCAGGCGCTCGGCCTCACGCAGCACCTCGTCGACCGGGCGCGAGACCAGCTTGCCGCGCATCGACGGGATGATGCAGAAGCTGCACTTGTGGTTGCAGCCTTCGGAGATCTTCAGGTAAGCGTAGTGGCGCGGAGTCAGCTTGATGCCGTAGTCCGGCACCAGGTCCACGAACGGATCGTGCTTGGGCGGCAGTGCTTCATGCACCGCTTCCATCACGCTCTGGTAGTCCTGCGGGCCGGACACCGCCAGCACGTTCGGGTAGGCCTCGCGGATCTGCTCCGGGCGCTTGCCCAGGCAGCCGGTGACGATGACCTTGCCGTTCTGGTTCATCGCCTCGCCAATCGCGTCCAGCGACTCGGTCACCGCCGAATCGATGAAGCCGCAGGTGTTGACCACCACCACGTCAGCCGAATCGTAGGACGGGACGATGTCGTAACCTTCCGAGCGGAGCTGGGTGAGGATGCGCTCGGAATCGACAAGGGCCTTCGGGCAGCCAAGGCTGACGAAGCCGACTTTGGGGTTCAGCTGGGACATGGAATCGCGGGACTCTGGGGGCCTAGGCCCCTGCCGGCATGGCAGGGGGTCCTGGGGGCCGGGGCCTGAAAGGGCGCCAGTATACCGGGGTTGGCGGCCGGGCTCTGAATGGCCAGCCGCCCGATCGCGCACAGCCGCTGACACCGCGCTAACCCGCGCAGCACCGACAATGCAGTCCTGTCCCTGCAACGAGAGTAGATGACGATGGCCGAGTGGATCACCCTGGATACGCACCACGGCGCGGTACGGGCCTGGCAGGCACTCCCCGAGGGCACCGCGCGAGGCGGGCTGGTGGTGGTGCAGGAAATCTTCGGCGCCAACCCGCACATCCGCGGCGTGGCGGAACGCTTCGCCGCCGAGGGCTATGCGGTGCTGGCACCGTCGTTCTTCGACCTGGTCGATGGCCCCGATGCCGACCCGGACGCCCTGCCCTACGACGCCGACGGGGTGAAGCAGGGCCTGGACCGGGTCAGCGCGCTGGGCATGGAGAAGGCGCTGGAAGTGGTCCGCGCGGCGGCCACCCGGCTGGCCCCCTACGGCAAGGTCGGCACCGTCGGCTACTGCTGGGGCGGTACGGTAGCGATGCTGTCCGCAGTGCGCCTGGGCCTGCCCTCCGTCAGCTACTACGGCGCGCGCAACGTCCAGTTCCTCGATGAGACGCCGAAGGCGCCGGTGATCTTCCACTTCGGCGCCCAGGACCGCAGCATCCCGCCGGAAGCGGTCCAGGCCCATCGCGAGAAGCTGCCGCAGATGACCACCTTCGTCTATCCGGCCGACCACGCCTTCAACCGGGAGGTCGGACATGCGTATGATCCAGACAGCGCCGCCCTGGCGCTGCAACGCACCCTGGACTTCTTCTCGGAGCATCTTGGATGAGCGAATTCAAACTCGATTCACGCCTGGCCACCGATAGCGTGCTGGTGGCCGAAGGACCGTTGTCGCAAGTGCGGCTGATGAACGACGAACGATTCCCGTGGCTGGTACTGGTACCGCGCCTGGCCGGGGTCACCGAGTGGATCGAGCTGGACGGCGAGCAGCAGGACAAGCTGCGCACCGAGCTCAACCGCGCCTGCAAGGCCCTGAAGGGCGCCGACGGGGTGGAGAAGATCAACATCGGCGCACTGGGCAACATCGTGCGCCAGCTGCACTTCCACGTGATCGGCCGCCATGACGGTGATCCGGCCTGGCCGGGCCCGGTCTGGGGCAGCGGTCCCGCGCACCGCTACGAAGCGGCCGCACTGGACCAGCATGTCGCCTACTGGAAGGAACGGCTAGGATATCCGGCCCACACCTGAGCCTTCGCCGACCCGATGCGATTCAACCTCGTTGCCGCCATCCTGCTGATCCTGATCGGCCTGTTCATGCTCGCCAGCAACCTCGGCTGGACGCACCTGAACCTGTCCAAGCTGCTGCTGACCTGGTGGCCGGTGGCACTGGTGGGCGTGGGTATCGCAATGCTGTTCGGTCGCGGGAAATAAGCTGGTGCCGGGCCACGCCCGGCGAGCGCAGCGTGTGGCCGCACCCATGAAAACGCCGGGCATGCCCGGCGTTTTCGTCATGCGATGGCGCGCCAGTCAGGTCCGCGGCAGGGTCACGCCGGTCTGGCCCTGGTACTTGCCGCCACGATCGCGGTACGACGTCTCGCAGATGTCATCGGCGGCCGCCTGGAAGAACAGCATCTGCGCCACGCCTTCATTGGCGTAGATGCGTGCCGGCAGCGGCGTGGTGTTGCTGAATTCCAGGGTGACGTGGCCTTCCCACTCCGGTTCCAGCGGCGTCACGTTGACGATGATGCCGCAGCGCGCATAGGTGCTCTTGCCCAGGCACACCACCAGGGTATCGCGGGGGATGCGGAAATACTCCACGGTACGCGCCAGCGCGAAGCTGTTCGGCGGAATGATGCACTCGTCGGCGGTGATGTCGACGAAGCTGCCCGAGTCGAAATGCTTGGGATCGACGATGGTCGAGTTGATGTTGGTGAACACCTTGAACTCGCGCGAGCAGCGCACGTCGTAGCCATAGCTGGACGTGCCGTAGCTGACGATGCGCTCGCCGTTGGCCTGCTTGACCTGCCCTGCCTCGAACGGCTCGATCATGCCGTGCTGCTCGGACATGCGGCGGATCCAACGGTCACTCTTGATGCTCATGCTCTGTCCTGTTGAACGAGGGGGAATGGGGCTGCGCCCGAGGCGGCGATTCTACAGGTGGCCTTCCTGCGGCGGCCATGCTTGCCGCTTGGCGAAGAGAGCCGCTTCAGAGCGCCACGCCTACGATCGATGCACCAGAATCTTGAATAACAAATGAGACTTATCGCCAAAATTTTAACCAGTTATCACATATTTGTGTCATTTTCAATCATATCGCCAGACACGAAACAAACCGAAACAAAAATTAAAATACCTTTTAATTCAATAACCTGAGCCCGCTTTTCGGCATTCCGGCGATTCATGAGCGCTAGATGAACATTGCGCAGCAAAAGCTTCATCGTTACGGTTTCATTCATCCTGAACAATTCGTTCAGGTCCGTTTGAATCGAACCGCTTCCCCTCTGCAACCGCAAAGGAACACGATGAATCTGAACTTCAATGGACGCACGCTGAAGCGCACTGCACTTGCGCTCGTTCTAGGCGCCTTGGCCGGCACCAGCTATGCCCAGAGCACCACCGGCGATATCGTCGGCAGCGTGACCTCGGCGGACAAGATCCAGGTCAAGAGCTTGGCGTCGGGCACGACGCGTGAAGTGAATGTCAGTGGCGACGGACGTTTCCGTGTTTCGCAGCTGCCAACCGGCACCTATGAGGTCACCACGGTCAGCAATGGCAGCCCCACCGCAACCACCCGGGTGACCGTGGTCGCCGGCCAGTCCTCGATGGCCACCTTCGCGTCCGCATCCTCTGGTGGCGCGACATCCTTGGATACGGTGAATGTACGCGCGCTGGGAGCGGCGAACGCAATTGACCTGGGCAGTGTCGAATCCCGCACCACGTTCACCGCCGACAAGCTCAACTCACTGCCGGTCGCCCGTGATGTCACCAGCGTCTCGCTGCTGACTCCCGGCACCGTATCGTCCAGCGGATACTTCGGCCCAGCCTCGTTCGGCGGTGCGTCGGCCGCCGAGAACAGCTACTACGTCAATGGCTTCAACGTCACCAACCTGTACGACAGCCTGTCGTTCTCGGAGATTCCGTATCAGGCCATCGACCAGCTGGACATTCAGACCGGTGGTTATGGCGCCAAGTACGGCTTTTCGACCGGTGGCGTGACCAGCGTCAACGTCAAGCGCGGCACCAACGAGTGGAAGGGTGGCTTCAGCTGGACAGGCGCTCCTGACTCGCTGCGCGAGAACGAACCGGACACCTACTACAACGATGGCTCGATCTTCCGCTCCTACGACAAGAACAGCAGCAGTTCGAACGTCTACAGCGTCTGGGCTGGCGGCCCCCTGATCGAGGACAAGCTGTTCGTGTTCGCGATGGGCCAGTTCAGCAACTCCAAGACCGGCAGCTACAGCAGCCGCGGATCGCAGTACACCACCAACGGTCGCCCACCGAGCGCTGCTGCGCTCTCTACGACCGGGTACGACTATGAGTCCAAGACGCCCTACTGGCTGCTGAAGGTCGATTGGTACCTCAATGAGAACAATCACCTGGAGTACACCGGCTTCGACAACAGCCGTCGCTACAGCTACAACTATTTCAATGCACTCTATGACAAGCCAGACGCGGGTGGCGAACCCGCACGCACCAATGATCTCGGCGAACTGATCGGCAAGACCGGCGGCCAGACCGACATCTTCAAGTGGACTAGCTACCTGACCGAGAATCTTACGGGTTCGATCCAGTACGGCCAGATGCGCAACCGCAGCTCGGAACACACGATCAGCCCCGATGGTGTGACCAGCTTCTATGACGGCAACATCAACAGCCCTGAAGGCGCATGCCCGTACGTGCTGGATTACCGCTCGGAGACCGGCGGCACCGGCCGTCGTATCGGCTGCGCCGTCGCCAGCACGGTAGGAATGTTCGGCGGCCGTAACGAGCGCAAAGGCGCACGTGCGGACTTTGACTGGCAGTTGGGCGACCACAAGATCGGCTTTGGCTACAGCGACGAGAAGTGGACTTCGGTGCAGGGCACCTCCTACTCCGCAGGTGCGCTGTGGTATCTGGAAGATGACTACGCAAACCGTGTGAACTTCCGGAATGGTGGCTCGATCGAAATCAAGCAGAAGTCCTGGTATGTACAGGACAACTGGCAGATTACCGACAACTTCATGCTGTACGCCGGCATCCGCAACGACTCGTTCGACAACAAGAACTCCGACGGTATCAGCTTCGTAAAGCAGGATGATATCTGGCAGCCGCGCTTCGGATTCTCGTGGGACATTCTGGGTGACGGCCGCAGCAAGCTGTTCGCGTCGGCCGGCCGCTACTCCCTGCCCATTGCTGCGAATGTGGCGCTTCGCGCAGCGAGCGCGTCGTACTACCTGGACCAGTACTTCACCTACGACGGCATCAATCCGAACGGCTCGCCCATCATTACTGGGAGCTACGAAGATGGTGCATATGACAACATCGTCAACGGTGAAAGCGGCGTCACCCCAGATCCTCGCGCGGTGGCGTCCAAGGGTCTGAAGCCCTATACGCAAGATGAGGTGATCCTTGGCTACCAGCAGCAGATCAACTCCTCGATCGACTTCTTCAACGATTGGACCGTCGGCATCAAAGCGACCTATCGCCGTGCCAACAAGGTTATCGACGATACCTGCGATTCCCGTTCGCTCTACAACGCTGCGGTAGCCGCCGGCTATGACCTTTCCAACTGGGCCGATCCTTGGACCGTGCCGGAAGGCCTGCCGGGCTGCTGGATCTACAACCCGGGCAGCGACCTGCAGGTCACCTTGGACGTGGACGGTGATGGCAAGGTTGACGACATCACAGTGCCGGGGGCAAGCCTGGGCCCGAAGGCCAAGCGCGTGTACAAGGCCGTAACCCTCAGTGCAGACAAGCAGACCGAGCGCTGGTACGCCAGCTTCTCGTACACGTGGTCCAAGCTGGAAGGCAATTACGAAGGTCTGGTCAAGAGCACCAACGGCCAGGATGACACTGGCACCACATCCGACTTCGATTTTGCCGAAATCATGTATGGCTCGGACGGATATCTGTTCAATGACCATCGCCACAGCATCAAGCTGTACGGTGGGTTCAAGTTCACGGATGAGTGGTCGGTCGGTCTGAACATGCTGGCCCAGTCCGGTGCACCGAAGAGCTGCCTGGGTGGCGGCTGGGGCAGCTTCGATACCGAGTATGGCTACTCCGGCGTGTTCCACAGCTGCGAACTCAATGGCAACCAGCCGGCTGACGACATCTCCAAGGTCGGTAGCGCGGGCCGTACCCCGTGGCAGTTCACGGTCAGCCCGAACATCACTTACACCCCGAACTGGCTGAAGGGCCTGAGCGTGCAGATGTCGGTGATCAACGCATTCAACAACATCAAGCCGGTGCAGGTGTACGAAACAAAGTACGGCCGGCCGAGCTCGGCACCGACCATCCGCACCTACTACAACTACAACACGCCGAAATACTTCAACGATCCGCGCTACGTCCGCTTCCAGGTCCAGTACGACTGGTAAACGGTTCCCTCTCCAGGAACGCCTCGGATTGCCGCCGGCCTCGCGCCGGCGGCTTTTTCTTTGCAGCCGCGGTCAGAGCAGCGACGACAGGATCGGAATCGACGCCCGCGGGCGCTTGCCCACTTCCTCGATCAGGCGCTGCGCGGCATGGCGGTAGGCCTGCGCCGGCACCGAATCGGGCTGCGCCACGGTGATCGGGGTACCGCTATCGCCCTGCTCGCGGATGCCGATCTGCAGCGGCAGCGATCCCAGCAGCGGCACGCCGTACTGCGCGGCCATGCGCTCGCCACCGCCCTCGCCGAACAGATGCTCGACATGCCCGCAGTTGCTGCAGGTGTGCACGGCCATGTTCTCGACAATGCCCAGCACCGGCACCTCGACCTTCTCGAACATCTTCAGCGCCTTCTTCGCATCCAGCGTGGCGATGTCCTGCGGCGTGGTGACGATCACCGCACCGGCCAGCGGGATCTTCTGGGTCAGGGTCAGCTGGATGTCGCCGGTGCCCGGCGGCAGGTCGATCAGCAGGAAATCCAGGTCATCCCACAGCGTGTCGTTGAACAGCTGGGTCATTGCCGAGGTGGCCATCGGACCGCGCCAGATCATCGGCGTGTCCTCTTCGATCAGGTAACCGATCGACATCGTGTCCACGCCGAACGCGCGCAGGGGCTCGATGCTCTTGTTGTCGGGACTTTCCGGCCGCCCGGACAAGCCCAGCATGGCGGGCACGCTGGGGCCGTAGATGTCCGCGTCCAGCACGCCGACACGTGCGCCCAGCTGCTGCAGCGCCACGGCCAGATTGACCGCGGTGGTCGACTTGCCCACGCCGCCCTTGCCGGAGCCGACCGCGATGACATTGCGGATGCGGGCATGTGGCGTCAGTCCCTTCTGGACCTGGCTGGCATGGGGGCGGCGGGGGGAACTGTTCACAACGGGCACCAGCTGTATCAGGGGGAATAACCCAACATCATACAAGCTGGACGTAGCCTGACTGAAATTCAGGATTGCTACAGATTCGTGCACAGATTGTTAAGTTCATGTTACGTTCCTGAAGCACTGTTTTGGGCTGCGGAGCTGGTTTCCAGCGCGCACGATGGCGCATGCGCAGTGCCGATTTTTGTTTTTGCTCTCTATTGGAACTACATGAAATACGCAAGCAACACCGCACGTCGCAACACGCTCGCCGTCGCCCTGATTTCCGCCCTGATGGCCGCCGCCCCGGCAATAGCCCAGGACAAGGCGACCAACCTGGACAAGATCACCGTCACCGGTTCGCTGATCCCGCAGACCCAGGTTGAAACCCAGACCCCGGTGATGTCCATCACCGCCGAAGACATCCAGACCCGCGGCTTCAGCAGCGTTGCTGAAGTGCTGCAGCAGTCCTCGCTGACCACCGGCGGCCTGCAGGGTGGCCAGACCTCGGGTTCGTTCACCCAGGGCGCTGAAGCAGCCGGCATGTTCGGCCTGAATCCGGGTTACACCAAGTACCTGATCAACGGCCGCCCGATGCTCTCGTATCCGGCGCTGTACAACGGTAGCGACACCTTCAACAACATCAGCGGCATTCCGATCGACATCGTCGAGCGCATCGAAGTGCTGCCCGGTGGCCAGTCCTCGCTGTACGGCTCGGACGCGATCGCCGGTGTGGTCAACATCATCCTGAAGGAGCGCATGGACGGCGGTACGATGACCGTCCGTGGCGGCACCTACACCGAAGGCGGCGGCAGCAACATCCGCTTCAGCGCAGCCAAGGGCTTCAACGCGTTCGACGACCGCTTCCACGCGCTGGTCAACGTGCAGATCGAGAACGGCAGCCCGATCTGGGGCTACCAGCGTGACATCACCAAGCAGAACAACCCGGTCGGCTACACCGCGCAGGTGCCGTCGAACGACTTCGCCGTCATCACCAATGCAGACAACAAGCTGCTGATGATGGACCCGAGCCGCTGCGCCAACGTGGCAGGCCTGTACGACGGCACCACCGTCGTCGGCAAGCGCGCGTCGGGCGAGTCCTGCGGTTCGGTGTACAGCGCCGGCTACAAGACCCTGAAGAACGGCAAGAACAGCGGCCAGTTCTACTCGTCGATGACCTTCGACGTGAACGACAACTTCCAGCTGTTCGCCGACGTGCTGTACAGCAAGGAAAAGACCGAGTTCACCTCCGGCTCCAGCGCCCTGTGGTGGGGCACGAAGTCGGTCATGGGTGGCTTCTACGACCAGGGCGCAGGCAAGGTCGTGAACCTGCAGCGCGCCTTCGCGCCGGAGGAGATCGGCGCGGGCGACTACAACAACATCCTGAACTCCGATGAGAGCCGCGCCTACCAGGTCACCCTGGGCGGCAAGGGCATGGTCGGCGACTGGGATTACAGCGCCAGCTTCACCCGTGGCGAGTACCGCCTGGACCAGAACCGCTTCGTGCGCTGGAAGGACAAGATCGAGGACTTCTTCGGCCAGACCGTGCTTGGCCCGCGCCTGGGCACCTACACCGACCCGAAGGACCCGACCGCCACGTTCGGCATCTACAACCCGAACTACGCTGCCTTCTACTCGCCGATCACCCCGGACCAGTTCGCCAGCTTCACCGGCTACGGCACCCACCGCAGCAAGACCTAGCAGAACCTGGGTCGCGTGCAGGTGACCAACGGCTCGCTGTTCAGCCTGCCGGGCGGTGACGCCGGCCTGGCCGTCGTGCTGGAAGGTGGCAGCGAAGGTTGGGACTACTCGCCGGACCAGGCCTTCGTCGACGGCAATGTGTGGGGCACCACCGCCGTCGCGGGCGCCGGCCACCGCAGCAACTACGCGGTCACCAGCGAACTGCGCATGCCGCTGCTGGAGAAGCTGACCGTCAGCGCCTCTGGCCGCTATGACGCGTTCAAGATCGCAGACAAGACCGTCGACAAGGCCACCTACAGCATCGGTCTGGAATTCCGCCCGATCGAGAGCCTGCTGCTGCGCGGCAAGTACGGCACCGCCTTCCGTGCACCGACCCTGTCCGATGCCTTCCAGGGCATGAGCGGCTCGTACTCGTCCGGCCAGAACGACTACTACCGTTGCAGCCAGCTGGGCTACGGCCTGCGCGACGAGAAGTGCGCGTTCTACAAGAACACCTCGGTGTACAGCGAAAAGTCCGGCAACCCGGACCTGAAGCCGATCACCGCCGACGTGTGGAGCGCAGGCGTGGTGTGGGCCCCGGTGAGCAACTTCTCGCTGTCGGCCGACTACTACAACTGGAAGATCAAGAACGAGGTCAAGACCCTCAGCACCGACCAGCTGCTGCTGGCCGAGTACCAGTGCCACAACGGCCTGCCGAACAACACCTCGGCCAGCTGCCAGAACGTCACCGACTGGGTGTCGCGCGATGCCGGCGGCAACCTGACCCGCGTGTACACGCCGAAGCTCAACGTCGCCAGCCAGAACCTGGAAGCGGTGACGGTGGCGGCCAAGTACCAGCAGGATATCGGTCGCTTCGGCTCGCTGATGTTCTCCGGCAACTACACGAACATGCTGAAGCGTGAAGTGCAGCCGATGCCGGGCGCCGCCAAGCTCGACCTGCTGAGCGATCCGTACAACATGTGGTACTACGACAACTTCGCCAAGGTCCGTGGCGATCTGTCGGTGGCCTGGAACATCGCCAAGTTCACCACCACCGTGTACGCCAACTACGTCGGCAGCACCCCGAACTACCTGGCCTACACCGGCCGCAGCTACGGCTATGTCCACTCTTCCGGTGCCAAGGCCGGCAAGTGGGGTTCGTACACCACGTACAACCTGAGCATGAACTATCAGGCACAGGACGATCTGGTCCTGTCGCTGATGGTCAACAACGTGTTCAACAAGCTGCCGGAAGGCCAGCGCTACAACTACCCGGGCAACGAATCGACCCCGTTCAATGACGGCTTCTACAGCGTCTACGGCCGCCAGATCTCGGCCCAGGTCAAGTACAACTTCTGATCCCGTCGTTTTCCGGACTTCGTGTCTGGACCAGGCCCCGCTTCGGCGGGGCCTTTTTTTTGGGGCTGCGTCGGGCCGGCAGGAATCATTCAGCATCCAGACATGTTCAGCGACACTCGAACAAAACAATAAAAATCAATAGGTTGTATCAATTTAGATCGAAGTACACGGAGAGCGAAGAGGCTCCTGACCACAGCTTGATGACTCCCTTATGAACGTTTGACAGCATCAGCTAATGTCGTGTTAATCTCGAGTTACCGGCAGGTGAAGCCGGTAACGCCGGGAGGCGGCAGGGTACTGCCGGTACCGGGCACGGGGCACACGGAGACGCCCGCAAGGCAAGTCCCCGGTGTACGACGCAATCATTGGATTCAAGGGGATTTCAGATGATCAATCGCAAGTCGCTCGGCCGGCATCCGCTGAGCTTTGCCCTCGCTACCGCCGTGCTGCTCGCCGCAGCGGCGCCGGCGATCGCCCAGAATGGCGCCTTCGACTTGACCGCTGAGGAAGCGGCCAAGTCGAAGGCAACCAACCTGGACACGGTGACCGTCACCGGCTCGCGCATCAGCCGCGACGTGTTCAACTCGGTGTCCCCGGTCCAGGTCGTGACCCGTGAGGAAACCACGCTGGCCGGCTTCAACTCGACCACCGCCGCACTGCAGAGCACCGCGGTGACCGCAGGTGCATCGCAGATCAACAACGCCTACGGTGGCTACGTCACCGACGGCGGCCCCGGCGCCAACACCCTCGGCCTGCGCGGCCTCGGCCCGACCCGCACCCTGATCCTGCTCAACGGCCGCCGCGTCTCGCCGGCCGGTTCGCGCGGCTCGGTCGGCTCGACGGACCTGAACGTGCTGCCGAACTCGATCGTCGACCGCGTCGAAATCCTGAAGGACGGCGCCTCCTCGATCTACGGCTCCGACGCGGTCGCGGGCGTGATCAACATCATCACCAAGAAGAAGGTCGACGGCGTCACCTTCGAAGGCCAGCACAATGCGACCGACGGCGGCGGCGGCGACGAACGTCGCTATGCGCTGACCTTCGGCACCACCGGCGAGCGTTCGCACTTCTCCGGTTCGTACGAGTACACAGTGCGCAACGCACTTAACCTTGGCGACCGCGACTGGACCCGCTGCGCCACCGACAAGTATCGCGACATCGATGCCGGCGACTACTGGGGCAGCGGCGACTTCATCGATCCGCTGACCGGCAAGTCCAAGTGCTACACCCTCGACGGCGGCGGCGTGACCATCAACACGCTTGGCACCAACACCCGTACCGGCGTCGCCGCGCCGGGGGGCAGCGGCACCCGCTTCAACCGCTGGCGCCCGAATTCGTCGGTCACCACCGGCCTGGTTGGCTACGAAGGCGTGGGTGCGCTGAACCGCGACACCTTCGACCCGCAGATGCTCAACCAGTCGCTGATCTCGCCGGTCAAGACCCACACCGCCTACTTCCAGGGCGGCTTCGACCTCAACGCACTGGGCGACGCTGAGCTGTACTACGAGTTCCTCGGCAACCACCGCAAGTCGACCCAGACCGGCTATCGCCAGCTGACCCTGGACTATGCAGTGGGTAATCCGCTTATCCCGGCCAACCTCCGCGACAGCGTTGCGGGCCCGGCCACCGACCAGACCAATGGCGTGCCGATGGGCGTACGTGCCTTCATTGGTTTCGGCAACGACCAGAGCAAGCAGAAGGTCGACTTCCTGCGCTTTAACGCCGGCCTGCGTGGCCACCTGAGCTCGGAATGGAATTACGACTTCAACATCATGCATTCGCGCAGCGATGCGGACTACACCTTCCAGAGCTTCCTGACCAGCCGCCTGGCGCAGAGCCTGGACGTGGTCTCAAACGGGGCCGGTGGCTTCGTCTGCCGTGACGCCTCCAACGGCTGCGTCGCCGCCCCCCCGGTGAACAACAACACCATCGGCGGCCGCCTGCCGCAGGACTGGAAGGACTGGGTGTTCGTCCCGGTCACCGGCAACACGCTGTACAAGGAAACCACGGTCAACTTCAACGTCAATGGCCCGCTGTTCGACATGCCGTATGGCTCGGCCGGCGGCGCGTTCGGTGTGGAGTACCGCAAGGCCCGCATCGACGACAGCCCGTCGCAGTACTCCATTGACCAGGACCTGTACAACCTGACCGCTTCCTCGCCGACCCGCGGCAGCGACTCGGTGTTCGAAGCCTACGGCGAATTGGAACTGCCGCTGCTGTCCGGTGTTACCGGCGCTGAGGAGCTGTCGGTCAACCTGTCCGGCCGCTATACCGACTACAAGTCCTATGGTTCCGACGAGACCTACAAGATTGGCACCCTGTGGACCCCGGTGAAGTGGCTGTCGTTCCGTGCATCCTACGGCACCTCGTACCGCGCACCAGCCCTGTTCGAGCAGTTCCTGGGCGCCACCACCGGCTTCCTGCCGCAGTCGTCCGACCCCTGCGACAACTACATTGAGGCCCGCCCGGAATCGATGCGCTACCAGAACTGCGCGTCGCTGGGCCTGGATCCGGAGTTCACCCAGCTGCAAGGCATCACCGTCTACACCCAGGGCGGCGCGGAAAACAACCTGAAGGCTGAAACCTCCACCGCCAAGACCTTCGGCGTGGTGCTGCAGCCGGAGTTCGGCCCAGCCTTCGGCGATCTGTCGCTGGCCCTGGACTACTTCGACATCAAGGTCGAGAACGGTGTGCAGGACGCAGGCGGCGCCGCCATCCTGCGCAACTGCTACGGCAGCTCCACCGCAGACTTCACTGCGGGCAACGGCCTGTGCCGCCTGATCCAGCGCAACCCGCAGACCAACCAGCTGACGGTCACCAACGGCTTCATCAACGTCTCCACCAACAAGGTGCGCGGCCTGGACTTCACCCTGCGCTATGTGCGTGACATCGGCCCGGGCGAGTTCCGTGCCACGCTGCAGGGCACGCACTACTTCGAGCAGACCAGCCAGCTGTTCTCGGACGATCCGAAGGTCGACTCGGCCGGCATGATCGGCTCGCCGGAAAACACCGCCACCCTGGACCTGAACTACAAGTGGAAGAACTGGCGCGTCCGTTACGGTCTGGACTGGATCGACAACATGGACAGCTACGCCTACTACGAGGAGCGCAACCCGGGCCTGTTCGATCCGGCCACCAGCCAGTACAAAATGTACACCCCGAACTACTTCATCCAGGCAGCCTCGCTGCAGTATGAAGCGGACAAGTGGTCGGTCACCGGCGGCGTGCGCAACCTTGCCAACAAGAAGCCGCCGACCATTTCGCAGGGCGTGCTGAGCACGGTTGGCAACGCGCCCCTGTACAGCGGCTTCGATTACTTCGGCCGCACGTACTTCGTGAACATCACCCGCTCGTTCTGATCCTGTTGTCACCCACCGCCGCCCTTCGGGGCGGCGGTTTCGTTTCCGGCCCCGGCCTTGCGCCGGGATCGTCCCGAGATCGAGGCAAGCAATGAAGCGAACCCTGCTGCTGGCGGCCCTGGCCGGCATCTCCCCCTGGCTACATGCCAAACCTGTCGCCCCAACCGTCGAACAACTGGCGGCCTTCCCTGCCATCTCCAGCCTGTCGCTCTCACCGGACGGCCAGCACATCGCCGGCCTGCGCGCCGATGGCGAAGAGCGCGTGATCGTGGTCTGGCGTACCGATGCGCTGGACAAGCCGCCGACGGTGATCGGCGCCAACCGGATGAAGTTCCAGAGCGTCTCGTTCATCAAGAACGGGCAGCTGGCGGTGGTGTTGTGGCAGCCCTTCGACCTGCGCACCGACCGCGTGACCAAGACCTTCGTCAGCAAGTTCTTCATCACCGACATCGAGGGCAAGCAGTGGAAAGAGCCCATTACGCCGCCGCGTGCCAGCAGCCGCAGCGAGGAACTCGAGCAGGCGCTGTCCAACCCGACGGTGCTGGACACGCTTCCCAATGATCCGGACCACATTTTGGTGATCAACGGCAGCGGGGGCAGTTCCGGCGATGTCTACAAGGTCGACCTGCGCAGCTTCACCTCGCAGCGCGTGCAGAAGACCGAGGAACGTGTGGCCGGCTATGTCACCGACCTGGACAGCGAGCTGCGTGCACGCCTGCGCCAGGACGTGGACGGAACCGGCGCCTATGTCGCTACCGAGTTCCGCAACACTGGCAGCGGTGCGTGGGAAGAGCACTTCCGCTCCTATGTGAAGAACCGCGACGTCAACCAGGTGATCGGCTTTGCCGATGACCCGAACATCGCCTTCGTGCTGAGCAACGTCGGCCGTGACAAGGCGATCGTGTACGAGTACGACATCGCCGCCCGCAAGCAGAAGGAAGTGCTGTACGAACACAAGCTGTTCAACGCCAGCTCGATGTCGATCAACCGCTATCGCAACGGCGCGATCCCGTTCGGCGAGATCCTCGGCATCCGCTATGCGGGCCCGCGCGGTGACGACCTGCAGTGGACATCGCCGCAAATGAAGGCGCTGGACCAGGGCCTTCGCCAGGCCTTGGGCATCCAGCAGCAACCGCTGGAAATGGTCGACACCGCCAATGGCCAGCGCTTCACCACCAATTACGACACTGGCCGCAGCTACCAGGTGGTGGACTACACCCCCGACCTGTCCACCGTGCTGGTGGTCACGTCGGGCCCGTCCAACCCACCCGAGTACCACCTGCTGCGCAACGGCAAGCTGACCCTGCTGGCCAAGACCTATCCGGACATCCAGCCTGCGGCCCTGGGCGATACGAAGCTGGTCTACTACAAGGCCCGCGACGGGCTGGACATCCCGGCATTCCTGACCACGCCCAACACCGAACTGTGTGGCGCCGGCCCCTGGAAGGCGGTCGTGCACCCGCATGGCGGTCCCTGGGCCCGCGATGGAATCGACTTCGATGGCTCGATGTGGGTGCCGCTGATGGCATCGCGCTGCATGGCCGTACTGCGCCCGCAGTTCCGCGGCTCGGCTGACTGGGGCCGCAAGCTGTGGATGGCGGGTGACGCCGAATGGGGCCAGAAGATGCAGGACGACAAGGATGATGGCGCGCAGTGGATGGTCGACCAGAAGATCGCCCGGCCTGGTCACATCGCCATGTTCGGCTTCTCCTATGGTGGATACTCGGCGTTTGCCGCCTCGGTTCGCCCGAACGGCCTGTACAAGTGCGCGATTGCCGGCGCCGGCGTCTCGGACATCAAGAAAATCTGGTCGCGCTTCTACACCAATCCGTTCTTCCGCCAGGCGCAGGCGCCGACCGTTGCAGGCCTTAACCCGCTGGACAAGGCGGGCGAGATGAAGATTCCGTTGATGGTCTACCACGGTGACCGCGACCGTACCGTGCCCATCGAGCAATCGGAGTGGTTCGTGAACAAGGCCAAGAGCTCGGGGCAGCCGGTCGAGTTCCATGCCATCGCCGACTATGCGCACGGTCCGGCCTGGACTCGGAAGATCATGGCCGACCAGCTGCACCTGATCGACGACTATCTCGGCAAGGGCTGCGGCGGCGACGGCCTGTAATCGATGCGTTACCCAAGCAAGGGCGCCCCACCGGGCGCCCTTGCTCGTTCTGGTCCTTGCGCCCGGCCATGACCTTCGACACCCTTGCTGGGCAGGCCGGCGGCGTATCGTTCGGCCCACGGCCGTCCCTGCGGCCCTTCCCTGACTCACTCGGCCTGGAGGCCATCAAAGTGACCCGTACTCCCAAGATCGTGCTGCTGACCCTGGCCGTTTCGGCCGCGCTGGTTGGCTGCGGCAAGAACGAAACCCCGGCCAAGGACGCCACCGCCTCCACGCCGGCTGCGGCCGAAGCCACAAACTACACGCTGGACGAGAGCAAGCTGCCGGCCTACAACGCCTTCCAGCCCAGCGACCTCGATACCAGCAAGGACGCCTGCGGCGCCTTCGGCGACTACGTGAACAGCAAGTGGCTGGCCGCCAATGAAATCCCGGGCGACCGCACCAGCTGGGGCGCGTTCACCATCCTCGACGAGCGTTCGGTGGCCGTGCAGCACCAGCTGGCCGAACAGGTCGCGCAGGTGAAGACCCCGAACCACATCGAGAAGATCGTCGGCGACCTGTGGGCCACCGGCATGGACGAGGCCAAGATCAACGCCCAGGGCATCGAGCCGCTGAAGGCCGACCTGACCGCGATCGATGGCCTGCAGGACAAGGCGGCCATCGCCAACTACCTGCGCAACAGCGCCGCCAAGGGTGACAACGTCCTGTTCGGCTTCGGCGCCGAAGCCGACTTCAAGAACTCGGCCGTGAACATGGCCTACGCCAGCCAGGGCGGCCTGGGCCTGCCGGACAGCACCTACTACACCGATGCCAAGAACGCCGACAAGCTGAAGGCCTACCAGGCGCACGTCGCCAAGGTGCTGGAGCTGTCCGGCGTCGCCGCTGCCGACGCTGCCAAGCAGGCCGAGGACGTGGTCAAGTTCGAGACCCGCCTGGCCAAGGCTTCCAAGTCGCGCGTCGAACTGTCGCGCAACGTCGAGCTGTACTACAACCCGGTCACCGTGGCCGACGCGGACAAGCTGACCCCGAACTTCAGCTGGACCGAGTTCTTCAAGTCTCAGGGCGTTGCCGCACCGGAGAAGTTCTCGCTGGCCATGCCGGCCTTCCATGAGGAAGTGAGCAAGGCGCTGGGCGACACCGATCCGTCGGTGTGGCGTGCCTACCTGCGCTTCCACACCGTGGACAGCGCCTCGCCGTACCTCGCCGATGCCTTCGTGCAGGAGAACTACGAGTTCTACGGCAAGACCCTCAACGGCCAGAAGGAGCAGAAGCCGCGCTGGAAGCGTGTGCTGGGCACCATCGAGAATGACGCCGGTGAAGCCTTCGGCCAGCTGTACGTGAAGGTGGCCTTCTCGCCGGAAGCCAAGGCGAAGATGGAAGAACTGGTGAAGAACCTGGCCGCCTCGCTGAAGGACCGCATCCAGGGCCTGAGCTGGATGAGCGATGAAACCAAGGCCAAGGCCATCGCCAAGTGGGAAACCTTCACCCCGAAGATCGGCTACCCGGACAAGTGGCGTGACTGGTCGGGCCTGCAGACCCAGCGCGACAGCTTCCTGGGCAACGTGCGCGCGGCCAACGAATTCAACTACAAGTTCAACCTGTCCAAGATCGGCAAGCCGGTGGACAAGACCGAGTGGGGCATGACCCCGCAGACGGTCAACGCCTACTACAACCCGCTGCAGAACGAGATCGTGTTCCCGGCCGCCATCCTGCAGCCGCCGTTCTTCGATCCGAAGGCCGACGACGCACTGAACTACGGCGGCATCGGCGCGGTGATCGGCCACGAAATGACCCACGGTTACGACGACCAGGGCGCACGTTTCGGGCCGACCGGCAACATGGAAGACTGGTGGACCGCCGCTGACAAGAAGAACTTCGAAGGCCTGACCGGCAAGCTGGTCAAGCAGTTCGACCAGTACAAGGTCGACGGCCAGGCGGTGAACGGCCACCTGACCCTGGGTGAGAACATCGCCGACCTGGGCGGCCTGGCTACCGCCTACGATGCCCTGCAGAAGGCCAGCGCCGGCAAGGAAGACCCGAAGGTGGACGGCTTCACCCGCGACCAGCGCTTCTTCTTCAACTGGGCCACCGTGTGGCGCACCAAGTACACCCCGGAGAACGCCAAGGTCCGCCTGGCGACCGACCCGCACGCCCCGGCGCAGTTCCGCGCCATGGGTGCGCCGTCGAACCTGCCGACCTTCGCGGCCGCGTTCCAGTGCAAGGCCGGTTCGCCGATGGCCCGCAGCGGCGACCAGCAGGTGGTGATCTGGTAAGCCACGGCTGACGCCGCGGCAGACCTGCAGAGGCCCGGGAATTCCCGGGCCTTTGTTTTTCCGGGGTGTTTTTCGTCCACGCATGGTGTGGATCCAATGATCTCGGCGCTCCCCGCTAGCGGCCGACCCTGGCCGGCGAAAGCAGCGTGATGCGTGCATGCCGCGTCGATGCGCGGCTTGCTATAGTGCGCGCGCCCTCAATCCATCACGGATTCGTTCCACATGCCCAATTTCCGTCCGCTTGCCATCGCCCTGGGCATCAGCCTGGCGACCCTGGTCCCGACCCATGATGCGTTCGCCGCCGCCAAGAAGAAGGCCGCGCGCGCCCCGGCCGTCAGCGCCCAGTGCAGCGACTTCTATGACGCCACCAACGCAGGCTGGCTGAAGGCCAACCCGGTGCCACAGACCGGTGCCACCACCGCGCTGGGCCAGCTGGTCGACCGCAGCCGTCAGCAGCAGCGTGAACTGCTCGACGCAGCGATGAAGGCGCCGCAGGGCAACGTGCAGAAACTGCTGGGCGACTTCTGGGCCAGCGGCCTGGACGAAGCCGCCGTGGAAGCCGACGGATCCAATCCGATCGCCCCGCTGCTGACCCGCATCAACGCGATCAAGAAGGCCAAGGATGTGCCGGCCTCGATCGCCGCGCTGCACCAGGTCGGCATCCCGGTGGCCTTCAACTTCGGCCCGGACGTGGACCTGAAGGCGCTGGACCGCCACATCGGTTACTTCATGCAGGGCGGCATGGGCCTGCCGGACCCGGCGTTCTATACCCGCACCGACGCCGACACCGTTGCGCTGATGGGCCGCTACCGCAATTACGTCAAGCAGATCCTGGCACTGACCGGCACTCCGGCCGCCAAGCTGGATGCCGAGTCGCAATCGGTGATCGCACTGGAAACCGAACTGGCGCGCAACGCGCAGTCGCTGGCCGGCATCAACAACCCGTTCAACAACTACGCGCCGATCTCCACCAAGGAGCTCAACAGCCGCTACCGCAACCTGCAGCTGGATGCCTTCCTGAAGGCCCAGGGCGTGGACGACGACCTGGTCTCGCTGGCCGACCCGGGCCTGTTCAAGCAGCTCGACGGCATGGTCACCAAGCTCAAGCCGGACCAGTGGAAGGCCTACCTGCGCTGGCGCGTGGGCGACTCGATGGCGCCGTACCTGTCCAAGGCCTATCGCGACGCCGAATTCGAATTCCGTGGCCGCGTGCTGCGTGGCGAGACCCTGCCGCCACAGCGTTGGGAAGACGTGCTCGATGCGATCAACGTGGCCGCTGGCCCGATGCTCGGCCGCGAGTACGCCGCCCGCTACCTGTCGGCCGAAGACCGTCGCCAGGCGGCGTGGATCGTCGACAAGGTGCGCGAAGTGCAGATCGAAGCGGTCAAGAACAGCAGCTGGATGAGTGCCGAGGCCAAGACCGAAGCGCAGGCCAAGCTGGCCGCGCTGAAGATCGAGATCGGCACCCCGCTGCGCGACCTCGACTACAGCGTGCAGCCGATGGGCCGTGGTTCGTTTGGCGGCAACATGCTGATCGCGTCGACCTGGCGCCACCGTGAGGAAATGAAGCGCATCGGCAAGGGCAACGCCGACCGCCGCTGGGACGTGCTGCCGCAGCAGCCGTCGCTGGCCTATGACCTGGCGCAGAACCGCCTGATCGTCACCGCTGCGATCCTGCAGGGGCCGGTGTTCAACGCCAAGGCCGACGCTGCCGACAAGTTCGGCAGCTTCGGTGGCCTGGTCGGCCACGAGCTGACCCGTGCGATCGATGCCAAGGGCGCACTGGTCGATGCCAAGGGCGAACTGCGCAGCTGGTGGACGCCGGCCGATAAGACCGCCTGGACCCTGCTCGGCAACCGCGTCGCCGCGCAGTACGGCGCCTACGATTTCCCGGGCGTGAAGGGTGCCAAAGTCAACGGCACGCTCACCCAGGAAGAGAACCTGGCCGACATCGCCGGCCTGGAACTGGCCTGGGCCGCGTACACCGCGCAGGAGCCGAAGGCCAAGCAGGCACAGCAACAGGGCTTCTTCCGCGCGTGGTCGGCATTGTGGGCGCAGCAGCTGTCGCCGAACGAGGCCGTGCGTCGCCTGACCGCCGACATCCGTGCACCGGGCCTATGGCGCAGCAACGGCACGCTGGCCAACCTGCCGGCGTTCGGTGCCACCTTCAGCTGCAAGGCCGGCCAGCCGATGCAGCGCGGCGAAGCCGAGCAGATCAAGGTCTGGCGCTGAGCTAACTGCTGCAACTGGTAATGCAGAGGGCGCCTTCGGGCGCCCTTTTTTTTGCGGGTGCAGCACGATCCCGGCTTAACACCGGGCGTGCTATCGCTGCGGCTTCGTCCATCGCGGAGCCCCGACATGGCACACAAGAACACCATCTGTGTCTGGTACGACAACGGCGCGCTCGAGGCCGCCATCTTCTATGCCAGCCTCCTGCCCGACAGCGCGGTCACCGCCGTGCATCACGCGCCGGGCGACTACCCGGATGGCAAGGAAGGCAACGTGCTGACCGTCGAATTCACCGTCTGCGGCATTCCCTGCGTCGGCCTCAACGGCGGCAGCGCGTTCAAGCACAGCGAAGCGTTCTCCTTCCAGATCCAGACCGAGGACCAGGCCGAGACCGACCGCCTGTGGAATGCGATCGTCGGCAACGGTGGCCAGGAGAGCCAATGCGGCTGGTGCAAGGATCGCTGGGGCATCTCCTGGCAGATCAGCCCGCGCATGTTGATCGAAGCAGTGACCAGCAAGGACAAGGCATTGGCCAAGCGCGCCTTCAACGCGATGATGCCGATGAAGAAGATCGACATCGCCACCATCGAAGCGGCGATAAAAAAAGGGGACGGAGGGGATTAAGTCGTTTCTGCCCACCGCTGCCGACCCAGCGCGAATTGCGACTTAATCCCCTCCGTCCCCTTTTTTTGAGGTGCTGATGTCCTGGGATGCAATCATCATCGGTGGTGGCCACAACGGCCTGGTCTGTGCGGCCTATCTGGCGAAGGCCGGAAAGAACGTGCTGGTCCTTGAACGGCGCGGCGTGCTCGGCGGAGCGGCGGTCACCGAGGAGTTCCATCCCGGCTTCCGCAACTCGGTGGCGTCGTACACGGTGTCGCTGTTGCAACCGAAGGTGATCGAAGACCTGCAACTGCATGCGCATGGGATGCGCATTGTCACGCGCCCGGCCAACAACTTCCTGCCATTGCCCGACGACCGCTACCTGTTGTCGGCACCTGGCCGCACCCAGGCCGAAGTCGCTGGATTCTCCGCTCGGGATGCACAGCGCCTGCCAGCGTACGAAGCACGCCTGGAGATCTTCGCCGATGTACTGCGCGCGTGGGCTCTCCGCGCGCCACCGGACATCGGCGTCGCCGGCGGCTGGCGCGGCCTGCCCGCACTTTGGCAGATGGGGAAGCTCGGCCGCGAACTGGCGGCGCTGGATGCACCGCTGCGGCAGGAGCTGCTGGACCTGTTCACGCTGTCGGCGGCGGAATACCTGGACCGCTGGTTCGAGAGCGAGCCGATCAAGGCGCTGTTCGGCTTCGATGGCATCGTCGGTAACTATGCCAGTCCATACACACCGGGCAGCGCCTACGTGTTGCTGCATCACGTGTTCGGCCAGTGCAATGGCGTGAAGGGTGCATGGGGCCATGCGATGGGTGGCATGGGCGCGATCAGCCAGGCCATCGCCAGCGCGGCGCGCGAGGCCGGGGCCGAGCTGCGCGTGGATGCCGGCGTGCGACGGGTACTGACCGAACAGGGCCGCGCCGTGGGGGTGGAACTGGCCAACGGCGAAACCCTGCGTGCACGCGCGGTGGTCGCCAACGTCAATCCGAAGCTGCTGTACGAACAGCTGCTGGAGCCGGCGCAGGTACCGGCTGCCACACGCGAACGCATGACGAACTGGCGCTGCGGTTCCGGCACCTTCCGGATGAACGTGGCGCTGTCGCGGCTGCCGGAGTTCCGCGCCCTGCCCGGTCCGGGCGATCACCTCAGTGCCGGCATCATCATGGCACCCAGCCTGGACTACATGGATCGCGCCTGGCTGGATGCGCGCCGCGACGGTTGGTCGCGCGAACCGATCGTGGAAATGCTGATACCCAGTACGCTGGACGATTCACTGGCACCGCCCGGGCAGCATGTGGCCAGCCTGTTCTGCCAGCATGTGGCGCCGGTACTTCCTGATGGGCGTCACTGGGATGACCACCGCGAGACGGTAGCCGACCTGATGATTGCCACTGTCGAGCGGTATGCGCCCGGCTTCACCGCCAGCGTGCTCGGTCGGCAGGTGCTGTCCCCGCTCGATCTGGAACGCACCTTCGGCCTGGTCGGCGGCGACATCTTCCACGGCGCACTGAGCGCCAACCAGTTGTTCTCGGCGCGGCCGATGGTTGGACAGGCCGGCTATCGCGGTGCCCTGCCCGGCCTGTACCTGTGTGGTTCGGGTACCCATCCCGGCGGTGGTGTTACCGGTGCGCCGGGGCACAATGCGGCGCAGGTGGTGCTGCGGGACCTGTAGCGGTGTGGCGACCAACGGTCGGCACCTACGGCGTCAAATGATCCTTCGGATCATTTGACGCTGCGCAGATGGTTCGGGCGCTTCGGGGGACCGGGCGGGCGACGCTTGTTGAACGGCGGCTGCCCGCGCCAGTAACGGATCAGCAACCAGCCGAACAGCATGCCGCCCAGATGCGCGAAATGGGCCACGCCCGGCTGCCAGCCGGTCATGCCCAGCACCAGCTCACCCACGCCGAACAGGATCACGAAGGTACGCGCCTTCATCGGGATCGGCGGGAACAGCAGCATCACCCGCTGGTTGGGGAACAGCATGCCGTAGGCCAGCAGCAGGCCAAACACGCCACCGGAGGCGCCCAGCACCGTCGCCGGGTTTTCCAGCAGCGTGCCCACCAGCAGCTGGCACACGCCGGCTCCGGCCACGCACACCAGGTAATAGAGCAGGAAGCGCTTCTCGCCCCAGGTCTGCTCCAGTGGCGCGCCGAACATGAAGACCGCCAGCATGTTGAAGAACAGGTGGCCGAAGCTGCCATGCAGGAAGCCATAGGTCAGCAGCTGCCACGGCTGGAAGTTGCCGCCCGGCGAGAACGCATCGAAGCCCTGCTGCAGCGGTTGCAGCATGAACGGCTCGAAGGTCTGCATGCCGAGCAGGAACGGCTGCTGCAGCAGGAACAGGATCGCATTGGCGATCAGCAGGGCCTTGGTGACGGTTGGCAGTCGCGGGAACATGGGAGTACCGGCATGGAACGGCCTCCATCATAGCCGCAGCACCGTGTCTTGTTGGCGGCCCTCAGGTCCGGCCTGTTCAGTCGCCAGCGGTGCTCATCCCGGGCCCCACACAGCGGCATCCAGTGCCGCTGCCGGATCAGCCGCCGGCATCCGCACCCGGCCGTTCTCCACCACCACGCCCTCCGCGCGCAACCGCTGTGACTGCTCGCGCCATCCGGCCGACCCTTCTTCCATGGCGATGCGCCCATCCGAGCGCAGCACGCGGTGCCAGGGCAGGTCCGGGTCGTCGTTCTGGCCCAGGATGCGCGCGGTCAGGCGTGCACGCCCGGGCAGGCCCGCGCGCATCGCTACCTGCCCATAACCCATCACCTGCCCTACGGGGATCGCGCGGATCACCGCCAGGATGCGCGCACGCGCCTGCTCCGGTGTCAGCGCCGCAGGCGGGTCACCAGCAGTACGCCGATCAGTACCAGCACGGTGCCGGCGATCTGCGCCGGCCCCATCGGTTCGTCGAGCAGCCATAGGCTCATCACGATGGTGGAAACAGGGCCCAGCATACCGACCTGCGCGGCCAGCGACGAACCCACGCGCTGCACCGCCAGCATGATCGCCAGCACCGGCAGCACCGTGCACACGGTGGCATTGACCAGCGACAGCCATTGCACTGGCGCCGGTGCCTGCCACAGGAACGGCAGCGGATGGGTCACCGCGAAATGCAGCAGCACCAGCACGCTGGCCACGCAGCTGGTATAGGCGGTCAACCGCACCGCGCCGATGCGTGCGACCACCTGCCCACTGCCGAACAGGTACAGCGCGTAGCTGAGCGCACTGCCCAGTACCAGCAGGCTGCCGACGATGATCTGCCCGCCCTCGCGCTGCAGATCGTGGCCGAAGGCGAGCAGCACGCCCAGATAGCTCAGCACCAGCGCGCCGATCTGCCACCGACCCGGCCGCTGGCGCGCCAGCAGCACGTTGATCAGCAGCACCAGGGTCGGGTTCAAGTAAAGAATCAGGCGCTCAAGGGTCACGCTGATGTACTGCAGCCCCTGGAAGTCGAGCAGACTGGACAGGTAGTAGCCGGTGAAGCCCAGCCACAACACGCGGGCACGGTCGGCCCAGGACAGCGGCTCGGCCCGGCGCGCGGCCCACAGTGCCATCAGCACGAACAGCGGTAGCGCCATCAGCATGCGCAGGGCGAGCAGCGTGGTGGCATCCACGCCGTGACGCAGGCCGAGCTTGACGATGATGGCCTTGCCGGAGGCGGCGATGGCGCCGATCGCGGCCAGGCCGATGCCTCCCAGCGCGATGCGTGGGGAAGCGGTGGCGATACGGGAAGCGGGGCTGGACATCAGGACGACGGCGGGCCGCACGGGGCGGCCAGGGAAGGCGCAAGGGCGTCCATTGTCGCATGGGTGCGCCTGATGACCTGGAGAGCCGAGCATAGGCTCGGCTCTAAAACCGTCCAGCTCAGCGCATCAGCACCACTTCCTCGGCCGAGGTCGGGTGGATCGCCACGGTGTCGTCGAACTGGGCCTTGGTCGCGCCCATCTTCACCGCCACCGCAAAGCCCTGCAGGATCTCGTCGGCCGCTTCGCCCAGCAGGTGGATGCCCACCACCCGTTCTTCCGGACCGGCACAGACCATCTTGAACAGGCTGCGCTGGGTGCCATTGGCCAGCCCCTGCAGCATCGGACGGAAACGGCTGTGGTAGACGGTCACCTGATCGAACCGCGCGCGCGCCTCTTCTTCGCTCATGCCCACCGCGCCCAGCGGTGGATGCGAGAACACCACGCTGGCCACGTTCTCGTAATCCATCTTCGACTGCGGGCGGCCACCGAACAGGCGGTCCATCAGCCGCCGCGAAGCGGCCACCGCCACCGGGGTCAGGCCGACCTTGCCAGCGATGTCGCCCACCGCGTGCACGCTCGGCACACACGTGGTCTGCCATTCGTCCACCTGCACCTGCTGGTGTTCGCCGATACCGATGCCGAGCGCTTCCAGGCCCAGATCGCGGCTGTTGCCACGGCGGCCGGTGGCAAAGAACACCGCGTCGAACACGCTGTCGAGCGGGCCGTCATGGCCGAATGCACGTACGCGTTCGCCATCGCGCTGCAGTTCGCGCAGGCGATAGCCGAAATGGATGCGCACGCCCTGCTGCTTCAGGTTCTCGGCCAGCTGATCGGTCAGCTCGTAATCGAAGCGATCCAGCAGCCGCTGGCCACGCACCAGCAGGCTCACCTTGCTGCCCAGTGCCTGCAGCAGGCCGGCCAGCTCCACCGCGATGTAACCGCCACCGATGATCGCCACCTCGGCCGGTGCCGCGCGCAGATCGAAGAAATCATCGGAGACCAGGCCCAGTTCGGCACCGGGGATGTCAGGCCGCAGCGGGTGCGCGCCGGTGGCGATCAGGATGTGTTCAGCGCTGTAACGCACGCCATCGCTGCAGGCCACGGTATGCGCATCGAGCAGATGACCGCGCGCCGGAATGCGCACCACGCCGGTTTCGTCCAGGCGCTTGTGGTAGCTGGTGTGGATGTTGCTGATGTAGGCCTGGCGATGGATCACCAGCTCCTTCCACGACAATGCCGGGCGTGCCTTGACATCGAAACCCATCGCACTGGCCAGGCCGATGCGCTCGTGCAGGTCGGCCGCCAGCCACATGGCCTTCTTCGGCACGCAGCCGACGTTGACGCAGGTCCCGCCCAGTTCACCAGGCTCCAGCAGCGCCACGCGCTTGCCGTGCTGCGCGGCGCGGATCGCGCCAGCCAGGCCGGCGGAACCACCGCCAAGGACGATCAGGTCGTAATCATAGGGTGCAGTGCTCATCGGAATCGCTCGGGTCGGTAAGGGGCAGGATCGATCGCCGGCGTGCGGCCGCAGACGAGATCAGCGATCAGCTGGCCGGTGCCGGCGCTCATGCTGATGCCGAGCATGCCATGCCCCGCTGCAAGCCAGACGTGAGGATGCGCGGGCGCGCGGCCGATCAACGGCACGTCGTCCACGCTCATGGGGCGCCACCCGCACCACTGCTCCTGCAGCCGCGCACCACGTGGCGCGCGCAGGTATTGGTCGGCGGCCTGCTGCAAGGCCTGCAGGCGGGTCGTGCGCAGCTGCGGATCGGCACCGGCGAATTCCATGGTGCCGCCCAGCCGCAGCGCTTCGCGCCAGGCGATCACGAACACGGAATGGTCCTTCAGCACGACTGGACGCTGCGGCACCTGCGCCGGTCGTGACCAGGTCAGCGAGTAGCCCTTGCCAGGTTGGATCGGCACGCGCAGATCCAGTTGCCGCGCCCAGCGCGGTGACCACGGCCCGGTCGCCAGCACCAGCTCGCGCGCCAGCAGCATGCGTTCACCGACACGCACGCGCACACCCTGCGCATCGGCGCTGAAATCCTCCACGTCCGACTGCTCTTCGATCACCACGCCCTGTGCGCGCAGCACGCGCGCCAGTTCGGCGGTGTAGCGGTCCGGACGCAGCTGGGCATCGCCGGGGAAGTGGATCGCACCGGCAAGGCGATCATGGAACGCCGGATTGTCGCGCGCGTAGTCGGTGCCATCGATGCGCGCCGAGGCAATGCCCTGTGCGTTCAGCGCCTCACACTCGGCAGCGTGGTGATCGAAATTGCGGGCGTCACCGAACACATAGTCCAGACCGCGCGCCTCGAACTCGCAGTCCAGCGCATGCGTCTGCACCCACTGCGCCAGGCGCAGCCGTGAATCATTCAACAATGCGCCGCGTGCCCGCGTGGCGTGCAGCCAGTCGCGTGCGTTGCAGCGCGCCCCGAACTGCAGCAGCCAGCGCCACAATGCTGGGTCCAGGCGTGTACGCACGTACAGCGGCGCACGCGGATCGAGCATCCAGCGCAGCGCGCGCAACGGCACGCCGGGCGCTGCCAGCGGTGGCGCGTGGCTGGGGGTGATGGTGCCGCAGTTGCCATGCGAGGTCGCGCCGCCGACACGCCCACGGTCGATCACGCGTACCTGCCGGCCCTGTGCACGCAGCGCGAGTGCGGCAGCCAGTCCAATGGCACCGGCGCCGACCACGATCACATCCTCGCGCGCGCCCTGCATCGATCAGCCCTGGCCGGCCTCGCGCCGCATCGGCGGCCACTGCCGATAGGTCATCGCGCGCCACAGCCATTCCATCGGCCCAAAGCGGAAGCGGCGCAGCCATACGTGCGAGATGCCCACCTGCACGGTGAACAACAGCAGCGCGAACATCAACTGCACGCTGCGTGGCATCGTTTCGAACGCGCCCAGGCCGTAGTGGTAGAACAGCCAGGTGCACAGCAGCGACTGGCCGAGGTAATGGGTCAACGCCATGCGCCCGACCGGCGCCAGCCAGCCCAGCCGCGCGCGCCAGTGTACGATCCAGGCCAGGTAACCCAGGCACATCGGCAGGCCGCCGATCGTCACCAGCGCCATCGCCGCCGTAACCGGCAGATCGTAAGCGCCCGGCGCCAGATACGGCTTCCAGGCAACACCCAGCAGCGTGACCAGCAGGCCGAAGGGCAGCGCCCCCCAACGCAACACCGCATACAGCCGCGGGAAGCGATCCGGCGTGGCCAGCGCGCCGCTGCCGGCAAACCAGCTGCCGATCAGGAACATGCCCAGCACTTCCGGGCCGGTGATCAGCATCGCCCCCATCGACGTGCCGAACTCGCTCAGCCGCTGCGCATTGGCCTGCATCCAGCTGCCCTGCCCGTACACCAGGCGCTGCAGATCGATGCTCTGCTGCGCGTCGGCGAGCATCTTCCGCACGTCCTCCGCCGAAGCCATCGACACCATCGCGCCGACCAGCAGCATCATCGCCACACCGCCGAGATAGACCGTTACACCCATCCACGGCAGCCAGCTGCGCGGCGCCTCGCGGCAGGCCAGCAACGGCAACGAGACCAACGCGTACATCACCAGGATGTCGCCGGACCAGAACAGCAGCGCGTGGCACAGACCGATCAGCAGCAAGCCAGCGCTGCGGCGCAGGTAGAACGGGGTGAAGTCACGCCCGGCAGCCTCGGCGCGCTGCGCCATCACCGCGAAGCCGGCGCCGAACAGCAACGAGAACAGGGTGAAGAACTTGCCCTGCACGAACACGTAGACAAAGGCATCGGCCCAGTAGTCGATACCCTGCCAATGCACGTCGATGCCGGTGAAGGCCAGGTCCAGCGGTCCGCTGAAGGCCTCGATGTTCATCAGCAGGATGCCCAGCAGCGCAGCACCGCGCAGCACGTCCAGCACGGCGATGCGTTCGCCGGAAGCCACCGGCTGCAGGGAAGGAGAAGCGGCGTTCACGGGGCGTCCGTCGGGCAGGTCCGCCATTATGCCGCCGGCCCGCGTGCCATGGATGGCCGCGCCGTGTTCCAGAAACGCAATGGCCCGCCGAAGCGGGCCGTTGCTGCCATCATGATCGCGCTGCGATCAGTGGTGGTGACCGCCATCGCCGTGGACGTGGCCGTGGTCGATCTCTTCCTTGCCGGCTTCGCGCACATCGACGATTTCCACGTCGAAGTGCAGGTCCTTGCCGGCCATCGGATGGTTCAGGTCGACGTCGACGACGCTCATGCCGACCTTCTGCACGGTCACCGCACGCGGGCCGAAGTTGGTCTGCAGCACGACCTGCTGGCCCGGAGCCAGCTTGGTGTTGCCGAAATGCTTCTTCGGCACGCGCTGGGACAGGCCCTCGCGGCGCTCGCCGTAGGCATCGGCTGCGTTGACGTCAACGCTGAAGGTCGCGCCGGCTTCCTTGTCCATCATGGCGTTTTCCAGGCCCGGGATGATGTTGCCGTGGCCGATCAGGATCGCCAGCGGCTCGCCGCGGTCCTTGGACGATTCGATCGGCTCCTGGCCGACTTCGGAAACGGTGTAGTGGAAGCGGACAACGCGGTCTTTTTCGATCTTCATGCGCAACTCTGTCTGGATCTGCCGGAGGCAGGCGGGTTGGGGCGGGTTGTCGCCCGGCGGGGACGCCGCCATCATGACGGCCAATCCCAAGGTGGCGCATTATCCGGAGAACATGCACATCACGCCAGTTTCGTCCGGCCTGCGCCGGCTCCTCGCCCCGGCCCTGCTGCTGGCCCTGCCCGTGCTGATGACCGCCTGCGGCGGCGGCAAGGCCACCCGCCCCGCTCCGCCCCCGCCGACCGCGAACTGGCCGAAGACCGTGCCGGACAACCCCGAGGCGGCCAACTCGGTGCTGATGCGTGCCATCAGCCTGGTCGGCACCCCCTACCGCTATGGCGGCAACACCCCGGATTCCGGCTTCGACTGCAGCGGCCTGGTGGCCTATGTCTATCGCGAGATGCTGGACCTGAAACTGCCGCGCACCTCGCGCGACCTGGCGGCGGTACAGGGTCCGAAGATCGATCCGCAGCGCCTGGCCACCGGCGACCTGGTGTTCTTCGGCAGCCGCGGCAGCGTCACCCATGTCGGTATCTATGTCGGTGAAGGGCGTTTCGTGCATGCGCCGAGCACCGGCGGCACCGTGCGCCTCGACTCGCTCAGCGGTCCCTACTGGAAGGACCACTACACAGGGGCGAAACGCGTCCTTCGCTAAAATGAACAGGCGATATGTTCAAAACTGTGACGAACATCACCGTGCAACTAACGAATTACTAACGGAATTTTTAACTTATCCGCGCTTTTACAGGGCATGATGCCCCATCGTTTTTTTCCTGTGACCGACGCGTGACGACTGACGACCTGAAAAGCGAAGGCCAGACTTCCGTATCTTCACGTAGTGCCCGCCCGCTGTTGCTTGGCCTGGCACTGTGTCTGACCAGCCTTCCGGCCTGGTCGCAGACTGCTCCGAACCGTTCCGATGTGAGCCCGGCCCCGGTGGCCGAGAGCACCGCCCGACCGGCCGCCAAGGCCGAGGCTGCCGCTCCGCAACGCAGCCGCGTCGACGCCGCCGCCAGCGCTACCCTGGCCGCCCTGCTGCCTCACCTGGCCGCCAACGACACCATTCCGCTGATGGACCGCTCGGCCGTGGTGGCCGGTGACCTCAGCCGCCTCCTCGCCAACTACGACACCAGCAGCGCTGCCAATGGCAGCGTTGTCGGCACCGCGGCCGACAATGGCAAGGTGCAGTCGCTGCTGCGTCGCGCGATGACCCTGCTGGGCACCCCATACCGTTGGGGCGGCAGCAACCCGGACAGCGGCTTCGACTGCAGTGGTCTGGTCGGCTACGTGTTCCGCTCGGCCCTGGGCATTGAGCTGCCGCGCGTCTCGCGCGAAATGGCACACGACGACAACGCCGAACTGATCAACGACCGCACCGCGCTGGCCGCCGGTGACCTGGTGTTCTTCGGCCGCAAGGGCCGCGTCGATCACGTCGGCATCTATGTGGGTGATGGCCGCTTCCTGCACGCACCGAGCTCGGGCAAGGACGTGCGCGTGGACACCCTGCTCAGCGGCTACTGGGGCAACAAGTTCATGCAGGCCCGCCGGGTCGATCTCTGATCTGGCCGGTTGGCGCTACCACGCCGCCTGACACGAGAAAGCCGCTGCCCTGCAGCGGCTTTTTTGTTAAGCCCGCGCAATGGTGGGTAGCTGCCGATCTTGGTCGGCACCGCCTTCATCCACGCAGGGCTTGGATCTACCGACCTCTGGTGGGTACCGACCTCTGGTGGGTACTGACCTTTGGTGGGGGCCGACCGTTGGTCGGCACCGCCTCCATCCACGCATGGCGTGGATCTACCAGACCCGGCATGACCGCCACCGGGCCAGCCAGCTCCCAGACAAAAAGCCCGCCGTTCAGGGCGGGCCTTTCATCTCCACGCAACCTCAGCCGCGTGGCGGCGTCGGATCGGGGTCGTCCACACCCACATTGCTGGACGGATTGTCATACACCGCCTGGTCGAGCAGCCCGGTTTCCTTGGCCACGATCACCGGCACCAGCATCTGGCCGGTCACGTTCGTCATCGTGCGCATCATGTCGAGGATGCGGTCGATGGCATACAGGTAGCCGATCGTCTCCAACGGCAGGTTGGCCGCGCTCAGCACCACCGTAGCCATGATCACCGCGGTACCCGGAACACCGGCCGTACCGAAGCTGCCCAGCACCGAAGCAATCAGCACCACCACGTACTGTTCAGGGGTCAGCGGCACACCGCTGTACTGCGCGATGAACACCGCGCACAGCGCCGGGTAGATGGCACCGCAGCCGTCCATCTTGATGCTGGCGCCCAGCGGCACCGCAAACGAACCGTAATCCTTGTTCACGCCCAGGTTGTGGGTGATCGAACGCAGTGCCACCGGCATCGCCGCGAAGCTGGAAGAGCTGACGAACGCAACCTGCATGCCCGGCGCCGCACCACGGAAGAACTTCAGCGGGTTCAGTCCGTGCGCCAGCAGCAGTGCGCTGTACACCACCACGATGTGCAGGGCGCAGGCCACGTACAGGGCCAGCACGAAATGCCCCAGCGGCAGCAGCTTCTCGAACCCGTAGCTGCCGACCAGGCCGGCGATCAGGCCAAAGGTGCCGATAGGGGTGACTTCCAGCACGAAGCGGGTCACCTGGATCATGATGTCGCTCATCTGGCCGACCAGCTTGCGCGCCTCGGTCACCTTCTCGCCGAGCTTGACGATGGCGAAGCCGACCAGGCCAGCGAAGAAGATGACCGGCAGGATCGAGCCACGGCCGGCGGCCAGCACAGTTTCGCCGGCCGCGTTGACCTTGGTGCCGATACCGGACAGCGCATAGAAGACATTGGCCGGTACCACGTCCAGCAGCACCTGCACCACGCTGGGCACTTCGCGCGGCACGTAATTGCTGGCCATCGTCAGCTGCAGGCCACCGGCGCCGGGCTGCAGCACGGTGCCCACGCCCAGGCCGACGCACACCGCCAACGCAGCGGTGATCACGAACCAGAGGAAGGTGCGGCCACTGAGCGCGGCAACCGACTTCTGGCCGTGCAGCGACGAGATCGCATTGATGACCGCGAAGAACACCAGCGGCACCGCGATCATCTTGATCAGGGTGACGTACAGCTCGCCAAGCGGGCCGAACCACGTTTCCGCGGCCGGGCCGAGCGCCCAGCCGGCCAGCGCGCCGAGCACGAAGCCACCGACCACGCGCTGCCAGAATGGAATCCGCAGCCAGGCAGAGACCAGCTTCATAGGCAATCCAGAGGGAAGGAAGGGATGCTGGCACGATAGCCCATCAACGGCTGGGGAACGACCGCCCGACCGGCAAATCAGTGTGTCATCGGCGTGCCTTGCGAGGGCGGGCATAATGAACGTCCCGTTACAGTTTGTGAGATCCCAGCGTCCATGCGCCGTTCCGTCTCCCTGTTGGCCGCCTGCGCCACCACCCTGCTGCTGGGCGCCTGCGCCAGCACCATCCCCGCCACTGCCCCGGCCGGCCTCAAGGTCGCCGTCGACCCCGTCGCCCACCCGGCCGGCGAGACCCCGCAGTGGTGGTACCGCAGTGGCGCCGCCCAGGCCGCCGCCAACGGTGCGATGTCCGGCAAGGCCAAGAACGTCATCCTGTTCCTCGGCGACGGCATGAGCCTGACCACCGTGGCCGCCTCGCGCATCTACGAGGGCCAGCGCAAAGGTGGCTCCGGTGAAGAGAACCTGCTGTCCTGGGAGCGCTTCCCGGCCACGGCATTCAGCAAGACCTACAACACCGATTCGCAGACGCCCGATTCGGCCGGCACCATGACCGCCATCACCACCGGCGTGAAGACCCACATGGGTGCGATCGGCGTCAGCGCCGGCAGCCGGACCGACTGTGCCGACAGCCTGTCCAAGGGCCTGCTGACCTGGCTGCAGCTGGCCGACAGCGCCGGTCTGGCTACCGGCGTGGTCTCCACCGCGCGCCTGACCCATGCCACCCCGGCCGCCACCTACGCGCACTCGCCCGAGCGCAACTGGGAAAACGACACCGACCTGACCGAAGCGGCCAAGGCGGCCGGCTGCAAGGACATCGCCCAGCAGCTGCTGTCGACCTCACGCTATGGTCGCGGCCCCCTGGTCGCCCTCGGTGGCGGCCGCGGTGAATTCACCACCGTGGAAGAGCGCGATCCGGAATACGACGACAAGGTCGGCCAGCGCCTGGATGGCCGCAGCCTGGTGCGGGAATGGCAGCAGGCGCACCCGCAGGGTGCCTACGTGTGGAACAGCAAGCAGCTGGCCGCCGCCGCCAACGCACCGGCCATCCTTGGCCTGTTCGAGCCGGACCACATGCGCTACGAGTACGAGCGCCCGCAGGATCCGGGCGGCGAGCCGAGCCTGGCCGAACTGACGGCCGCAGCGATCAAGAATCTGTCAAAGCACCAGGAAGGCTACGTGCTGATGATCGAAGGCGCGCGCATCGACCACGCCAACCACAGCGGCAATGCCTACCGTGCACTGACCGAGACCGTGGCCCTGTCCGACGCAGTGCGCGTGGCCAACGAACTGACCTCCGCCGACGACACCCTGATCATCGTCACCGCCGACCACTCGCACACGCTGAACTTCGTCGGCTACCCGGCGCGCGGCAACCCGATCCTGGGCAAGGTCAAGGACAAGGGCGGCGAAGATGGCGCCGGCAAGCTGGACTACGCGCTGGACGGCACCGGCCAGCCGTACACCACGCTGAGCTACGCCAACGGCCCGGGCCACACCGGCAGCAGCAACCAGCAGCCGGCCGGCCCGAAGCGTTACCCGCACAACCCGAGCAGCTTCGAACCGGCCAACGGCCGCCCGAACCTGCGCGAGGTCGACACCGAGCATCCGGACTACATGCAGGAAGCACTGGTGCCGATGAAGTCCGAATCGCACGGCGGCGAAGACGTCGGTATCTGGGCACGCGGCCCGGGCAGCAAGGCGATCCGCGGCACGCTGGAACAGAACGCGATCTACCACATGATCGTGCAGGCCACCCCAGCCCTGCGCGAGCGCCTGTGCCAGGCCGGCACCTGCGATGACAAGGGCGTGCCGGTGCAGCTCCCGGCACCGACCGCGTTCGAGCGCAAGGCCGAGGCCAAGTGATCGCACGGCAGGCCCGCCCTGACGCTGCCAGCGGCCGCTTCGCGCGGTCGCTGGCCCTGCTTGGCATGCTGGTCAGCGCCACTGCAGCGGCACAGGCACCGGCATGCAAGCTGCTGACCGACGAGCACGGGTTGTGGCCGCTGCCCAACTGCGAGGTGATCGATCACCGGCCGAAGATCAGCGCCGACACGCTGAAGGACCTGAATTACGACGACCACGGCCTGGCAGTGGTGTACGCCGACCAGGGTTTCCACTACGTCGACCGCAAGGGCCGCAGCCTGCCGGTGCTGACCTGGGACAACGGCCCGGAAACGCCGCAGGAAGGCCTGCTGCGCGCCCGCGTAGGCAACCGCGTGGGTTACTTCGACCTGACGTTCCGCCAGGTGGTGCCCGGCACCTTCGATTTCGCATGGCCGTTCCAGGACGGCGTGGCCGAGGTCTGCAATGGTTGCCGTCGTGGTACGCCGGATGCCGATGGCCACACGCCGATGGAAGGCGGAGAGTGGTTCCGCATCGACCGTTCGGGTCGTCGGGTGAAGTAAAGTTTCGGCAGGGCTGCGCCCTGCACCTGCAGACGCCAAAGCAAGATCAAAAGCGGCTCTGGTTTTCTGTGAGTTGGGTGGGGCGATGTGGGTGGGCAGGACACGCCGTAAACCCATCCCTGGGGGCTCGATGGCGCCATCCATGGCGCCAACGGTCCTGCCCACCCACACCGCCCCACCCCCGACAGATTTCCGATGACGGTTGGACCATCCACGCCCTGCGTGGATGAAATCTGTCAAATATCGAAATAAATCGGGGTCAGATCCGTTTTCCGCAGGAAAACGGATCTGACCCCATGAGCAACCCGACAGTTCGCAGGAAACTGTCGAAGGCGGGGTGGGTCCGGTTGCGGGAGTGTCCGCGGCATGGATGCCGCGGCCAAGCCCCCAAGGACGGGTTTACGGCGTCTCCCGCAACCGGACCCACCCGGCCAACCTTCAGGAAACCAGCTTCTGCCGTTGCTGTTGCTGTTGCTCTGGCTCGTAGCGGGTGCAGGGCGCAGCCCTGCCAAGTAAACCCCACCCTATACTTGCCAGCGTGACTGCCTTCCCTGCCCTCGTTCCGCTGGATGCGCCGCTGCTGGTGGGCTACAGCGGTGGCGTCGACTCCACCGTGCTGCTGCACTGGCTGTGGCGCTGCGCGCAGACTTCCGGCACCGCCCTGCGCGCGGTGCACGTGCATCACGGGCTGCAGCCCGATGCGGATGACTGGGTGCTGCACTGCCAGCAGCAATGCGACGCCTGGGGCATTGAGCTGGCCGTGCACCGCGTGCAGGTCGAGAACGGCACAGGCCTGGGCACCGAAGGTGCCGCGCGACAGGCACGACGTGCCGCGTTCGCGGCTGAGCTGCGCGACGGCGAAACGCTGGCACTGGCGCAGCACCAGGACGACCAGGCCGAGACCCTCCTGTTGCGCGCCCTGCGCGCTTCCGGCGTCGATGGCCTGGCGGGGATGTCCACGCACAGCCGCCTTGGCGAACATCCCTTGTGGCGCCCGCTGCTGGCGGTACCACGCAGTGCACTGCTCGACTACGCGCGCCAGCACGCGCTGCGCTGGATCGAAGACCCCAGCAACGCGGAAGACCACGCCGATCGCAACTTCCTGCGCCTGCAGGTGTTGCCGTTGCTGCGCCAGCGCTGGCCGCATGCGGCTGCAGCATTGGCGGGCAGCGCGACGCATTGCCGGCAGACCCGCGAACTGCTGGACGAGGAAGACGCTGAGCTGATCGCGCATCTGGAAGTGGCACCGCGCGTGCTGTCACTGGAACTGCTGCGCCAGATGTCGCCGCGCCGCGCGGCACGCGTGCTGCGCGCGTGGGTGCTGGGCCATGATGCGGCACCGTTGCCGGCCTCGGTGTTGCAGCAGGCGCTGGAAGAGCTGTTGCCGGCCGACACCGACCGCCAGGCGCGTGTGCGCTGGCAGCAGCACGTGATCCAGCAATGGCGCGACCACGCCTATCTGCTGCCGGCCCGGCTGCCCTCGCTGCCCCTCGACTGGCAGGCCGTGTGGGATGGCCGTGCACCGCTGCCATTGCCCGACGGCGGCCAGCTGAGCCTGCTGGGCGCCGGCGCTTTCGAACAGCCACTGCAGGTCCGTGCACGCGTGGGCGGCGAGCGCATCCTGCTGCCGGGTCGCCAGCATTCGCACGCGCTGAAGGACTGCCTGCAACGCGAGCACCTCGCCCCCTGGCGACGCGCGCAGCTGCCGCTGATCTTTGATGGCCCGCAGTTGCTGGCCGCCGCCGACCTGGTCATCGCCGCACCGCTGCAGGCCTGGTTGCAGGCGCATGACGCGCAGTTGCAGTGGCGCCCGGGCGGCTGGTGAATTGACCCCCGCGCGCGGCCCGTCCACACTTGCCGCATGGCCAAGAAGTCCCCCGAAAACGCCTCCCCCGTCGCCCAGTTCGAGCAGTCGCTCGAATCGCTGGAGCAGCTGGTGGAGCAGATGGAAACCGGCGAGCTGAGCCTGGAAGCTTCGCTCAGTGCTTACGAGCGTGGTGTCGGTCTGTACCGCCAGTGCCAGCAGGCGCTGGAGCAGGCCGAACTGCGCGTGCGCCTGCTCAGTGATCCGGCGCAGCCGGAAGCCTCCGAGCCCTTCGACCCGCCCAGCCATGACGGCTGAGGTTCTGTTCGCGCGCTGGCGCGACCGTATCGAAAGCCAGCTCGATGCCGCCCTGCCCTCGCCTGCCGAGGCGCCGCAGCGCCTGCATCAGGCCATGCGCTATTCGGTGCTTGGTGGCGGCAAGCGCATGCGGCCCCTGCTGGTCTACGCCAGTGGTCACCTGTTCGGTGCGCAGCCGGAAAGCCTGGATGCGGCGGCCATGTCCGTCGAGCTGATCCATGCCTATTCGCTGGTGCATGACGACCTTCCGGCGATGGATGACGACGCCCTGCGTCGCGGCAAGCCCACCACCCACATCGCCTTCGACGAAGCCACCGCGATCCTTGCTGGCGACGCCCTGCAGACCCGCGCCTTCGGCCTGCTGGCCGATGCGCCGCTGCCGGCTACCCTGCGCGTCGCCTGTCTGCAGACCCTGGCCCACGCCTCCGGCGCGTCCGGCATGTGTGGCGGCCAGGCGCTGGACATCGATGCCACCGGCCAGCAGCAGACGCTGGCGGCGCTGACCCGCATGCACTCGCTGAAGACCGGCGCGCTGATCCGCGCGGCAGTGCGCATGGGCGCGCTGTGCGGCCAGGCCCACGAACCGCAGCTGGCCCAGCTCGACAGTTTCGCCGATGCACTCGGCCTGGCCTTCCAGGTCCGCGATGACATCCTCGATGTCGAAGCCAGTTCCGAACAGCTGGGCAAGACTGCCGGCAAGGACCAGGCGCAGGACAAGAGCACCTTCCCCGCCCTGCTTGGCATGGACGGCGCAAAGGCCCAGCTGCACGAGCTCGCAGCGCGCATGCAGTCGATCCTGGCCGGGTATGGCGAGGAAGCCGACGCGCTGCGCGCGCTGGCGACGCTGGCGGTGGAACGCGATCACTGATCGCTGCACGCGGCCCGGCATTCCCCGCACACGAAAACGCCCGGCAGTGCCGGGCGTTTTCAGTTCCGCGTGCGGACGATCCTACTTGATCAGGCGCAGCGCGAACGGGTAGCGATAGGCTTCGCCGTTGTTGGCCTTGACCGCAGCGATGATGCTGAACACCAGGCTGATGATGCCGACGATCGGGGCCAGGAACACGCCGATGATCACGATGGTGAGGATCATGCTGATGACCATGGCGATGGTCACGGTGATCTGGAAGTTCAGGGCTTCCTTGGCCTGGTCGGTCACGAAGGCCTTGCCAGCATCGTCCTTGTTGATCAGCCAGATGATCAGCGCGCCGATGAAGCCGGTGAAGATGCCCAGCAGGTGCGCGGCCAGGGCCATGGTGCGCTGGTCGGCCGGAACGTCGGCGGTGGCCGGTGGCGGCGGCGGGACGTTATCGAATTCACTCACGACAAAACTCCTTTTCATTGGGTGGTCTTGACCAACCAGCACCAGCTGATTGCGTCAGGCGGGCATAGCTTACGCCATCGACGGCATCAATCATTACCTGCGATGGTCATCCGCCCCAACAGGATCGAACCAGTCCGGATGTGCGAGCGGGGATCAACGTCGCTGCCGACCGCCTCGATGCTGCTGAACATCTCGCGCAGGTTGCCGGCGATGGTGATGCCGTCCACCGGGTACTGGATCTCGCCGTTCTCGACCCGGAAGCCACCCGCGCCACGCGAATAGTCGCCGGTCACGCCGTTCACGCCCTGCCCCATCAGCTCGGTCACCAGCAGGCCATCGCCCATCTGCCGCGCGATGTCCTGCAGCGGGCCGGCATTGGCCGCCAACTGCAGGTTGTGCACGCCACCGGCGTTGGCGGTGGTCTGAAGGCCCAGCTTGCGTGCCGAGTAGCTGCCCAGCACATAGCGCTGCAGCACGCCGTCGCGGACCAGAGCCGAGGCCCGGGTGGCCACGCCGTCGCCGTCGAAGGCGGCCGAGCGCAGGCCACGACGCAGGTGGGGCAGTTCCTCGATCTGCATCCAGTCCGGGAACAGCTGCTGGCCAACGCTGTCCAGCAGGAAGCTGGCCTGGCGATACAGAGCACCGCCGGACACCGCCGACAGCAGGTGCCCGACCAGGCTGCGCGCCACTTCCGGGGCGAACAGCACCGGCATGCTGCCGGTGGCCAGCGATCGTGGCTGCAGGCGGGCGACAGTACGCTCGGCGGCACGACGTCCGACCAGGCCGACGTCCTCCAGGTCCTCGCGAGCCAGCGCACTGGTGTACCAGCCGTCACGCTGCATGCCATCGCCCTGTCCGGCGATCAGCGCACAACCGACCGAATGGTGGGTGCCGCGCTCACGGCCGATGAAACCATGCGAATTGGCATAGACCGACAGGCTCTGCATGCTCGACACCGAGGCGCCGTCGGAATTGCGGATCTGCGCATCGGCCTCACGGCCTGCGGCTTCGCAAGCCAGGGCCAGGTCCACCGCCTCGTCGGCCTGCAGCGCCCACGGGTGCCAGCCGTCCAGGTCCGGGAAGTGGGTGGCCATCAGCGCCGCCTCGGCCAGGCCGGCGGCCGCGTCATCTTCGGTATGCCGGGCGATGGCGCAGGCCTGCTCGACCGTGGCCGCCAGGCTGGCCTCGTTCAGGTCGCCGGTGCTGGCGCTGCCCTTGCGTTGGCCGAAATACACAGTGACGGCGATGCCGCGGTCGCGGGTGGACTGCACGGTTTCGACCTCGCCGAGGCGGACATTCACCTCCAGCCCACGGTCTTCGCTGCAGCTGACTTCAGCCTGGCTGGCGCCCAGCGCGCGGGCGCGGTCGAGCAGCTGCTGGGAGAGGTCGGCCAGCCGTTCCAGCCGGGCCGGGCTGTCGTCGCCGACGGCGGCTTCAGGGGCGATCACGTTCAATGCTTTATCCTGTACGGGTTGGGCCCGGCATCACGCCGGGCGACTTTTTTTGAAATCAGGTATGGACGATGCGCGGACGCGACGAAGAAACCGGTGAATTCCACGACAAGAGCCGCAGCCAGAACCGGCGCGACGCGCTCGACGTCCTGGCCCTGGGCGAAAAACTGGTGTCGCTGACACCGGCCCAGCTGGCGCGCCTGCCGATCCCGGAAGACCTGCTGCCGCACATCGCCGAGTGCAAGCGCATCACCGCGCACATCGCCCACAAGCGCCAGCTGGCGTTCCTGGCCAAGCACATGCGCCGCGAAGAAGAAGCCACGCTGGATGCGATCCGCGATGCGCTGGATGCCAACAGCGAAACCGGCCGCCGCGAAGTGGCGATGATGCACCGCGTGGAAGACTGGCGCGAGCGCCTGCTGGCCGAAGGTGACAAGGCGCTGGCCGCCCTGCTGGACGATTATCCGCAGGCCGACCGCCAGCAGCTGCGCACGCTGGTGCGCAATGCGCAGGCCGAGAAGGCGAAGAACAAGCCGCCGCGTGCCTATCGCGAGATCTACCAGGTGCTGCGCGCACTGATGCTGCCGGCGGCGCTCGGCCTGAAGGCCAGCGCCGAAGACGCTGGCCACGTCGAAGCCGACGAGGCCGACGAGGACTGAGTCCGCGCTGGAGCGGGCGGTGGCGCTGGCCATCGCCCGGCTCAGGCCTGGGTACCGCCGACGGTGATGCCCTCGATCAACAGCGACGGCTGGCCGACACCCACCGGCACGCTCTGCCCGTCCTTGCCACAGATACCCACGCCCTCGTCCAGGGCCAGGTCGTTGCCGACCATGCGCACCTTCTGCATGGTTTCCGGACCGTTGCCGATCAGGGTCGCCCCCTTCACCGGCGCGGTGATGCGGCCATCCTCGATCAGGTAGGCCTCGGTGGCCGAGAACACGTACTTGCCGCTGGTGATGTCGACCTGGCCGCCGCCGAAGTTCACTGCATACAGGCCCTTCTTCACCGAGCGGATCATTTCCTGCGGGTCGTGCTGGCCGGCGCGCATGTAGGTATTGGTCATGCGCGGCATGGTCAGGTGCGCGAACGATTCGCGACGCCCGTTGCCGGTCGGTGCCATGCCCATCAGGCGTGCATTGAGGCTGTCCTGCATGTAGCCGACCAGGATGCCGTCTTCGATCAGCGTGGTGCACTGGCTCGGGTGGCCTTCGTCGTCGATGTTGAGCGAACCGCGACGCCCGTCCAGGGTTCCATCGTCGACGATGGTCACGCCCGGTGCCGCCACGCGTTCGCCGATGCGGCCGGCGTACACGCTGGTGCCTTTGCGGTTGAAGTCGCCTTCCAGGCCGTGGCCGACCGCTTCATGCAGCAGCACGCCGGGCCAGCCAGGTCCCAGTACCACCGGCATCACGCCGGCCGGCGCCGGCACGGCGTCCAGGTTCACCAGCGCCTGGCGCAGGGCCTCGCGCGCAAACGCTTCCGGGCGGCCATCAGCGAACAGTTCCCCGTAGCCATAGCGGCCACCGCCACCGGCATAGCCGGACTCGCGGCGGCCGTTGTGCTCGACGATCACCTGCACGTTCAGGCGCACCAGCGGGCGCACGTCAGCGCCCAGCACGCCGTCGCTGCGCGCGATGAGCACCGTGTCCACGCCGCCGGACAGGCTCACCATCACCTGCTTCACGCGCGGGTCGGCGGCACGCAGGTAGCCGTCCAGGCGCTTCAGCACCTCGACCTTTGCCTCGTTGCCGACGCCATCGATGGGATCCAGCGCCGGATACAGCGCGCGTGAATTGCCGCGCAGCAGCGAGCGCCCGGACTGCGCGCCACCCTCGCGCGAAATCGCACGCGCCGACTGTGCCGCGGCCAGCAGCGCGTCGGCATGGATGTCGTCGGAGTAGGCGAATCCGGTCTTCTCGCCGGACATCGCCCGTACGCCCACACCTTGCTCGATGGAATGGGCACCGTCCTTGACGATGCCGTCTTCCACGCTCCAGCTCTCGCGGCGGGCGTGCTGGAAATAGAGGTCGCCGAAGTCCACACCGGGGCCGAGCAGCTGGCCGAAGGTGCGCTCCAGGCCATCGGTATCCAGCCCGCCGGGGCGCAGCAGGCGATCTTGGGCAAGCGTCAGGGCGATATCAGTCATGGTTCTCGATCTGGGGGTGCTGGGGCGCTCAGGCAAGCCCCGTGAACAGGAGGTCCACGCTCAGCGTGAGCGTGGCAGGTCGGTAACGGGCGGCGGAACGGCCGGGGCCGGGCGCGGCGCGGGCGCTGGCGGGGTCTTGTCGCGGCTGCGTTCGATCACTTCCACCTTCGGCTCCTTCCATGGACCGGTCACCTTGTAGGTGCGGGCGCCGATCTCGCCGAGCGGTTTGGACAGTACCGCATTGGTGGCCGCGCCGAGCGCCGCGCCCACCGGGCCACCGGCCACCGCGCCGACCACCGTCAGCAGGTTGCCGGCGCGCGGGTTGACATCGATGGTCTGGTCGAACCGCTGGTTGCGCAGGTCGGCCTGGCCGCGGATGGTGATGTTCGCCGCCGGGCCTTCGATCAGTACCTTGTCGGTGCGGGCCATGCCCTGCCCGAACTGCACGCTGCCGTCGACCTGGTTGAACGCGAAGCCCTTGGAGAAGAAGTCGCGGAAGTCGAACATCAGGCGCCGCGGCAGCTGGGTCACGCTGAGCAGGCCCAGCACACGGCCAGCGCCAGGCTCCAGCTCCAGCAGCTGGCCATTACGCGCGTGCAGATCAAGGCTGCCCTGCAGATTGGCCAGCTGGAAGTCCGACGGCCCCCCGCTCCAGGAGGCGAGCAGCTGCGCCTGGCCAGAGCCGCCACGCAGCTGGCCGCCGTAGTCGAGGTTCTGCATCAGGCCGCCCAGGTCCTCGCTGCGCACCTGCGCGGTCAGCTCGGTGCGGGCACCACCGGTGCGACCCAGCCAGCGACCGCTGATGTCGATTTCCTGGTCGGGCGCGCGGAAGCGCAGCTCGTCCACGTTCAGGCCATTGGCCAGCGGCCGCGTACGCAGCACCGCCTGGCCCAGCACCACCTTGCCGAACTTCAGGTCGGCGATGTCCAGCGCGAACGGCGGCAGCTTGGCCGGGTCCATGTCGTTGGCGCCGGCCTGCACCCGGGCTGGCGCGGCCGCGCCCGGCGCCGGCGGCAGCGACTGCCAGTGCACACGGTCGAGTCGGCCACTGATGGTGCCTCCTTCGGCGTTGGGTACGGTCAGGCGACCGGCCAGCGAAGGTCCATCCAGGCGCACGTCCAGCGCCTGCGGTCCCGGCTGCAGCTGCAACCGGGTCTGCTCGAAGACGCCGCCGATCAGCATCAGCTTGCCGACCTGCACGTCCACTGCACGCAGCGGCATGCCGTCATCGTCGTTGCCACCACGGGCCAGACTGATCCACTCCAGCGCATCCAGAGTCGGGCTGCGGCCATTGACGGACAGTCCGCTAGGCGGCGGCTCGCGATCGGCATGGTCGCTGCCCAGGGTGACCTGCACACCGGTGCGGTTGTTGTGGCTGCGCGCGGCCAGGGCCAGACGCTGGCCAAAGGCCACATCGATGCGACCAGCGCCCATCGGCAGCTGCGCGGCCACCGTGGTCGCCAGCGGCTCGGTGGCCGGCTTGTCCAGCGGTGCCGGCAAGTCCAGGCGGGTTCCCACCAGATCCGAACTCAGGCGCAGTTCGCTGGGCGGTGCGGGCGCTCCCGGTGCGACTTTGGGCAGGTTGACCGCGATGGTCCAGGGCGAGTTACCCGCGATATAGGGCTTGAGCCACGCCATTTCCGGGGCGCGGTCAATCAGCACACCGGCGTCGAGGTTGGCCGTCAGCTGCGACTCGAACGCCAGCCTGCTGTCGTGCACGTAGCCGCCGGCACGCAGGCTCAAGCGGCCGTCCTGACCGAGGTGGCGCACCGCCAGTTCCTCGGCACCGAAGCCACCATTGCTGTAGCGCGCCTGCCCATGCATGTTGTCGAAGGCCAGCTGGAAGCGCTTGTCCACCAGTTTCACACCATTGAGGTCGACCGTGCCCTGCAGGTGACCGCCGCCTTCATCGTGGTGCAGCGGCTGCAGCAGGTCGAAGGTCACATGCGCCGGGCCCGCAGCCGTGAGGTTGTCCAGGGTGTCGCCATAGTCCTTGTGCAATGGGCTCTGCCGCAGCATTGCCAGCAGTCTGCCGGCCTCGCTCTGCGCATCGGCACGCACGTACAGCGGCTGCTGCCCGAAGTCCTGGATGCCCGCCTCGAATCTCTGCACCGCTACACCGGCCAGGTCCCCGCGCCCATGCATGTCGAAGCCGGGGCCGATGAAAGCGATATCGGCGTCGACCTGGCGCATCAGCGGCCAGTCGTGCTGGAAGCGGATGTCGCCGTTGGTGATATGGCCGGTGGCCTCGAAGCGGCCATCGTTGTTGTCGAACGGCCAGTCGTCCAGGTCACCGCTGACCAGGCCGACGCCATTGCGCACCTGGCCGCCGGCCAGCGCCATGTCCAGCCAGTCGGTGGCGCCCTTGCTCATCTTGGAGTGGATCCAGAAGCGCTTGGCCGCCGTCATCGGCACATTGTCCAGCTTGGCCGCCAACTGCAGCCAGGGCCGCGTGCCGTCGCCCTGGAACCAGACACCACCGCGCACATCGGCCGCGTAGTCGGTGCCTTCCACGCGCATCGCCGCAGTGCCGATACGCCAGCCACCGGCCTCGTCACGCCAGCCCACGATCTGGCCCGCCAGGTGCAGGTCGTGCCGCACGCCGAAGCCGGTGGGCCAATCGAACTGCAGCTGCCGTTGCGGATGCAGCTGCAGGCTGAAGCCATCGGCGTCGCCCTCGAAATGTCCCCCCAGGCCGCGCAGACCCGGAGAATTGCCAACGCTGGCAAAGCCCAGCGACTGCAGCTCGCCCTGTGCCCGCAACGGGCCATCACGTTCGCCGGCCAGTTGCAGCTCTCGCACATCCAGCTGCGGTTTGGACAGGAACAACCAATAGCGCAGGCCTGGCTCGAGGCGATCACTCAGCGCCAGCGCACGCAGCGCCGTACCGGCCTGTACTTCGCCGGAACTCACCCGCAGCTGCCTGCCAACCTGCAACTGCAGGCCATCGAGCTGTTGTTCGCCGTCTTCGGTCTTCAAACGAAGGCGCGGTACCTGCAGCGCCCAACCGTCGGCCTGGCGCTGCCAGCGCAGGCGCGCCTGCAAGCGCTGCAGCTGCAACCGCGGCGTTGCCACGTCGGGCATCGGTGCACCGTCGACGCGCACGTCACGCAGGTCCGAATCGGTGGTCAGCGCCACCGGCGCGAAGTCGCGCAGGGTCAGCCACAGGTTCAGCTCACCCTTGCCTTCGCGCAGGCGCACGCCACCAGCTGCCAGCAACGGCGACCAGGCATGGAAATCAACAGGATCGGCACCCAGCCAGGCCTGCCCGTTGCCGCGCGCGCGGTCCACGTCCAGCACTGCGGTCAGCGGCAGGGCATCGGTCTGCGCCCAGGCACGCACGCCCACACGCAGGCGGTCGCCATTGACGCGCAGGCGCAGATCGATACGCGGCAGGGTGGTATCGATACCCAGTCCCGGTGCATGCACACCCAGGCGGCCATCGATCACCTGCAGCTCGCCCAGCCGGCGCAGCGCGTCCAGCGGGTCACCGCTGGTGTTGGACTGTGGCAGGCCGCGCACCGACCAGCGGCCGTCCTCGCCCTGCTGCAGGTCCAGCGCCAGGCCACGCAGGCGCAGCTCGGTCAGCGAGCGACCAGGCAGCATCCCGCTGTACATTGACACCAGCACTTCGGCCTCGCCGATGGCCAGGCCCTGACCGGCGCCGATGCGCAGGCCCTTCAGCTGCAGCAGCGGACCACGCCGGGTCCAGGCCGTCTGCAGCTGGTCGAAATGCACCGGCTGGCCGGCACGCTCACTCAGCCAGGCGGCAATCCTGTCGGGGTGACGCTCGGCCAGCGGCAGCAGCTGGCTGAGGGTACCCACCAGCAGTGCCAGCCCGACCAGGCCTACCGCGCAGGCGGCAATGAAATGACGGCGGATCCTTCGCAGTCGCAGGCGCGGCGGCGCGCTCATCGGCCACCGCCGGCCTGCGGCCGGCGAGGATCAGAGCAGAACGACATCGAATTGCTCCTGCAGGTACTGCTCGTCCGCCTGGAAGCGGATGCTCTTGCCGAGGAATTCCTCCAGCTCGGCCACCGCCGAGGATTCCTCGTCGGTGATGCGCGCGACCACCTTGGTCGAGGCGATCACCAGCAGGCGTGCGGCATCGAACTGGCGCACGGCACGGGTGATCTCGCGGAAGATCTCGTAGGTCACCGTTTCGGTGGTCTTGATGCTGCCACGGCCACTGCACTGCGGGCACGTTTCCGACAGCTGGCGCTCCAGGCTTTCCACCGTGCGCTTGCGCGTCATCTCCACCAGCCCCAGCGGCGAGAAGTCGTACACCGTGGTCTTGGCATGGTCGCGGGCCAGCGCCTTTTCCAGGGTGCGCAGCACCTGGCGGCGATGCTCGGCATCGTCCATGTCGATGAAGTCGATGATGATGATGCCGCCCAGGTTGCGCAGGCGCAGCTGGCGGGCCACCGCCTGTGCCGCTTCCAGGTTGGTGCGGAACACCGTCTCTTCCAGGTTGCGCTGGCCGAGGAACGAACCGGTATTGACGTCGATGGTGGTCATCGCCTCGGTCTGGTCGATCACCAGGTAACCACCGGATTTCAGCGGCACCTGCTTGTCCAGCGCACGGCCGATCTCGTCCTCCACCCCGAACATGTCGAAGATCGGGCGATCGCCTGAATACAGTTCCAGCTTCTCGGCCAGCACCGGCATGTACTTGGCCACGAACGCCTGCAGCTGCGCGAAGGTTTCCTTCGAGTCCACCTTCACCTTGTCCACGTCCTTGCGGATCAGGTCGCGCACCGAACGCAGCGGCAGGCTCAGGTCTTCATAGATGTTGCTGCACGAGGCCGCTTCGCGGCCGCGGCGCTCGACCACGTTCCAGACCCGCGACAGGTAAGCGATGTCCTCGGCGATGGCCTCGGCCGGCTGGCCCTCGGCATTGGTACGCACGATGTAGCCGTAGCCGCCATGCTGCGCAGACAGCTCGGTCACCAGGGCCTTCAGGCGGGCGCGCTCGGCTTCATCCTCGATGCGCGCGGACACCCCCACCACCTTGGATTGCGGCAGCAGCACCATGTAGCGCGACGGAATGCTGATCTGGGTGGTCAGGCGTGCACCCTTGGTGCCGATCGGGTCCTTCACCACCTGCACCACGATGTCCTGGCCGTCACGCAGCAGCTCGACGATGGGCACGCTGGCCGGCGGCGGCAGGGTCGTGTTCTCGGTGTCTGCACTGGCCACCGGGGCCGGGCGCACCACGTCGTTGGCGTGCAGGAACGCGGCGCGCTCCAGGCCTACCTCGACGAACGCGGCCTGCATGCCGGGCATGACCCGCTGCACCTTGCCCTTGTAGATGTTGCCGACCACACCCCGGCGCCAACCGCGCTCGATGTGCAGTTCCTGCAGCATGCCGTTCTCGATCACCGCGACCCGGGTCTCGCGCGGGGTCACATTGACCAGGATTTCCTCAGACATCGGCAGCCTCCCTGGCGGCATCGGCAGTGGGGACCGGCACGCCACAGCGCGCCAGCAGACGATCGGTATGCAGCAATGGCAGCCCCATGACGCCGGAGTAGCTGCCGGAAAGATGTTCGATCCAGCGCTCGGCCCCGCCCTGGATGGCGTAGGCCCCGGCCTTGTCCAACGGCTCGCCGGTGGCGACATAGGCGGCGATGTCGGCGGCGGCGATCGGGGCGAAGGTCACTTCGGAAATGACCAGTTCGCTGTCCAGCCCGTCGGCGCCGACCACCACCACCGCAGTCATCACCTGGTGGGTGCGCCCGGCCAGGCGCGCCAGCATCGCGCGTGCGCCGGCGGCGTCGGCCGGCTTGCCGAAGACCTCGCCGTCCAGCACCACTTCGGTGTCCGAGCCAAGCACCCGCGCCTGCGGATCATTGGCCAGCACCCGGGCCAGGCCGGCGCGCGCCTTGTCGGCGGCGACCCGGCACACATACTGTTCGGCGCTTTCAGCGGGCGCGCGCTGCTCGACGACCTCCAGGTCCAGGGCCTGGAAGGGGCGTCCGAGTCGGGCCAGCAACTGGTTGCGTCGGGGGGAGCGGGAAGCAAGATAGAGCATCGGCACAGCATAACCTGAGGCCGCCACCTGAATCGTCGGCAACCCGTCCCGGAACGCGTTCAACCCCGAACGGGCTCACAGCGCGTTCATCGCTACGACACCACCCTCAACGGCACAACAAGGAGTTCTCCATGCGCCTGACCGCCACCCCGCTGCTGCTTGCCCTGTCCCTCGCCCTTGGAACCTCGATGACTGCCCATGCCGACCCGTCGTCGCCGTCGATCGCCGCCGCGGCCGAAGGCACGCTGCTGAACATTTCGGCCAATGCCGAAGCCACCCGCGTGCCGGACGTGGCCACCCTGTCGGCCGGTGTGGTCACCCAGGCCGCCGATGGCAACAGCGCCATGCGCCAGAACGCCCAGCAGATGGACAAGGTACTGGCCGCGATCAAGGCCGCCGGCATCGCCGAGCGCGACGTGCAGACCAGCGGCGTCAGCCTCAATCCGCAGTACCGCTATGCCGACAACGAAGCGCCGAAGATCACCGGCTACCAGGCCAGCAACACGGTCAGCCTGAAGGTCCGTGACATCGCCAAGCTCGGCAAGGTGCTGGACGCGCTGGCTGCGCAGGGCGCCAACCAGATCAACGGCCCCAGCTTCGAGATCGACCAGCCGGAACCGGTCTATGACGAAGCGCGCCTGGCCGCGCTGAAGAAGGCCCAGGCCCGCGCCCAGACCTATGCCAAGTCGCTCGGCCTTCAGGTGCGCCGCATCGTCAGCATCTCCGAGAATGCCGGCGGTGGTTACCGCCCGATGCCGATGATGCGGACCATGGCCGCCGGCGCGGCGATGGACAAGGCCACGCCGGTCGCCCCGGGCGAATCCACTGTCTCGGTCAACCTGGACGTGGTGTTCGAGCTGGGTCGCTGATCCCATCCGTTCCGGTAGACAGAGGCGGGTCCCGCGGGGCCCGCCTTTTTCATGGGCCAGGGCGCCTGGCTGAAGGCCAGCCCAACGATCCTGCCCCTGCCTCTAGGCAGTGGCCGGGGCCTGGCGTTAATGATTGGCTGCCAGCCGCGTGCGGCAACCCCGCCACGGGCCCTGGTGCGTTGAGGACTTCGTCACTGGCATGGAGGTGGACCATGGTTCGTACGTATCCCGTTGCATCCCCACACTTCGACCCCGCCCGCGTTACCGCCTGGAGCGCGGCCATCGCCCTGCACCTGCTCGCGTTCCTGTTGCTGCTGATCCCGGCGACCTACCAGGGCGTGCAGGTCCCGCGTGACAAGACCACGGTCAGGCTGATCGAGAAGATCCCGCCAACGCCGCCCCCACCGGTGCTGCAGGAACCGAAGGAAATCGCCCGGGTCGTGCCGAAACCGCAGGCACAGCCGGCGACACCGCCACTGCCGGCCCCAACCGCGACCGTGGAGGAAACGCAGGGCATCATGCTGCCGGCCGCCGAACAGGCCCCGCCGCAACTCGCGCCGAGCATCGACACCCATGCACCGCTGGCCGGCGCCCAGCTGCAATACCGCAGTGCCCCGCCACCGGCCTATCCGGTCGCCGCACTGCGCAACCATGAGCAGGGCACGGTGCTGCTGCGGGTGGAGGTCGACAGCAGCGGCCAGCCGGTCGCGGTCAGCATCGAGCGCAGCAGTGGCTCGCGCCACCTGGACCAGGCTGCACGCCAGCAGGTGCTCAAGCGCTGGCGCTTTGAACCGGCCCAGCGTGATGGTGTAGCGGTACCGGCCATCGGTTTGGTGCCGGTGCAGTTCTCGTTGCCGGACTGACGACCCGGGCCGGTCCGACCGCCTGTCGGACCGGCCTTCGGGACCGAACTGCCAAACTCGGCAAAGTTCCAGTTCAAACGTTACGGATTAAGCAAAATTTCACGACTTCGTCACCCGTCGGAAACCTAGATTGGCCCGTCCCGGACACTCCGGAGACAGCCCTCAACGCTACGGTTTTCCAGTTAGGAGAGAAGCTGTGAAACACCTGATCCAACGGCCCGCCAGCCGCCGCCGCTGCACCCTGGCATCGTCCATCACCCACATCCTTACCGGCGGCACATTGCTGCTGGTTGGCGCCGTGGCTTCCACCTCCGCCTTCGCGCAGGAGAAGGCCACCAACCTGGACCGCATCACGGTTACCGGTTCGAACATTCCGCGCACCAACACCGAAACACCGTCCCCGGTGCAGGTGGTGACCCGCCAGGAAATCGACCGCACCGGCAAGACCACGGTTGCCGAATACCTGCAGACCATCACCGCCAACGGCGCCGGCTCGATTCCCAAATCATTCGGCAACGGCTTCGCCGGCGGTGGCGCCGGCATCTCCCTGCGCGGCCTGGGCGCGGGCTCGACCCTGGTCCTGTTGAACGGCCGCCGCATGGCGACCTATGGCCTGGCCGATGATGGACAGAAGGTCTTCACCGACCTGAGCACCATCCCGCTCGACGCCGTTGAACGCGTGGAAGTGCTGAAGGACGGCGCCTCGGCGATCTATGGCTCCGATGCCATCGCCGGCGTGGTCAACATCATCCTGCGCAGTGATTTCCAGGGCGCCATCCTGCGTGGCTCCTATGGCGTCTCCGGCGACGGCGACGGCGATACCCGCAAGGCGACCCTGACCGCCGGTACCGGCGACATGGCCACCGACGGCTGGAACGCCTTCTTCAGCCTGGACGTCGGCAAGAGCGACGCGATCAAGATCAGCGACCGCAAGAACCGCAAGTGGATCGGCACCGGCGACACCCGCCAGTGGGGCTACGGCAACAATGCACAGTTCCTGGGCGGCGCCTTCCTCAGCGGCAGGACCCGTGGCGGTGTCGGACCGAACGGTTCGGTGTATGACGACCGCAATGTCACCGAGACCAATCCGGCGACGCTGGTACCGCTGCCGGGCTGCCAGGGCCTGACCACCATTGGTGGCCAGACCGATGCTTCGGTGGCCGCGCAGGGCTGCCTGTGGGATCCGGCGCAGCTGTACCGCGACATTTCGCCGGAAGAGAAGTACGTCAACGTGTTCGGACGTGCCAGCTTCGCCTTCGGCGAGGGCGGCGAGATCTACACCGAAATCGGCTACTCGAAGAAGGAAACCACCTTCAGCAACACGCCGTCCGGTGTTTCCGGCGGCTGGGGCTACCCGGGTGGCCCGGTCAACGCCAACAGCGGCGACGGTGCCGTGGTGCTCGGCCCGAATCATCCTGACCGGCCTGCCGGCCTGGGCAACGGCCCGTTGCGCCTGCGCTACAGCGCCTGGGATGTCGGCCCGCGCGTGACCGACAACACCAACGAGTTCAACCGCTTCCTGGTCGGCGTCAAGGGCAACTGGGGCGACTGGAGTTATGACACCGCCTACCTGCATTCGGGCACCGACCTGGTCAACGAGCGCACCGGCTTCCTGCGCTACAGCGCCGTGAAGTGCGCGCTGGGCGACGCGAACTGTGCCGGTGGCGTGTGGCGCATCGGTGACAATGCCAACCTGAACTCCAAGGCACTGTACGACTACATCTCGCCGAAGATCAGCGCACGCGCCAAGTCCAGCCTGGACATGTTCGACTTCACCGTGTCGCGCAGCCTGATGGATCTGAAGGGGGGGCCGCTGGGCCTGGCGATCGGTACCGAATGGCGCAAGACCAGCAACAGCCTGACCCCGCAGACCTACACCGACACGGGTGACATCATCGGCCTGGGCTACTCGGCCTATGACGGCACGCAGAACGTGTACGCCGGTTACGTCGAACTGTCGGCACCGGTGCTGGAGCAGTTGGAACTGTCCGCTGCACTGCGCTACGACAAGTATGAAAGCGGTGAAGGCAAGGCCACGCCGAAGCTGGGCGTGAAGTGGACGCCGGCCGACTGGATCGCCTTGCGCGCCAGCTACGCCGAAGGCTTCCGTGCACCGAACCCGGCCGAGAACGGAGACGGTGGCCTGGCCGCCTTCTCCACGGCCTCGGATCCGATCCGTTGCCCGGACGGTGAAAACCCGGCCCCGGGTGCTTCGCCGGACGACTGCGGCTCGCAGTCGGTTGCGATCATCACCCGTCCGAACAAGGACCTGAAGCCGGAAGAGTCGAAGAGCTACTCGGTGGGCATCGTATTGCAGCCCACCAGCTCCACCTCGCTGACCGTCGATGCCTGGGAAATCAAGCGCACCAACGAGATCGCCCAGGGCGATACCGATGACGCGATCCGTGCCGGCAATGTCCTGCGCGACAACAACCTGCTCAACGGCGTCGCAGGCACCGGCAGCATCCTGGCCGTCAATACCGCCTACATCAACGCCAGCTCCTCGCGCGTTCGCGGCATCGACACCGACATCCGCCAGACCTTCGACATCGGCCCGGGCCAGCTGGAGATGGATCTGCAGTGGAGCCACCTGCTGAAATTCGAGCGCACCAGCGGTGGCAGCACCGATGACTTCCTGGGCACGCACGGCAACTGCGACGTGACCAACTGCATCGGTACGCCGAAGGATCGCATCAACTTCGGTACCACCTGGAAACAGGGTCCTTGGAGCGTGAGCGGCGTTGCCAATTACATCTCCAGCATGGACAACACCGACAAGCGTGGCGGCAAGTACCAGTTCTTCTACTTCGACGGCACGCCGGTGAAGAAGATCTCCTCGTTCACCACCTTCGATCTGTCCGGCCGTTGGGCTGTTACCGACGAGTTCGAGCTGAGCGCTTCGGTCGAAAACGTGTTCGATCGCATCGCTCCGCTGGATCCGCTGACCTATGGCGGCGTGAACTACAACCCGATGCACTTCAGCGGCGCCATCGGCCGTTACTTCACTGTCGGCGCCAAGTACACCTTCAAGTAATACCGTTCAACGCACCACCTTCGAAGGCCCGGGCATCTGCCCGGGCCTTCGTCGTTGCGGCCCCTTGCGTGCATGTTCACGGGCACACCGCTACCGTGGGTCAGCGGCATCAGCGCCGCAGGGGACATCATGGCCGTGACATCACAACGCCTCGGGCTGCCCGCGTTGACCGCACTGGTGGTCGGCTCGATGGTCGGTGCCGGCATCTTTTCATTGCCGCAGAACGTAGCGCGCAGCGCCGGTCCGGCGGCGGCGCTGCTCGGCTGGGCGGTCAGCGGCGCCGGCATGCTGATGCTGGCCTTCGTGTTCCAGGCCCTGGCCAACCGCCGGCCGGATCTCGATACCGGCATCTACGCATACGCGCGCGAAGGCTTCGGCAACTACATCGGCTTCTCCGCCGCGTGGGGCTACTGGGTTGCCTCGGTGCTCGGCAACGCCAGCTTCTTCGTGCTGATCTTCAGTGGCCTCGGCCACTTCATGCCGGTCTTCGGTGAAGGCAATACCCCGGCCGCCGTGGCCGCTTCGTCGCTACTTCTCTGGACCGTGCACCTGCTGGTGCTGCGCGGCCTGCGCACCGCCGCCATCGTCAACGGCCTGGTGACGGTGGCCAAGCTGCTGCCTATCACGTTGTTCCTGATCCTGGCCGCCGGCGCCTTCCGCATGGATGTGTTCCGTGCCGATTTCCTTGGCGCGCCCGCACTCGGCGATCTCGGCCAGCAGCTGCGCGGCATGATGCTTGTGACCGTGTGGGTATTCATCGGCATCGAAGGCGCCAGCATCTACTCGCGGCGTGCGGCCCGTCGCGCCGATGTCGGCCGCGCCACGGTGATCGGCTTCCTCGGCGTCTGGCTGCTGCTGGTGCTGGTCAGCCTGCTGTCGATGGGCGTGCTGTCGCAGGCCGAACTGGCGGGGTTGCCCAATCCGTCGATGGCTTACGTGCTGCGCGCCATCGTTGGCGAGTGGGGCGCGACGGTGATCATCGTCGGCTCGATCATTTCGGTACTCGGCGCGCTGCTGGCCTGGGTGCTGCTGTGTGCCGAAGTGCTGTACGCCGCTGCAGGCGACGGCACCATGCCGGCCGTCCTGGGACGCGAGAATGCGCGCGGCGTGCCCGCCAACGCGCTGTGGCTGAGCAATGGCTTGATCCAGCTGTTCCTGCTGCTGGTGCTGGTCAACTCCGGCAGCTATACGGGCCTGGTGCTGCTGGCGGCCTCGATGAGCCTGGTGCCCTACTTCCTGTCCACCGCGTTCGGCGTGCAGCTGGCGTGGCGCGGGGACGCCTATGCGGGTGAACCGGGCGTGCGCTGGCGTGACTTCGCTGTGGCGCTGCTGGCCAGTGCCTACGCGTTGTGGCTGGTGTATGCAGGAGGCCTCGACAACCTGCTGCTGTCGGTGCTGCTGTATGTGCCCGGCGTGGTGGTGTTCGCACTGACCCGGCTGCAACGCGGTGAGCAGGTATTCACGCGTTGGGAATGGGTGTTGTTCGGCGCCATTCTGGTGGTGGCCATCGCTACGCTGGTAGCGTTCTCCAGAGGTGAGCTGGCACTGTAGAGTCGAGTGCGGGCTCGGCTCTACAACAACGCAAAAAAAAGACCTGCATCTTGCGATGCAGGTCTCTTCAAGGTGGCGCCCGAAGTTGGACTCGAACCAACGACCCCCTGATTAACAGTCAAGTGCTCTAACCGGCTGAGCTATTCGGGCAGACGACTAGTATAACCACTCTTCACGCGCGATGGTAGGGGTGATTCGCAATCATTGCGGCGGCCCGGTACAACTGCTCGGCCACCACCAGGCGCACCAGCATGTGCGGCAGCGTCAATGGTCCAATCGACCACTTTTCGTCGGCCAGCGCGGAAACTTCCGGCGAATGCCCTTCCGGGCCACCGATCAGGAAGGCAAGGTCCCTGCCCTGCCCACGCCAATGCTCCAGCCGCTGCGCCAGCTGTTCGGAACTGAGCTGGCGGCCCGGCACATCCAGCGCCACCACATAGGCATTCTTCGGCAGTGCGGCGATCACGCGCCTGCCTTCGTCTTCGATGGCGCGGCGCGCATCGCGGCCCTTGCCGCGCAGGCCGGGCTCGATTTCCACGAGATCAAACGGCAGCCAGTGCGACAGCCGCTTCTGGTACTCGGCGAAGCCCTGCGCCACCCAGCTGGGTGCGCGTTCGCCGGTAGCAATCAGGCGGGCTTTCATCAACGGTCCTCCAAAACGTCGACGGCGCCATCGGCGCCGTCGAAGGGATGCATCAACGTGCGGCTCAGGCCACTTCGTCGTCGCTGGACGGCGGCTGGTCGCCAACGGTCCACAGGCGCTCCAGGGCATAGAACTCACGCACGCGCGGCAGCATCACATGCACGATCACGTCGCCCAGGTCGACCAGTACCCACTCGGCTTCGCGCTCGCCTTCAACACCCAGCGGCATCACGTCGAGATTCTTGGCAAAGCGCACGACTTCATCGGCGATCGACTTGACGTGGCGGGTCGAGGTGCCCGAAACGACGATCATGTAGTCGGCAACGCTGGACCGGCCGCGCACATCGATCTCGACCAGGTCCTTGGCCTTCAGGTCTTCGGTGGCTTGGCGGACGCTGGCCAGCAGTTCCGGCACGGACGGCGGCGGGCTGGGCAGATCGACCTTGATGGTCTGGGGCTGGGTCTGGTTGCTCAAAGTGGATCGACTCGATAAACGTGGGGGCGATTATACGGGCAAGCCGGGGCGGCGGCATTCACGACGTAGGGGAGCGGTACAGGCCATGGGCGGCCACATAGTCGGCCACGGCCGGCGGCAGCAACGCCCGCCAGGGGCCGCCGGCGGCGATCTGCGCACGCACGGCACTGGCCGATTCCTCGCGCAGCGGATGATGCAGGCGCAGGATGCGCCCGGCCGGACTGGCGAACAGGGCCTGCTCGTTGTCGGCCCAGCGCCCTTCCAGGGCGCGGCCAAGTTCGCCATCCACCGAGGCCTGAAGGGGACTGCCCGGGCGCTCGGCCACCACGAAATGGGCCAGCCCGAACAGTGCCTCCCATTCATGCCAATGGGTCAGGCCCAGCAGGCTGTCGGCCCCGACCAGCCAGGCCAATGGCCGGCTGGGGCCCAGCTCGCCGCGCAGTTCGCGCAGGGTGTCGACGGTGTAGGACGGGCGGCCGGGAAAGCGTATGGCGCGGTCCAGTTCACGATGGTCCAGCAGCAGGCCAGGCTCATCGCCGATGGCCAGCGAGAGCATGGTGAAGCGCTGGTCAGCGGTTGCGCCCGGCACCGCGCGATGCGGCGGATCAGCCGCCGGCAGCATGCGTACAGCGACCTGCAGTTCGTCACGGGCAGCACGCGCGATGGCGAGGTGCCCGAGGTGCACCGGATCGAAGGTGCCCCCGTAATAGATCCGCAGGCTCATCACTCAGGCCCGCGCCAGCAGGCGCACGGCACGCGGTTCGGCCACGGCCACCAGCAGGCGCTCCAGCGCCAGCCAGGCATCACCGTCGGCGCGCCCCTTGGCGATGCGGTCGACCAGTCCGGCCTCGGCCACGAAACGCTCCCAGCGCTTGCCCTCGGGGTGCCGCTGCAGCGCACGCTTGTAGGGCGCTTGCCGCGATTCCCAGATGCCGCGCGATTTCATTTCGGCGGCCAGATTGCCGCCACGCGCCTGTACCCGGGCCAGGCCGGCACCAGCCAGCAGCTCGCGGATCACCATTGGCATCAGTGCGGCCACCGCCTCGCCTTCGCCACGCAGGCCCGCCAGCATGCGCAGCACCGCCGGCGGCTGGCCGGAGAACGTGGCTTCCAGCAGCCGGAAAACGTCATAGCGGGCGGCGTCGGCCACCAGCGATTCCATCCGTTCCACGTCCAGCGGCTGGCCGTCGGCCAGCAACGCCAGCTTGTCGATTTCCTGCGCAGCGGCCAGCAGGTTGCCCTCGACCCGCTCGGCCAGGCGCTGCACGGCGGCCGGATCGGCACGCAGGCCCTTGCCACGCAGGCGGCGCTCGATCCAGTCCGGCAGTTCGTGCGGCTTGATCGCCCACGCCACCGACAGCACGCCGATGCGATTGACTGCCTCGGCCCACTTGCCCTGGTGGGCCTTGCTCCATTCGTTGGCGGTAATCATCAGCACCACGTCCGGCGCCGGGTTGGCGCAGAACTGGCTGATCACCTCGGCCCCGTCCTTGCCCGGCTTGCCGCTGGGCAGGCGCACCTCGACCAGGCGGCGGGCACTGAACAGGCTGGGCGCGTTGAAGCTGGCGTCGAGCTGGTTCCAGTCGAAATCACGCCCATCGGCGTCGAACACTTCCCGCTCGGCGATGCCGGCGGCGCGTGCGCGTGCACGGATGGCGTCGGCCGCCTCAAGCACGCGCAGGGTTTCCGGGCCGGCAATCAGGTAGACCGGCGCCAGCGGGGTGTCAGCGCCCTGGCTGGCCAGCTGCTCCGGACGCAGTTCCATCGTCGCGACTCAGTGCTTGGCTGCGGGAACCGGCTCGGCCGGCTCCGCCCCTTCGATCGGCTTGGCCTTCGGCGCCGTCAGGCTGCCGCCCTTCTCGATCTCGGCGCGCACTACGCTGTCGATGCGGCGGATGATCGACGCGGACATTTCCCGTCGCAGCTCATCGGCCAGGATTTCGCGTTCGGTGGTGGTACCGGTGGCGTCGGTCGGCGGCGACACGTAGTCACGCGACAGTTCGATCACCTGCTGCGGCACCAGCTCGCTGCCATCCTCGCGACGGAAGATGAAGATCACCGCATAGCGCAGGCTGTACTCCTGCGCACGGCCCTGCGAGTCGATGGCGATCGGCAGGTCGCCCCAGCGTTCGGACAGCACCTGGAGCTGGGTACTGGGCCCCTTGCTGTCCTCGTCGGCCAGCTTGGCACCGGATGCCAGCAGGCTGCGATTGAGCAGCTTGACCAGTTCGCTGTAAGGCGCGGTGGAGACCACCTTCACCGGCGCCGTGTCGGTCGGCAGCATCAGCTTGTTGCGCAGATGGAAACCGCAGCCGGCAAGGCCGAGGACAAGAACGAGGGCAAGCAGGATTCGGGTCATGGAGACAGTCTGGCGGAGCCGGGCGATCACGGCAACACACAGCCTGCCCGAAGCCGCGTGAATGCAGGGCCATCAAGTGCATGGCCCCGCACCGGGAAGGTACCGGCCACCGCGTGGGTGACCGGCCCAGGATGCATCAGGCAGCGACGATGTTCACGATCTTGCCCGGCACGATGATGATCTTGCGCACGGTCAGGCCTTCCATGAACTTGGCCGCATTCGGCTCGGCCAGAGCCAGTGCTTCGACCTGCTCGCGTGCAGCATCGGCGGCCACCTCGATGGTGCCACGCAGCTTGCCGTTGACCTGCACGGCCAGGGTCAGCGCGTCGCGCACCAGCGCACCGGCGTCGGCCTGCGGGAACGGCTGGTCTTCCAGCAGCGTCTCGCCATGGCCCAGCACCTGCCACAGGGCGTGGCTGGCATGCGGGGTGATCGGGTTCAGCAGCAGCACGATGGCCTGCAGCGCTTCCTGGCGCACCGCACGGCCCTGCTCGCTGCCGTCCTCGAACTTGGCCAGCGCGTTCATCAGTTCCATCACCGCCGCGATGGCGGTGTTGAAGCTGTGGCGACGGCCATAGTCGTCACCGACCTTGCCGATGGTCTCGTGGGTCTTGCGACGCAGTGCCTTCTGGTTGGCGTCCAGCGCGGCCACGTCCAGCGCCGGGGCGGCACCGTCGGCGGCGTGCTTCTGCACCTGGGCCCACAGGCGGCGCAGGAAGCGCGCCATGCCGTCCACGCCGGCTTCGTTCCACTCCAGCGACTGTTCCGGCGGGGCGGCGAACATCGAGAACAGGCGCACGGTGTCGGCACCGTACTTGTCGACCATCGCCTGCGGGTCCACGCCGTTGTTCTTCGACTTGGACATCTTTTCAGTGCCACCGACCACCACCGGCTGGCCGTCGGCGATCAGCGTGGCGCCAGTGATGCGGCCGCGCTCGTCGCGCTGCACTTCCACATCGGCCGGATTGATCCAGTCCTTCGAGCCGTCCGGGTTCGGGCGGTAGTAGGTCTCGGCGATCACCATGCCCTGGCACAGCAGGTTGCGTGCCGGTTCGTTGCTGTCCACCATCCGCGCGTCGCGCAGCAGCTTGTGGTAGAAGCGGAAATACATCAGGTGCAGGATCGCGTGCTCGATGCCGCCGATGTACTGGTCGACCGGCAACCAGTAATTGCCGCGCTTGTCGACCGCATCACGGGCACCCGGCGAGGTGTAGCGGGCGTAGTACCAGCTCGACTCCATGAAGGTGTCGAAGGTGTCGGTCTCGCGCTCGGCCGCGCCGCCGCATTCCGGGCAGGTGGTCTTGCGCCATTCCGGATCGGTCTTGATCGGCGAACCAGTCCCCGAGAACGCCACGTCCTCCGGCAGCACCACCGGCAACTGCTCTTCCGGCACCGGCACCGCACCGCACTTGTCGCAGTAGATCACCGGAATCGGGCAACCCCAGTAGCGCTGGCGGCTCACGCCCCAGTCGCGCAGGCGATAGTTGACGCGGCGCTGGCCCTGGGCCTTGCGCTCGAAGCGTTCGGCCAGGGCTTCGAAGGCGCCCTGGAAATCCAGCCCATCGAATTCGGCCGAGTTGACCAGCTCGAAGGCACGGTTCTTGTCGCTGTACCAGTCCTGCCAGCGGGCACCATCCCAGGTGCGCTCGTCGTCGTTGCGCGGATCCTTCAGCGCGATCACCTGCTTGATCGGCAGGCCGTACTTGTTTGCCACTTCATTGTCGCGCTGGTCGTGGCCCGGAACAGCCATCACCGCACCGGTGCCGTAGCCCATCAGCACGAAGTTGGCGACCCACACCGGCACCTTTTCGCCGGTGACCGGATGGATGGCACGCAGGCCGGTGTCCATGCCGCGCTTTTCCTGGGTTTCCAGCTCGGCCTCGGACACGCCACCCTGCTTCATTTCCGACAGCAGCGCAGCCAGTTCCGGGTTGTTCTTCGCCGCATGCAGGGCCAGCGGATGTTCGGCGGCGATCGACACGAAGGTCACGCCCATCACGGTATCCGGACGGGTGGTGAACACGCGCAGCGGATCCAGCGCACTGCCGTCGACATCACGCACGTCGAACTGGATTTCCAGGCCCTCGGAGCGGCCGATCCAGTTGCGCTGCATGGTCTTGACCGAATCCGGCCAGCCGTCCAGTTCATCCAGGCCGTCCAGCAGTTCCTGGGCGTAATCGGTGATGCGCAGGAACCACTGCGGGATCTCGCGCTTCTCGACCAGCGCGCCGGAACGCCAACCACGGCCATCGATGACCTGCTCGTTGGCCAGCACGGTCTGGTCGACCGGATCCCAGTTCACCACCGCATTGCGGCGGTAGGCCAAGCCCTTGCGCATCAGGCGCGTGAACATGCGCTGTTCGTGGACATAGTAGTCCGGGCGGCAGGTGGCGAATTCGCGCGACCAGTCCACCGCATAGCCCATGGCCTTGAACTGGCCACGCATGTGCTCGATGTTCTTGTAGGTCCAGGCCGCCGGTGCGGTCTTGTTCTTGATTGCCGCGTTCTCCGCAGGCAGGCCGAACGCGTCCCAGCCCATCGGCTGCAGTACGTTGTGGCCGGTCATGCGCTTGTAGCGGCTGATCACGTCGCCGATGGTGTAATTGCGCACGTGGCCCATGTGCAGCGCACCGGACGGGTACGGAAGCATCGACAGGCAGTAGTACTTCGGCTTGTCCGAAGTCTCGTCGACTTCGAAGGCACGGGTGGCGTCCCAGTACTTCTGGGCGGCGGATTCAACCTGCTGCGGGTCGTAGGCGTTGGTTTCAGCGCTGGTCATGGAACACGCGGATGCGGCGGCAAAGCGGTACAGCGTACCGCAGTGCGGCAAACGTCTCCAATCCTGCCCGCCGACCGCCGGCGTCGCCAGCGCCCGGAGCCGATCTCAGCGCGGTCGCGACAGAGGCAGGGCCAGCGCCAGCCAGACCGCCCAGCAGGCGAATGCAAGCCGTTGTGCCAGCGGCGCCGGCAGCACGCCCTGCAGCGCAAAGGCAGCCAGCGCCGCCAGCACGCCACAGGCGAGCGCCACCCCGCCCAGGGCGCGGCCGTGCGTCTGGCGCAGCTGCGAGATGCCCAGCAACAGGGTGCCGGCGACGAAGCCCAGCACCCAGATCATCCAGGCACTGGCGTGCAGCTGGCTGGCCGGCCCGTGCAGATCGTCCACATCCAGCGGCATCAAGCCCATCGCGGTGAAGGCCAGTCCGCCCAGCAACAGCATCTGGCTGCCCACCCGCGGCGCCCAGCCAGCACTGGCCGGCAGCTGTCGGCGCAGGCACTCGGCCACTACCACCGCCAACAGGCCCGGCAGTACGAAGCCAAGCAGATTGAAGGCCAACGCGTGCGGCACGCCGTGTGCGCCCAGCAGGGCCACCGGGTGCCGCGCCTGTGCATAACCTTCCAGGCCGGTGCCGAAGCCCAGCACCGCCAGCACGAACAGCAGTGCGGCGGCGGGGCCGGACAGACGCAACAGGGAAGACGGGGAGGTCATGCAGGCTCCAGGAGCAACGGCGGCGGGAACGACGCATTGTCGGGCATTTGCCGCAGTCCGGGTTGAGACTGGCATCGATCGTCACCATAGAATCGGTCTCCAGACGCCAATCGATGCCTCCCCCATGACCGAGACGACCTACGTATTCGACGCCACCACTGCGACCTTCGAGGCCGAAGTCCTGCAGAAGTCGCTGCAGACGCCGGTGCTGGTCGACTTCTGGGCCACGTGGTGCGGCCCCTGCAAGACCCTGGGCCCGATGCTGGAAAAACTGGCCGCCGAATACAACGGTGCCTTCGAGCTGGCCAAGGTCGATGTCGACAAGGAACAGCAGATCGCCGCCGCCTTCCAGATCCGCTCGGTGCCGACCGTGTTCCTGGTCAAGGGCGGCCAGCTGGTGGACGGCTTCCCCGGCGCCATCCCGGAAGGCCAGCTGCGTGAGTTCCTGGCCCAGCACGGCATCGTGCCGGCCGACGTCGGCGACACTGCCGCCGAGGACGAAGCGCCGTTGGATCCGCAGGCACAGGTGGACGTACTGCGTGCGCAGATCGCCGCCGAGCCGGACAAGGACGAGCTGAAGCTCGACCTGGCCCTGGCCCTGCTGCAGATCGGCGGCGTGGACGAAGCCGGTACGCTGATCGACGGCCTGCCCGCCAACCTGGCCACCGACGACCGCGCCGTGCGCGCCCGCGCCCGGCTGTCCTTTGCCGCCGCCCTGAAGGACGCCCCGGCCGCCGAGGTGCTGGACGCGCGCATCGCCGCCAACGGCAATGACCTCAAGGCTCGCCACCTGCGCGGCGTGCAGCTGCTGCTCGGCGGCCATGACGAAGCCGCGCTGGCGCAGTTCCTGGAAATGCTGCGGATCGACCGGAGTTTCGAGGAAGGCCTGCCGCGCAAAGCGCTGATCGATGCCTTCAATGTGATCTCGGACGAGGACCTGGTCGGCCAGTACCGCCGCAGGATGGCCTCCCTGCTGTTCTGAACGGAAGCCGGGTTCGTTCAGAATCCCTGCACTGGACGCGGGCAATAATGCGCACGATGGCGGCCGTAGGGCCGCCACGATCCGTTCGGGGGGATGAGGTCGGGGCCATGGGGTCTTGCAGCTGCACCCCCGCATTGCCGGGATTGCAAAACTGTGACCTTCGTCCGCTCGCTGTTGTTTGCCATGCGCTTCCAGGGCGCCCTGCTCTGTGCCCTCCTTCTGCTGCCGGCCATCGCCGCCGCGCAGGACTGGAACTACCGGGTCCGCCCCGGCGACACCCTGTGGGATCTGGGTGGCGTGTATCTGAAACCCTCGGTGCGCTGGCAACAGCTCCAGCAGCACAACCGAATCGACAATCCCTACCGGCTGCCGCCCGGCCAGCTGCTGCGTTTCCCCATCAGCTGGCTGCGCATCGAACCGGCACCGGCGCGGGTGCTCTCGGTCCGCGGCAAGGTCGAACTGTCCAGTGGGGACGGCAGCGCCAGCCGCGCCATCCAGGCCGGCGAGCAGCTGCATATCGGAGACACCGTACAGACCGAGGGCGAATCCAGCGTCACGCTGGAATTTGCCGATGCGTCGCGCCTGCAGCTGCGTGAGTACTCGCGCCTGCGCCTGGACCAGCTCAGCCGCTATGGCCACACCGGCATGGTCGACACCCGCCTGCGCCTGCAGCAGGGCCGCGCCAGCAATCGGGTGACGCCCGCGCGCGGCCCGGCATCGCGCTACATCATCGACGCGCCCACCGCCACCAGCAGCGTGCGCGGCACCGTCTTCCGGGTCAGTGCCGGCGACGGTCGTGATGTCGCGGCCACCGAGGTCCTGCAGGGCAAGGTGCAGGTCGGCAACGCCCATGGCCAGCGCATGGTCCAGCCCGGACAGGCCACCCGCAGCGCCAGCGCAGACGCCGCTCCGGACGCAGTCTCCGTACTGCTGCCGGCACCGCAGCTGCGCAACGATGAACTGCGCTTGGCCCCGTTGCCGACGCTGCTGGCATGGACTCCGGTCACCGGCGCCGCGCATTACCGCGTTGAAGTGGTAGAGGCAGCCACGCCGGAGATCCTGCTGTTCGCTGCCACCACCCCCGATACCCGCCTGGCCATCGGCAATCTGCCGCCGGGCCAGCTGCGCATCCTGCTGCGCGCGGTCGATGCGCAGGGTGTGGAAGGCATCGACGCCAGTGCCGACTTCGAACTCAGCGACCAGCCTCCACCGCCGCTGACCCTGGCCCCGCTGCATGGACAGACAATCAACAGCGACCGCCCGCGTTTCCGCTGGAGCCAGGCCCCCGGTGCGCGCAGCAGCGTGCTGCAGATCGCGGCTGATTCCACCTTCGTACAGCCACTGCAGGAACAGACCAGCACTGGCACCGACCTGCGCCTGGCGCAGCCATTGCCGCCGGGTCACTACTTCTGGCGGATCGCCTCCCGCGGTGCCGATGGGCACCAGGGGCGCTATGGCCAGGCCCTGCCACTGCAGCTGAGCAACGAGCCGGTCGATCCTGCGCTGCAACCGCCCGAGGCCGCGCACGGTGAACTGACCCTGCGTTGGCAGGCCGGCAGCGACGGCCAGCGCTATCGCGTGCAGGTCGACCGCCGCGGCGACTTCAAGGCACCCCTGGTCGACGAAACCGTGGCCGAACCGCAGGTCAGCTTCAAGCGCCCGTGGCGCGGCACCCTGCACGTGCGCGTGCAGTACATCGACGATGACGGCCATGCCGGCGAGTTCTCGCCTGCCCAGCAGATCGCCCTGCCGTGTCGCCTCTGCTATGGCACCGGCGGCGGTGCCCTGCTGCTGTGGCTGCTGTTGTGAGGCGCTCGCCGCTGCCGTGGTCGAAGCGGGTCCTGCTGGCCATGCTGGCCGGGATACTGACCCTCGTCGCCAGCCAGGGCCAATGGCTGTGGCGGCAGGACGAGGCCACCTACGACGCGATGGTCGGCAACTGGGACTATCGACCCGACCCGAGCGTGCTGATCGTGGCCATCGACGAAGGCAGCCTGCAACGCATCGGCCAATGGCCGTGGCCACGCTCGGTCCACGCCCGGTTGCTGGATCGCCTGACCGATGCCGGTGCCGAACGGGTCGCGCTGGATCTGATGCTGTCCGAGCCGGACCGCCGCGACAGCCGCCAGGACGACGCGCTGGCCGCGGCCATCCGTCGCAATGGCCGGGTGGTGCTGCCGGTGCTGGCCGCACCGGCAGCCGGTGATCGCATGGCCGAGGAAATGCTGCCGGTTCCGCAGATCGCGGCCAGTGCCGCCGCCATCGGCCACACCGACGTTGAGGTGGACAGCGACGGCGTCGCCCGCGGCATCTACCTGCATGCGGGCATCGGCAAGGCGCATTGGCCGGCGCTCGGGCTGGCCCTGACCGGCCTGCCCGCGGGCGCGGTGCGCGGACTGCCCGACCCTGATCCCGAGGTGGGCTCGCCCTATCAATGGCGGCGCAACGACTACGTGCGGGTGCGCTATGCCGGACCTCCCGAGCAGTTGCCGCAGGTTTCCTACGCAGACGTGCTCGATGGCCACGTGGACATGGCGATGCTGCATGGCCGCCGCATCATCGTCGGCATGACCGCCAGCGGCATCGCGCCGCGCCTGCTGACCCCGACCACCCGCGAGTTCTGGATGAGCGGCAGCGAGTACCAGGCCAACATCGCCTCGATGCTGCTGCAGCACAAGCAGATCGAGGTGCTGCCCCGCTTCTGGCAGCACACCATCAGCGCTGTGCTGGTGGCGCTGTGCGTGATCCTGCTCGGCCTGCGCCTGCCGTGGCTGGCGGCGCTGAGTTCGCTGCCGCTTGCCCCTCTGCTGAGCTGGTTGCTGTTGCGCACCAGCAACCTCTGGTGGGCGCCAGCCACCGCCCTGCTGGGCGTCCTGCTGGTACTGCTGGCCTGGGCGATCTGGCGGATTTCGGCCTGGCACCGGCAGGCCAACCGCGACGCACTGACCGGCCTTGGCAATCGCCTGCGTTTCGAACAGGCGCTGCAGCAGGAATGCGACGCCGCACGACGCAACGGCAAGCCACTGAGCCTGGCGCTGATTGATGTCGACCACTTCAAGCGCCACAACGACCGCCATGGCCACCAGGTCGGCGACCGCGTGCTGCGGGACGTCGCCCGGTTGATCGGCGCGCATGCGCGGCGTCCGCGCGACATGGCCGCGCGTTACGGTGGCGATGAATTCGCGCTGGTATTGCCCGATACCCCGGCCGAAGGCGCGCGGCTTGTCATCCAGGACCTGATCGACTGCGTACGTGCATTGCCGGTACACGGTGACGGCAGCGACGACCGGGTGACGCTCACCATCGGCGTGTTCACCCGGGTACCGGAAGGCGGGCTGCATCCGCATCATTTCGTCGAAGGGGCCGACACCGCGCTGTACCAGGCCAAAGCCAACGGGCGCGACGGGTATGTGATCGACGGCGGCGCGTGACCGGTGCCACCGGGTGCAACATACGCATGCGAATGGTTAGACTGGACACCTCGCCCAGCGCCCCCGGATCCGCATGAACGCCCGTCTGTTCCGCTTCGGCATCAACCTCTGGCCGCCCTTCCTGTTCACCGGCATCCACGTCACCCGCATCACCCCCGACTACCGGCAGATTGATGTCGAGCTGCGCCTGCGGCCATGGAACCGCAACTACGTCGGCACCCACTTCGGCGGCAGCCTGTTCGCGATGACCGATCCGTTCTGGATGCTCGGCCTGCTGCACATCCTCGGCCGCGACTACTACGTGTGGGACCGCGCCGGCGCCATCGACTTCCTCAAGCCGGGCCGTGGCATCGTGCGGACGTCGTTCCGCATCGACGACGCGCTGCTGGACGAACTGCGCGCCGAAGCGGCCAGTGGCGAGAAGGTGCTGCGCTGGTTCAGCAACGACGTGATCGATGAAAGCGGCGAAGTGGTCGCCCAAGTCCGCAAGCAGGTGTACCTGCGGTTGAAGCCACACGCACGCTGAGCGCGCCTCAATCGCGCGCCAACGCAGTCGAAGCTGGCTCCGCCTGCAGCGGCACCGACAGCCACGGGCTTTCGTCGTTGCTGCGGGACGGCGAGCGGCGCGGCACCTGCAGATGGCGGCCATCCGCCGACAAGCGCGGCACCCGCACCGGCGAGGCGAACTGCGCCGGCAACCGCTGCAGGGCATCCACCGGATCCCCCGGCTGCTGCCGCAGCCAGCGCTGTGCACCCAGCAGGCGCAGCATCGCCGCGGCGTCCTGGGTGCGCGACGAATAGGCCGGATAGACCGGACCCGCAATGTCGGTCAACAGGCAGCCCATGACGTTCGACAGGCAACCAAAGTCACGCTGCGGCGGCGCCGGTGCCGGCAACGGACGGTCCGCCTCCAGCGCAGCGGTCGCCGTCGCGCCACAGGCCCAACCGAGATTGCCGGCCGCACGGGCCAGGGTGCTGCTGCGGTCCAGTACCAGCGCGCCGCCGAATTCCCGCGCCGAGGTCTCGATCGCCACCCGGTTCATCGCATACTCGCCCTGCATCGCACGGCACAGGCTCTGCTCGTCGGCCCGCATCGGCTGCATGGCCTGTTCGCATTCGGCCGGCAGCGGGTGATCGGCAGGCAGTTCGACCAGCATGTCGGCCAGCAGCTGCGCGTTGGCCTGTACCAGGCTGGCGCCGATGATGCTTTCGACCAGATAGCTGCCACCGGGCACCAGCCGCCGGCCCAGCTGCACTCCCCGGCAGCTGCCGCGCAGGGCACCGTCGATGTCACCCTGTACGAACGCCAGCGCGCGTGCGCTGGTGGCATCGACCACCAGCCCGTAGGTCGGCATCGGCACCAGGATGCCCTCGCCCTTCGGCTGGAACGGCGATACGAAGTAGTCTGCTTCGGCGAGCTGATCCAGCCGCGCGTGCAACTGCTGGTGCCCGGCATGGGCCTCCACGAAGCGTTGCGGGTCCGCGCGGACCTGGGCGAGGCAGCCGCTGGCGGCCGGCCCACAACTGGCACCGGGCCGCGAGCGCAGCTCGGCATGGTTGGCCACCAGGTGTGTCTGGCCGCCGCTGCTGCCCCGCAGGTCGGCCTCCCAACGGCGCACGTCCTCGGCCAACGCCTGCTCGCGCTGGCGGGCATCCAGATCGTCGAACGGCAGCGTCCACAACAGGGCATAACCGTTGCGCCCGCTCGCCGGCAGCCGCGCTTCCAGCCGTTGCTGCGCCTGCAACCGCGATTCCGGCACCGGCCACATGCGTGAGGCGCACCACACCACGATGGTCAACAGCAGCAGGCCCGCCAGGGTCCAGCCCAGTCCGCGCAGAATCTTCAACACAGCTTCCCTTCCATGGCTCGTTGCCGCAGTCGATCCACCAGCGTAATCGACCGGCAGTGACCGCTACAATGCGCACATGTCGCTCGAAGCCCCCGCCCTGGTCCCCCGCCCCTCCCTGCAGCGCCTGTTCCTGACCGGCCTGCTGACCCTGCTGCCGATCTGGCTGACCTGGGTCGTGGTCAAGTTCGTGTTCGTGTTGCTGTCGGGCATTTCCAGCCCGCTGGTGGTACCGCTGTCCGAGCAGATCGCGACAAGCTTCCCGCACTACCTCGGCTGGGTCCGCGCCGAATGGATCCAGGACACCATCGCCCTGCTGGCCACCCTGCTGGTGATCCTGGCGGTGGGCGTGGCCAGCCGCCGCGTGCTCGGCCAGCGCCTGCTGCGCTGGGTGGGCGCGGTCATCAAGCGCATTCCGCTGGCCAGCATCATCTACGACAGCGCAAAGAAGCTGCTGGACATGCTGCAGACCGAACCGGGTAGCACCCAGCGCGTGGTGCTGATCGACTTCCCGCACCGCGACATGAAATCGGTCGGACTGGTCACCCGCGTGATCAAGGAACACGGCACCGACCGTGAGCTGGCCGCGGTGTATGTACCGACCACGCCGAACCCGACCTCGGGCTACCTGGAAATCGTGCCGGTGGAACTGCTGACCCCGACTGACTGGACCGTCGACCAGGCCATGAGCTTCATCATTTCCGGCGGCGCCGTCGCACCGTCCAGCGTGCCGTTCACCCGCGCCGGCGAACGCACCGGCGAACGCACCGAATGACCCCGGCGCCGATCGAGCGCCCGCTGCAGGACCGCGCGGTCCTGCTGTTCATCGTGCTGGCCGCGTTCTTCTGCGGCAATGCGGTGCTGGCCGAGCTGATCGGGGTGAAGATCTTCGCGCTGGAAGACACCCTGGGCATCGCCCCGCTGAACTGGAACCTGTTCGGCCAGACCGGCTCGCTCAGCTTCACCGCCGGTACCCTGCTGTGGCCGGTGGTGTTCATCATGACCGACACCATCAACGAGTTTTTCGGCAAGCGCGGCGTGCGCTTCATCTCGTGGCTGGCGGTGGTGCTGATCGGCTACGGCTTCCTGTTCGCCTTCGCGGCCATTTCGCTGGCGCCGGCCAGCTGGTGGGTCACGTCGATGGATGGCCACGGTGTGCCCGACTACCAGGCCGCGTTCGCAGCCGTGTTCGGCCAGGGCATGTGGACCATCGCCGGTTCGCTGGTGGCCTTCCTGCTCGGCCAGCTGATCGACGTGGCGGTGTTCCACCGCATCCGCCAGGCCACCGGCGAACGCCACGTGTGGCTGCGTGCGACCGGATCGACCGCGATCTCGCAGGTGGTGGACAGCTTCGTGGTGATCTGGATCGCCTTCGTGCTGGGCCCGCAACACTGGCCGACCTCGCTGTTCCTTGCGGTCGCCAGCGTCAACTACGTGTACAAGATGGGCTTTGCGGTCGCCCTGATTCCGTTGCTGTACCTGATGCGGCGTGCCATCACCCGCTATCTGGGCGCCGATCGCGCGGCGGCACTGCGTGCCGCCGCTGCGGCTGACTGAAGCCCCAGCGCCGCCAAGCTGACTGCGTCTTCACGCTGGCCGTACGCGCGAGGATCGTGCAAGCTCCACGATCTGTGTTCCACGGAAGCTTCTTGATGCCGTATTCCCCCCGCGTCCTGGCCGCTGCCATTGCCGCGCTGTTCCTGTTCAGTGCCATGCCGTCGGCCGAAGCAGCGAAGAAGAAGGCCAGCCGCCCTGCCGCTGCGCAGACCCGCCAGGCCGCCAAGCCCAAGGCCAGGCCCGCCCGTGCCACCGCACCGGCCCGTGGCAGTTCGGCGCGCCGCGCTGCGCCGCGTCCGGTCGCACCGGCCCGTGCCGTGCCCAAGCAGGTGCAGCTGGAACGGCTGTACGACGAGTACTGGGATGCCTCGATGCGGTTGAACCCGCTGCAGGCCACGTTCCAGGGCGAACCGCGCTACAACGACCAGCTGCCCAACATCCTGTCCGCCGCCTGGCGCCAGCAGTCGCACGACTTCACCACGCAGTGGCTGGGCAAGGTCGAAAAACTCGGCAGCGATGGCCTGCAGGGCCAGGACCTGCTCAGTTACGAGATCTTCGTACGTGACGCGCGCGCCTCGCTGGCTGCCGAGCGCTACCCGAGCTGGATGATGCCGATCAGCCAGTACTACAACATTGGCAGCATCATGGCGATCCTCGGCTCCGGCGCCGGCGCGCAGCCGTTCAACACCGTGCAGGACTACGACACCTGGTCGCGCCGCTCGCTCGGCATTCCCGAACTGTTCGACCAGGCCATCGACAACATGCGCCAGGGCATGAAGGCCGGCGTGGTGCAGCCGCGCGACCTGATGGAGAAGGTGCTGCCGCAGCTGGATGCGGTGATCAAGCCGACCGCTGAAGAGAGCATCTTCTGGTCGCCGATCCGCACCATGCCGAACACGATTGCGGCCGAAGACAAGGCGCGCATCAGTGCCGAGTACAAGCGCATGATCGAACTGCGCATCATGCCCGCCTACCGCGCCCTGCGCGGCTTCATCGCCACCGAGTACCTGCCGGCCACACGCGCCAGCAGCGGCATGGGCGCGCTGCCCGACGGCCAGGCCTGGTACGCCAACCTGATCGTGCAGACCACCGCCAGCGACCAGACCGCCGCGCAGCTGCACGCGCTGGGCGAGCAACGCGTGCAGGAACTGCAGGCACAGATCGCCACGGTGATGAAGGACGCCAAGCTGCGTGGCACGCCGGCAAAGCTGCTGCGCAGCATGCGCAACGATCGCCAGTTCCAGTACAGCGATGCCAATGCACTGATCAGCCGCTACCGCCAGGTGCAGCAGCAGGTCAACGCGCGCCTGCCGCAGGTGCTCGATACGCTGCCGAAGTCCGCGCTGGAAGTACGCGCGGTGGAACCGGAACGGGCGCTGACCGCCGCCGCTGCCGCCTACCAGCCGTCGCCGCCCGGGCAGCCCGGCGTGCTGTACATCAACACCCGCGACCTGCCCAGCCGCAAGCGCTGGAGCGTGCCGGTGCAGTACCTGCATGAAGCGATTCCCGGCCATCACGTGCAACTGGGCCTGCAGCAGGAGCTGGCCAAGCTGCCGCGCTTCCGTCGCCTCGGTGGCGATCTTGCGTTCGTCGAAGGCTGGGGCCTGTACGCCGAAACGCTGGGTGAAGACCTCGGCGTCTACACCGATCCCTACGACCGTATCGGCTACCTGTACTCACGCCTGCTGCGCGCCGCGCGCGTCGTCGCCGACACCGGCGTCAATGCACAGGGCTGGAGCAAGCAGCAGGCCGTGGCCTACCTGCAGAAGACGGTGGACATGAGCAGCGATGACGCCAACGCCGAAGTCGAGCGGATCATGGCCCAGCCCGGCCAGGCACTGTCGAACGTCGCCGGCCTGACCACCATCGTCGCCCTGCGCGACAAGGCCAAGGCACGCCAGGGCGCAGCCTTCGATCTGCGCCGCTTCCATGCAGAACTGCTGAAAGACGGCTCGATGCCTCTGGACGTGCTGGACCGCAAGATGGAGCGCTGGATGGCACAGCCGGCCAGCGCTGCGCCCACACCTTCGCCCTGACGCTTCCGGAGCCACCATGCGCCCTGCCGTCGCCCTGTTCGCCGCCGTGCTGGGCCTGCTGCCTCTGGCGGGCGCCGCCGCACCGGTGCTGACCCCACCGGATGCCGGTATCGACGGCCTGATGCAGGCCTACGATGGCCAGGTGCCCGGCGCCGCAGTGCTGGTGCTGCATGACGGGCAGCCGGTGTTCCGCCGTGGCTACGGCCTTGCGGTGGTCGAAGACGGCACCCCGGTCACAGCCGCCAGCAACTTCCGGCTGGCCTCGGTCAGCAAGCAGTTCACCGCTGCGACGGTGCTGCTGCTGGTGGAAGACGGCCGGCTCGGGCTGGACCAGCCGGCGCGGCAGTGGCTGCCCGAGCTGCCACCGGCTGCAGCGGGCATCACCCTCCGCCACCTGCTCTCGCATACCAGCGGCCTGCTCGACTACGAAGACCTGATGGACCCGGCAGACACGCGGCAGGTACACGATGCCGATGTGCTGGCCCTGCTGTCGCGCCAGGACCGGCTGAACTTCGCGCCGGGCACGCAGTACCGCTACAGCAACAGCGGCTATGCACTGCTGGCACTGATCGTGGGCCGCGCATCCGGCCAGGATTTCGCCGCCTTCCTGCAACAACGCATCTTCCGCCCGCTGGGCATGACGCATACCGTGGCCCACCAGGACGGCGTGGACACGGTCGCCGCACGCGCCTATGGCTACAGCCGGATCGATGGCCGCTGGCAGCGCACCGACCAGAGCACTACCAGCGCCGTACTGGGAGACGGCGGGATCTACTCCTCGCTGGACGATCTCGCCCGCTGGGATGCCGCGCTGTACGACGACCGCCTGCTGTCGAAGGCCTCGCGCTGGGCGATGTTCAGCCCCGCGACATCGACGCCCGAACCGGATGTGCCGCACTACGGCTTCGGCTGGCGGCTGAATGGTCCGGTGCAATGGCACAGCGGCGAGAGCATCGGCTTCCGCAACGTGATCGTGCGCCACCCGGAGAAGCACCTGACCGTGATCGTGCTGACCAACCGCAACGCCCCCGAACCCTATCCGCTGGCGCAGAAGATCGCCCAGCGCTGGCTGGACACCCTGCAATGACCCCCGGTTCCGACGCCCTGCTGGGCATCCACCACGCCGCACTGATCTGCAGCGACTACGCACGCTCGAAGGACTTCTACGTGCGCATCCTCGGCCTGCGCGTGCTGGCCGAGAACCACCGCGCCGCACGCGATTCCTGGAAGCTCGATCTGGCCCTGCCCGACGGCGGCCAGCTGGAACTGTTCTCCTTCCCCTCGCCGCCGTCCCGTCCCAGCCGCCCAGAGGCCCAGGGTCTGCGCCACCTCGCGTTCCGGGTCGCTGCACTGGAACCCTTCATCCAGCACCTGGCCGCGCATGGTGTCGCCTGCGAACCAATCCGCGTGGACGAATACACCGGCCGACGCTTCACCTTCTTCGCCGACCCCGACGACCTGCCGCTGGAGCTGTACGAAGTCGGTTGAGCGTTTTTCAATCGTGATTCATCCATGCATGGCATGGATCTACTGTGTCGACCAAGGTCGACACCTACCCACAACCCGATACCGACAGATCTCCGGAAACTGTCGAAGGCGGGGTGGGTCCGGTTGCGGGGGCGTGAGCCGCATGGGCCCGAGGCATGCCTCGGGCGGGTTGGGCAGGACGCCCAACCCCGGTCTTGCCGTGTGCGCAGAACTGCGCCCACGAGCAAGCGGCGACCGAGCTTACATGGGTGAGGGCGCTTTGCTTGCGAAGCACTGCTTCGCAAGCGCCCGAACGCACAGCCGCCAGCGGCTGGGCCGGGCCCCGGAGGGGGACTTGCAGCGCCCCCCGCAACCGGACCCACCCCGCC